>NZ_JBEZXR010000043.1:0-74648 GCF_040638135.1 Streptomyces sp. NPDC026673 | reverse complement strand
ACCGACGACACCGCCCTGCCCACCGAACTCACCGCATAGCCTCAAAGAAGAGATCACCGAGTGGCCGTCGATACACCACTCCAACGGACATGACCTGCAGGTGGCCAGGCACTTAGCCTGTGACGCATGCATCAGCCACGAAGGCGCGACCGGCGCCCGGCTCGTCGCGCGCCATCCAGGCCGGCCCAGCGCCGGCCGTTCCGCCTCACGGTCGTGGGCGTTGATGTCGTCCTGGTCGGCTACTTCTCTGCCAAGCAGAAGAACTTCGAAACGCTGATGGCCTCGGCATCGACAGAACTGGCAGCACGCGGGGCTCGGGTCATCGTGCGGATCGTGCAACGACGAGGCGTCTCGGATGGCGGGGTCCAGAAGATGAGCCGGCCCTACTCCTCGCGGACTCTGCTGAGCTACGGCAAAGTTCGTGAGGTAGCTCAGGCCTGCGACCAGGCCAAAGCCGACGTGGTGATCTTCATCGGCGCCTTGACCGAGCGACAGCGGCGTACGCTGACGGACCTGCTTGGCCGCCCCGCTGTGAGTCTCGCCGACATCCTCGCCACCCACTGACTGCTCACGCGAAGCGGCCTTCTGGAACAGGCCCTGGTATCTCGGCGGTCGCGGAGCAGTCCCGCCAGTAGCCTGAACAGGAGCGCTCGGTCCTGCCACTCAGGCCAGGACGGCGCGCCGGGTTCGCGGGAGCCGGCGTCCGGCGCCGGCTCGTCGGAGACGTCGTGACGGGCGGTCAGCCGGTCAGCTGGGGTGATGGCCCCTGGCGTGGCTGCCCAGGACGCCGACAGCCGGAGGTTCTCTTCGGAGGGGGAACCGGGCTCGGCGGCGTTGACGGTGAGGGTGAGTCCGGGCTCGGCCGTCACCCCTGACGGGTGAGGAGACGGTGTTCCGTCCCTGCGCTCTTCGCGGAGCCGGGGTGTGGCATGGGGAGTGCGCGAGGTCACCCCTGACCGGTCAAGGGGGAGACGGGCCGCTCGAAGAAGGTCTCCAGCACTACCGTGGCCTGCGTCCCGCTGACCCCGTCGATCGCGTAGATCCGACGCAGTACGTCCTGCAGTTGTTCGGTGGTCGCGGTCCTCACCTTCACCAGCACCGACGCGCTTCCGGCGATCACGTGGGCTTCCAGGATCTCGGGGAGCGCGGCGAAGTCCTCAGCGGACTCGCCCATCCAGGAGTCCGAGCTGACCATCACGTAGGCCAGGACCGAGTTGCCCACCGCCGCCGGGTCCACCTCCGCGGTGGTGCGCCGGATCACGCCGCGCTCTCTCAGCTTCCGCACGCGTTCGTGAGCCGCTCCGGCCGACAGGCCCACGGCCTGGCCCAGCGAGGCGTAGGACTGGGTGGCGTCCTGCTGAAGCTGCGCCAGTAGGGAACGGTCAATGTGATCCACGACTCTCCATCCAGCTTGACCTTGCATTGACCATATCCCATCTTGCAATATTCGTCATGTGTCGTAGGAGATTCGGCATCTGTCCGGGTGGGAAGGATCCGCATGACCAGCGAGGGCCCTGCGCTGTACGAGATGCTCGACGACCGGTTCCGTACCGGTCGGTGCATGAACGGTGATGACCGCCTGGAGATCCTGTACAGCGGCTGCCGTTGGGCCGAGGGACCGATCTACCTGCCCGCCTGGCGGCAGGTGATCTGGAGTGACATCCCCAATGACCGGATGCTGCGTTGGGACGAGGAGACGGGCAGCGTCAACGTCTTCCGCCGCGGTGCCGGACACACCAATGGCAACACCCTGGACCGCGAGGGCCGACTGATCACCTGTGAGCAGGGCAACCGCCGGGTGACCCGGACCGAGCACGACGGCACCGTTACGGTGCTGGCCGACCGCTGGCAGGGCAAGCGCCTGAACAGCCCGAACGACGCGGCGGTCAAGTCCGACGGCTCGATCTGGTTCTCCGACCCGGATTTCGGCATCACCAGCGACTACGAGGGCCATCGCGCGCAGAGCGAGATCGGCTCCAACAACGTCTACCGCATCGATCCCGCCACCGGCGAAGTCGGGCTGGTCGCCGACTGCTTCGGCGCCCCGAACGGCCTCGTCTTCTCGGCCGACGAGCGGCAGCTCTTCGTCTCCGACACGCGGGCAGGCTTCATCCGGGTCTTCGACGTGCGCGATGACGGCACGCTGTCGGACGGCGAGATTTTCGCCGAGGCCGGGGCTCGCACGGGCGCCCGCTTCGACAACCTCCGCTTCGACGACGCCGGTCGGCTCTGGGCCGCCGCGATGGACGACGGCGTGCACTGCTACGACCCCGACGGCACGCTGATCGGGCGGCTGAACATCCCTGAGGCGGTCGCCAATATCACTTGGGGCGGTGCCAAGCGCAACCGGCTCATCATCGCCGCGCAGACCAGCCTCTACTCGGTGGTCATGGGTGTCACGGGCACGCACCCGACCGGACCGGGGCACAGGCCCTGGATGGACCGGTCACGCTGAAGCAGCCTTCCCTGCTCGTCCTCCATGTCCGCCACAGACCCGGCTTCCGTCCTGCGTTCCGCTGGCTTCTCATTCGGCAATCCGGCGTCGCCCCGCGGGTAGGGGGCGGCGGAGGCCGAGTCCTGTTCGAGGCGGGGTAGAACCCGCTGGTGTGGTTGAGCGGCCGGCGCACGGTGACGTGGTCGCTGTCGTGGATGGCGCCGGATAGGAGCCGGTTGACGCTGTCGTCCAGGCTCAGCCCGTGGTCGGTCGCCGTTTGCAGTACCACCCTGTCGGTGAACCCCTCGGTGTCGCGGCCGATGCGCAGATGGTCTGTGCTGGTCACGGGCCGTACGGCGGCCAGGTCGGCGTGGCCGGCCGCGGCGGTCGCGGTGCGGCCGTGGTCTTTGGACGAGGACGATCGCCCGGGCAGAGCCGCCCCGGTCAGTCGGCGGACGGCCCGCTGGACGGCACGGCCAGCAGCCCGGGGACGGGCCGGAGTCGGGTGATGGACTGCGGCGCGGGAGGGCGCCGCGCCATGGACGGCGGGGGCGAAAGCCGTGGCGCCGGGGCGATCACGGCTCCGGCCGCGCTCGCGGCGACGAGGAGGGCGGAGATTCGCCGGCCGCGCCGGCGTGTTCATCCTCGTGCTGAAGAAGATCCGCGTCCGTCCGCCCGCCGGTCGGCCCCACACCCGGCCGGTGCGGTCGCTGCGGACGAGGCCCACGCGTCCCGCGCCGACTGCTCCTACCTGAGCTGGTTGTGTTCATGAGAACGGACAGCAGATGTGCACCACTTCGAGAGGCACCACCGTCTGGCGCTGTTCGATTGCGGAGGCATGATCCCCCGACAGGTCGGAGGCTGAGCGCCGGCGTCTTCTGCCGGGTGATCAGAAGAGGCGTGCGCGTGTCCTGCGTGAGGTGCTCAAGATCTCGCGCAGCCATTGGCTGCGGACGGCTGGTAGCCGGACCAGGGTGTGCCAGAAAGTTCCCGGGTCGGGTCTGAAGAGGCTGCAGGGGTGCGGTGCGGGCGGATCGTCGCGTAGGACGCCGTCGGGCATGACGCCCGACGTGGGGGCGGGCAGGTGCGGCTCGGGGAAAGCCAACCACCACCACACCCCGAACGGCAGGGGCACCGGGGGTGCCGAGGCGGCAGGGCTGGGCGGAGCCCAGGTCTCGCCCGTCTGCGGATGCACCGGCACGATGAGGATGTCGACGTCCGCGTCGGGGGCGGGCAGCCCCGGTCCGGCCAGAACGGCGCGCCGCGCCGGCGGACCTGCGGTCAACAGGGTGTCGAGGACGGGTTGGAACACCTCCTCGGTCAGGCCGTCCGGGACGGTCACCGACCGGCCCTCCGACGCCGTCAGCAGATGGGCGAGCGCCCGGCCGGCCGCCGCCTCCCACTGCGGGCTCCAGGACCACCAGTGGTTCAACCCCAGCCGTGGTCCGTCCCAGGCGGTGATCGGCTCGAACGGAGGTGTGCCCTTTCCCTGCGCCGCCAGCTCCGCCCAGGAGAGCGGTGCGGCATCGGTGCCGTCGACTCGGCGGCGGCGCACCGCGTCAGGGGCGAGCCACACCGCCTGCCAGAGCGAGCAGTCGTCGATCCTGCTCGCCACGGGCAGGCCGCACGTCTCGCAGGCCACGTTGGGGCCGTCAGCCCCGTCGAGGCCGCAGCAGTAGCCAGCGCACTTCTCCGGGATGAGCACGGTGCCGCGGACATCTCCCGGCGCGATGACGATCGCGCCCGGCGCGCCGTCAGACAGGACGTGGACCGGCGCGTAGATGCCGCGCGCGGCCAGCTCGTCCGGATCGATCTCCTCCCACCTCCGCCACGGAGGCCCCGAGGGCTCCGGCTCCACGGCGAACGTGCCCGACTCCATGAGGACCGGGAGCTGAATCCCGTTCCCGTACTTCTGATGGGCGTGGACCGGCAGGACCACCTGGGACAGCGGGGCGGTCAGCTCGGTGCCGCACCCCGCACACACGAAGACGAACAAATGCCCTCCGCTTGAAAAACAGCATCGTCGCAGCTCGGCGGCGGCCGAGCCATGGTGTTTCTCGTCCGCTGCGGGGCCCGAGCGCCGCCACGACGTCGACAACGGGCTTCAGCGCGAACGGCGGCGGCCGTCCTGCGGCCACCCGGCTCTGTGAGACTTCGGCGGCCACCTCTCGGGGCACACCTCACGCAGCGTTCGAATCCGCGGTGCGTCGTGCTGCCTCCCGAAGTGGTGAACATCTGCTGTCCGTTCTCATGAACAGAGCCACTGAGCGCTACATCGAGGCGGTCATACCGGAGAAGAAGGACCAGGCCGCCGACCGCAAGAAGAAAGGCAGCCGGGGCAGCCGGCCCGTCACTTGCGACACCGATCCTCACCGCGAGCGCGACACCGTCGAGCGACTGATCAACGGCTGAAGACCTGGCGCGGCATCGTCACACGCCTCGACAAGACCCCCCGGAGCTACCGCGCCGGCCTCGAACTTCGCGCCCCGCTGCTCTGGGTCGCAGATCCCTTGCAAAAGCGGTCCATTCCCCACGACATCGCACAAGCCCCGGATGGCCGGAGTTGGGGATTTCATGTCCGCCCCCGCGGCTGACCGGTGATCGCGCTGCCTGGAAGCATCTGCGTGTCCGGATCCGGATCACCGTCCAGGCTTCAGGACTGACGGTCATTCAGCTGTTGATGAGTGCCGTCGACGACGTTCCTTCGCCGGCACCCCGGTGGAGGGACGGCGGCACGGCCCCGGTCAAGGGCGTGGCCTGGTGTCACGGTCCGCGCCCCGACGGGTCGTGACGCATCACCCCCGACCACAAGTGAGGGCTCAATTCCATGTCGTGGAGACATCGACTGGCAGTCATGGGATGCGCGGTGGCGATGCTCGCCACCGGCGCCGTCCCAGCCTCAGGGCATTCTCCGGAACCCCGCAGGGCCGTCGCAGCGAGCGCGGCCGACGTACCGGGCGGCCAGGTCCGGCAGATCACGCTGATCACCGGCGACCGGGTGGAGCTGGTCACCGGACCGGACGGCAGGCAACTGGCCGCCGTGCACCGGGCACCGGGCAGCAGCGGGCACGTGACGGCGACCGTCAAGGGTGAGATCCATGTGTACCCGTACGCCGCGCTGCCGCTGATCAAGGCCGGGAAGCTCGACAAGGAACTGTTCAATGTGACCCGGCTGGCGTCGTACGGCTACGACGACGCGCACACCAAGAAGCTGCCGCTGATCGTCACTTACGGCTCGCCGTCGGGTGTTCGCGCCAAGGGCGCGGCAAAGCTCGCCGCCAAGGCCGCCGTGCCCGAGGGCAGCCGTCGCACCCGGGTCTTCTCCGGGATCGACGGAGCGGCGCTGAGCGCGGACAAGGACCGGGTGGGCGAGTTCTGGGCATCCCTGACCGGTTCCAAGGTCCCGGCCAAGGGCGCCGCGGCCGCCGCGGACGGTCCCGCGCCGACCCGTCTGGCCTCAGGTGTCTCCAAGGTCTGGCTGGACGGCAAGGTGACGGCCGACCTGGAGCAGAGCGTGCCGCAGATCGGCGCGCCGCAGGCCTGGAAGGCGGGCTACGACGGCACGGGGGTGAAGGTCGCCGTCCTCGACACCGGCGTCGACCCGGATCACCCGGATCTGGCCGGGAAGATCATCGAGGCCCGCAACTTCAGCCCGAACCCGGATGCGGTGGACCACCACGGCCACGGCACCCATGTCGCCGGCACCATCGCAGGAAGTGGCGCCGCCTCGGACGGCCGGCGCAAGGGCGCGGCGCCGGGAGCGCAGCTCTATGTCGGCAAGGTCCTCGACAACGGCGGCTCGGGCGCTACCTCGGCGATCATCGCGGGCATGGACTGGGCCGCCCAGACCGGTGCGCCGGTGGTGAGCATGAGCCTGGGCGGTGGCGCCACGGACGGCACCGACCCCCTGTCCGCTGAGGTCGATGCCCTCACCGCGAAGTACGGCACGCTGTTCGTCATAGCCGCCGGAAACGCCGGTGGCGAGAGCACGGTGGCGTCGCCCGGTGCCGCCGACTCGGCCCTGACCGTGGGTGCGGTCAGCAAGCAGGACGCGCTGGCCCCCTTCTCCAGCCGTGGCCCGAGGCTCGGCGACTACGCCGTCAAGCCGGACCTCACCGCGCCCGGCGTCGACATCGTCGCCGCCCGGGCGGCGGGGACCCAACTCGGGGGCCGTCCGATCGTCGACGAGCACTACATCGGCCTCTCGGGCACCTCGATGGCCACCCCGCACGTCGCGGCCGCAGCCGCCATCCTCAAGCAGGCGCACCCCAACTGGAGCGCCGACCGGCTCAAGGACGCTCTCGTCGGCAGCACCAAGGCGCAGCCCGACGCGCCGTACGCCGGCGGCAGCGGACGCGTCGACGTGGCGCGTGCGATCACCCAGCGGGTGGTGGCCGACGCGGCTGTCGAGTTCGGTTCGATGAAGCCCCTGGCGCCCGGCACCACCGCGCCGCCCCTCGAGCGTACGGTGACGTACCGCAACACCGGCGACAACGACGTCACCCTCGACCTGGCGCTGGCGGCCAACGCGGCAGCGCCGTCCGGTCTGTTCAGCCTCCGCAGCCCGTCGGTGACGGTTCCCGCGGGCGGCACCGCGACGGCCACCGTCGACGCGGCTGCGGGAGCACGGCCGGCCGGGCGGTTCGGCACCCAGCTGGTGGCCACCGAGCGCGGCGGCACCGACGTGGTCCGCACCTCGGTGGCGCTGCGGATCGGCGCGCCGGACCACCAGCTGACGCTCCGCTTCCGGGACGCCCACGGCGACGTGCCGTGCTTCGTGGATCCGAACATGATCTACGACCTGAACGGGAACGTCGCCCAGCTGGGCCTGCCGGAGGACGGCGTCGTCACGATGACGCTCCCGGAGGACCGCTACGGCCTGTCCTCGGTGATCCAGACCTGCACGGCGGGCACGGTGGACGACCGCACCGAGTACACCGTCGCCGACGTGCCGGAGATCAATCTGACCAAGGACACCGAGATCACCCTGGACGCCCGCAAGGCGCACCCCGTCACGCTCCGCACCCCCCGGCCCGCTGATCCGTACGGGTCGCTGGTGACCAGCATGCGGCGGGGTTCCGGCGAGGACGTCTGGGCGTTCCAGTCCTCGGTACCGGGCCACGGCATCCGGGTCTCGGCGCTGCCCACCAAGCCGGTGACGTCGGGTGACTACCTGCTCAACCTGGGGTGGGAGGGACACGAGCCGCTGTTTCGCGCCGCGACCGCCCAGATCCCCGACCGCGGCCGAAAGCCCGGGAAGCAACTGCGACTGCACCCGCACTACGTGCTCGAGTCACCGCGCCTGGACGGCCGTCGCAGCGTGCCGCTGGTCCACGTCGGGACCGGAACCGAGGCTGATCTGCGCAAGCACGACCTGCACGGTGCGGTCGTCGTGGTGGAGGTGGACAAGCCCACCGAGGCGGTGCCGGTGGCCCGGCGCGCCCGCGAACTCGGGGCGATCGGTCTGATCGGCGTCACCCGTGCCCAGGAGATGCACCTCTACTCTTCCGAAGGTCTCCCGCTGCCGGTGATCCGGCTGACGGTCGACGAAGGCCAGGCCCTGGTCCAGATGCTGGATGGCGGGCGGGGAACGTTCTCCTTCGACGCCGTCGCCCGGGAGCGCTACACCTACTCCGGCTCGGTCCGGGCCCTGCACCAGATTCCGGACGCGCCTCTGACGGGCGTACTGACGGCGCGCAACTCCGCGCTGATCGATCGTGTCTACCACGGCGAACGCGCCTATGTCTGGACGACTCAGTTCCGGGTGCTGCGGACCCCGCTGGGCGCCCTGCTGCAGCAGGGCGACCAGTACGAGCGGCCGACGAACGCGCGGATCCAGGAATGGCACCAAGCCAACGGTGACCTCTATGAAACCAGCGTCGGCCGGCTGTTCGCAGAGGGCACCGGCCTCGACGAATCGACGCACGGGCAGTACCGCCGCCTGGCCCCCGGCGCGCATCTGCAGGAGACCTACGGCCGCAGCGTGATCAGGCCGCGGGTTCCGACCCACACCGCACCCTTCTCCATCCTGGCGGCGATCCTGGATCCCCAGCCGAAGCCGGCCGACCCGGGTGCGTACCGCCACGCCGACGAGATGGGCCTGGCCGTGTCGGCCGCCGACGACGGGGCCGGCCCGGGCCGGGAGCACCAGGGGCCCGGCATGATGGGCAAGGTCACCAGCTCGCTCTACCGCAACGGCACGAAGGTGGCGGACTACCTCGACCCGAGCATGGCGATGTACCGCGCCGCGGACCCGTCCCCGGCGGCGTACCGGTACGTCTACGACACCGACCGGGAAGGCCTGAGCTGGAGCCGGGTGGGGACCAGGACGCACACCGAGTGGTCCTTCACCTCGGGCAGCACCAAGGATGTCACGGCGCTGCCCCTGGTGCAGGTGGGCTACGAGGTGCCGGTGGACCTGAAGAACCGGGCGCCGGCGGGCAAGCGGTTCTCCTTCGATCTCACGGGCTACCAGATCGAGGCTTCGTTGCCGAGGGTCACCGCGATGAAGGCGTGGGCCTCCGTGGACGACGGCACGACCTGGAAGCCACTGGACCTGGCCAAGAAGCCCGGCGGGCGGTGGCAGGCCCGGACCGCCAACCCGGCGGGGGGTTTCGTCTCGCTGCGCGTCCTGGCCACCGACGCCGCGGGCAACTCCGTGGACCAGACAGTGATCCGCGCCTACCAGGTGGCCGGTAGCCGGCACTGACTCCGCAACAGGGGCGGGCATCCGCAGTCGCCCACCCCGGCCCGTACGGCCCTCTCTCTCGCCCACCAGCGAGAGAGAGGGCCGTACCCGTGCCTGCCGGCGGGCGCCAGGACACCTGCGCCACCGGATCCTCGCCCGGGCGGCCCCGGGGCCCGTCGCATCTCCCGTCGTGAGCGCCGGGGACGAGGAGTGCGACGCGTCCTCCGCACTGTGCCCGGCCGGCCCGGTTCTGCCCTCCTGCGCGGTGATGGCCGGATACGAGGGGTATCGGTCCTTGCCCCGCCGCAAGGCATGGCCCGACCCTGGCAGTCATGATCACCTCGAACGGCCCGGCCGGCGCAGTGCGGCGCCCGCGCACCCACCTCGTCGCGATGGTCCTCTACGACGGGGTGCAGGCGCTGGACGTCACCGGGCCGATGGACGTTCTGGCGGCCGCCAACGTCCACGGGGGCCGCTACCGGGTTGTCGCCCTGTCTCCCGGCGGCAAGGAGGTGCGGACCACGTCCGGGTTGCGGCTTGCCGCCGATGGGGTGCTTGAGGAGTGGTCCGGGCGGATCGGCACGCTGATGGTTCCCGGCAGCCCCAATTGGCGCGTGCCCGTGGAAGACCATGGGCTGCTCGGGGAGTTGACGCGGCTGGCCCGCTCGGCCGGCCGGGTGGCCTCCCTGTGCGCGGGGGCCTTCCCGCTGGCGGCCGCGGGGCTGCTGGACGGGTGCCGTGTTGCCACCCACTGGCGGCAGGCCGACCAGTTGGCCGCCCGCTTCCCGTCGGTGCACGTGGACCGCGATGCGCTGTTCATCCGTGACGGCCGGATCATCACCTCGGCGGGCGTGACGGCGGGTATCGACCTGACGCTGTCGTTGGCGGAGGAGGATCTGGGGCCCGAGGTGGCGCGGGCCGCGGCCAAGGACCTGGTGGTCTTCATGGCACGGCCGGGCGGGCAGTCCCAGTTCAGTGTCCGGCTTCGTGCGCGGTACTGCCGCAGCGCGACGGTCCGCGCGGTACTGGACGCCGTGGCGGCTGCTCCTCATGTGGATCACCGGCTGGGAGCACTGGCGGACCGGGCGGGGGTGAGCGTGCGCCACCTGACCCGGCTGATCCGTCAGGAGACCGGTACCACGGCCGCCCGGTTCGTCGAGGAGATCCGCCTGGAGGCGGCGCAGGGGATGCTGGAATCGGGCACCGACTCGTTGGATACGGTCGCCCGCAGGAGCGGATTCGGATCCGCGGAAACGCTGCGCCGCGCATTTCAACGCGAATTCGGAATTGCCCCCGGCGCCTACCGCGCGCGCTTCCGTACCACGCAGCCGGAATGCCCTCGGACGTCTTCCGGACCTGGGGGCGCGGTACCCGCGGGCCGGGTGGCGGGTGCGCTGGGTGGTGGGCCGGTCCACGGTGGGTGACCGTCTTGCCCAGCAGGTGGGGCGGACGGAGGATTTTCTCATGGACGGGCGAAGCGGGCGGATCCGGCCGCACCTGGTGGTGATGGTGCTGTTCGACTGCGTGCAGTTGCTGGACGTCACCGGGCCGCTGGAGGTGTTCGCCGCCGCCAATGACCAGGGCGCCCGCTACCGGTTGCTGACCGCCTCCTGTGGGGGGCGGGAAGTGGTGACCACGGCGGGTGCGCGGCTGGCGGCGGATGTGGCCCTGGAGGAGTTCACCGGCAGAATCGACACCCTGATCATTCCCGGCCGCCCCGACTGGCGTGTGGCGGTGTCGGATGCTCCCCTCATCGCCGGGATCGCTCGCCTGGCCGGATCCTCCCGCCGGGTGGCTTCGGTGTGCGCAGGCGCGTTCCCGCTCGCGGCCACGGGACTGCTGGACGGGCGCCGAGCGGCCACCCACTGGTGCCTGACCGGCGACCTGGCCAGGCACTTCCCTTGCATCCAGGTCGATGCCGACTCCATCTTCGTGCGCGACGGGAAGGTCATCAGCTCCGCCGGGGTCACCTCCGGTATCGATCTGGCCCTGTCGCTGGTCGAGGAGGATTTCGGGCCCGAGGTGGCGCGTGCGGCGGCGAAGTATCTGGTGGTCTTCCTGGCCCGGCCGGGCGGTCAGTCACAGTTCAGCGTCCGCCAGGCCGCCCGGCAGCCCCGCCACCAGGTGGTGCGGCAGGTGATGGACGACGTCACGGCCGACCCTGCCGCCGATCACAGTCTGGAGGCGGTGGCCGGGCGGGTCGGCGTGAGCGTGCGCCAGCTGACCCGGCTCTTCCGCACCGAGACCGGCATGACCATGACCCGCTTTGTGGAGCAGATCCGCATCGAGGCGGCGCAGGGGCTGCTCGAGACCGGCACCGACCCGCTGGACGTCGTGGCCCGCCGCTCGGGTTTCGGCTCCGAGGAGACCCTGCGCCGCGCCTTCCAGCGAGAACGCGGCGTCACCCCGGGCACGTACCGGGCGCGGTTCAGGACCACCTTCACGGTCCACTCGGCCATGGCCGACGCCCGCTGACCGCCCCCTCCTCTCCCTATGCGATGCCGCCCGGCGGCGGCTTCGGCCTGGTGGGCATGCGCGAACGCGTCACCGCCGCCGGCGGCATCCTGCACAGCGGCCCGCAACCCGACGGCGGCCTCCTCGTCCGAGCCGAACTGCCCCTGGCCCCACCCTGCGACAACGAAACGGACTGTCCTCGATGACCAGGCATCACCGTGCACGAGGACAGCCGTCGTCACCATCCGACCGCTCTTCCCCTCGCGCAAGCGAAGTTCCGGTGCACGCATACATGTTGACCCGCCAACGCGGACCACGCCGCTGCGACGAACGCCTTCGACAGGACCGGGCGGCCCGCTGTCACCCTGCTCGGCCGGTGACGCAGGAGGCCCGCGCGTTGACGCGCGGGGTCACCAGGTCACGCCACGCCGGCGGCAGGTTTCGCCGCCGGTCTTCCGGCCGTCGTCACGCGCAGTACGGCGCCCACACGCCACCCTTCCGGCTCGCGGGTCACCTCGATCGTTTCGGAGAGTGCCTCGACGATGGCCAGGCCGCGGCCGTGCTCGGCCAGTTCCCGCGGGATGACAACCCGGTGCGCTGCCAAAGGAGCTCCGGAGTCCGTCACACACATATGCAGCCAGTTCGCCTGCTGAAGGAGGCGGATGCTCATTTCCGCATGGCCGTAGCGGACGGCGTTGGCCGCCAGCTCACTGATCACCAGGGCGGCCGTGCCGAGGTCGTCCGCACCGACCCCCCACAGAGTGAGGAGGCCGGTGGCCCAGCGGCGGACGACACTCACGCTGGCAGGCTCGGTGGGCAACGCCACCACAGCTGTTCGGACAGGACCCGCCATCGGCAGCGTCGTGCGGCGTGGGGTGTCCACGGCCAAGACGGTCTCGTGAGCCGCCGGGCCGGGATGACGCGGACGGGACTGCATGGCGACCTCCGGAGTCCGATGTGCCGGTGGAGAGTCCGCCGGCACATCATGGGCAACCGGGTGCGCCGGTGTCGTCATGGCTGCGCCCCCGGACCCGTTTCCCACGTTCCTGGCCCCCGCGCAGCCCGCGCATGGGCGCAGTCCACCCCCGGATCCGCGGTCGGTGCGATGCCATGGCTCCGCGGGCCCGCGAGGGTGCGGCCCCAAGCCCCGAAGGGGGCGCGACCTACGCCGCGCTTCATCAAACCGGGTTTCGCACCGTCGTTGTTCCCGCACAGCCGGTAACCGCACGGGGTGGTGGAGGTGCCCAGGCGGCACTGGAGGAGGCGGTGGGCCGCGATCCCCAGCGACGCGCCGATCAGCGGGGCGCCCAGGTAGACCCACAGCAGCTGGGTGCCACCGGTCACCACCGCCGATGTGGCCGCCGTACCGGGTGGCGTGCATGCCGGCCGGCCCCGTGGTCCTCGGGTGTCCTGGCCGGGCCGCTCCTCACGGCGTGCCGCCGTCCAGGTGGGCTGCGGGAACGTGTCCCATCCTGCCCTGCTGGTAGTCCTCGATGGCCTGCCGGATCTCCGCCTGGGAGTTCATCACGAACGGGCCGTAGCGGGCGATCGGCTCCCGCAGCGGCACGCCGCCCAGGAGGAGCACCTCAAGTTGTCCGGTCCGGCTGTGCTGCGACGGCCCCGCCTGAACGCTGATGGCATCTCCCGCGCCGAACAACGCGAGTTGCCCCTCCTCCACGGGCCGCTTGTCCTCGCCCACGTTGCCCGATCCCTGCAGCACGTAGACCATCGCGCTGAACTGCGGATCCCATGCCGTCCGCAATTGTGCCTGCGGAAGGAGACTCGCGTGCGCGTACACGATCGGCGTGTAGGTCACGCCCGGACCGTGGTGGCCGCCGAGACCACCGGCGATCAGGCGTACCAGCGCCCCTCCGTCGTCGGAGGTCAGCAGCCGCAGCCGGTCCGCCCGGACGTCCTGGTAGCGCGGTGGCGCCCACTTGTGGGTGCGGGGCAGGTTTACCCAGAGTTGGATGCCGTGGCTGAGGCCGCCTTTGGCGAGGACCTCTTCGCTGGGGACCTCGTCGTGCAGGATGCCCGACCCTGCGGTCATCCACTGGGTGTCCCCGCCCGCTATCACGCCTCCGCCCCCGTTGGAATCGTGGTGGACCACCGTGCCGTCGATGACGTAGGTGACCGTTTCGAACCCGCGGTGAGGGTGCCAGGGCGCGCCTTTGGCCTCATGCGGCTGGTAGACGGTCTCACCGACGTGGTCGAGCAGCAAGAACGGGTCTGCGTCGGGCAACGCGGCACTCGGGAACGGACGGCGCACCAAGAAGCCGGCCCCCTCCCGCTGCTGGTGCGCGGTGACTATTCGGCGGACGGGGCGGTCGATGGCGGCGGCGTCAGGGCGGGGGAGGCGGGGGAGAACCAGGAGATCCTCGACGGTCACGGCAGGCATGGCGGGTCCTTCGCGGATACGGTGCGGACGACACCCCACGGCGACGACGATCCGCCGGGGGCGCTTGTGGTGTCCCTGCCCGGGGAAACGTGGGCAGGCAGGCCGCTCTCCAGGGGGTGCGACCGATGCCGGGCCGAAGTCGAGACGTCCGAGGCCTGCGACGTCTCCAGGGGTGTGGCGCATGGCGTCGTAGCGCCCCGGGAGGGGGTACCGCCGAATCTAACCGGCGGACACGGCACGGTCGCCGCCGGAAGCGGTCACAAATACCGCGTATCGGGACAGGGGCCTTGTGGTCCCTGTCCCTGTCGAGCAGACGCACCTGGCTGGGGCCGGCCAGTGCGTCCCGCCCCGTGTGACCGGCCTTCCGCCGGCCCCCTTGGCCTCCCTCGGGCCGCAGCCGAACGGCCTCGTGTCCGGTCCGACTTCAGAGCGGTGGCGGCGAGGAGGATCGCGGTCGCGGTCAGTTGCAGAGGCCAGTAGTGGGTGGCGGGGTGGTACTCGTGGTAAAAGCTGGTGGCGTCGAGCTTGTTGTAGACGGTGCGGCGGCACTCGGGGAAGTCGGCGTAGGGGCCGCAATCGGTGGTGAACGGGTGGCGGCTTCCGGTAGAGGTGAGGAAGCCCTGACCGACGGTGATGCCGTCGCCTGCCAGGCCGTTGCCGTCGTCCAGGTTGCAGACGCTGGTGACGGTGGGCCAGAGGCGGGGTAGGACGGCGTGGAGGGCGGCCCATATCAGGGCCACGGCGAGCGGCGCGGTGGCGAGCGCGGCGATGGAGCGTCGCCGGACCATTCCGGCGAGGGCGCCGGCAGCGAGGCCGACCAGTGCGAGGGCCACCAGGACGGGGCCGTTGGTGTAGAAGGTCGGGGTGTCGTACCAGGCCTTGACGCTGTCGATACGGCCTTGGGACGCCGACCACATCAGATGGTGGAGCAGGACCAGCAGCCCGGTCCCGGCTGCGACGGCCACGGCCGGGACGGTGAGCTTCACGGCGAGCCAGCGGGCCGGTGAGACACCCTGTGCCGAGGCGACCTTGGCGGTTCCGTTTTCCGGATCGCGGGCGGTCAGGGCCGCTCCCGCGCAGGCAGCGACCAGTACCGGGACGACGAAGGTGGCGAATGTCGCGTAGAGGTAGATGTGCTTGTACCGGATGATCGCAGCCTGGTCGTAGGAGCACGTGGGGGAGAGGCAGGCGTCGAACTGGCGCCATGCCTCGACTGACGCATCGGTGAGCGGTCCGCCCAGCCACAGCAGCAGCGCCGACAGCCCGAGGACCAGAACTGTCCACCCATACAGCGCGGGGCGGTGCAGGCGCACCAGAGTTCGCATCAACCCGGGGGAAGGGGACGCCCGGTGCGGGTCGAGGGCGGTGAGGGAGCTCCTCAAGCCGCTTCCTGGTTCTTGGTCGGGGCGGAGGAGGCGGTCGGGCCCTGTGGGGCACGCGGGTGGGCGAGGACCGGTTCCTCCATGGAGGACCGGCCGCCGGCCGGCCCCGAGGCAGGAGCCGGCCGGCAGTGCGGACGGGCGCGGTGAGCCGGCGATCAGTGGTGCGGGATGCGATGACGGCATTTCCGGCCGTTGGGCGGCTGCGTCTGCGGGGCCGGTCATCATGGGGTGGGCGCCCAGCGGGTCGTCGACCTGGCCGGCTCCGTCCACTTCGGTGACCACGTGCGGGGGCATCGGGATCCTGGTGCCCTACTCGGCGCTGCCTTGGCCATCAGCGCCCTCATCAGCCCGTGACGGGCAAGTGGGTCGAGGTCGGCCATCGGGTGTGCCGGCAACAGCAGTTCAGGCTGCGTGGCGAGCGCGAGCGCGACACGGCTTTGCTGACCACCGGACAGGGATCGGACGCGGGCCGCGGGATCGAGGCCGTCGCCGGCCGCGATCCGCTCGGAGGTGCGCCCGTCCCGGTGCCCGGGGTCGAGATCGGTCCCAGCCGCCGCGGCCGTTGGCCGCGGCGTGCAGGTCCAGCGCCTGGACGCCGTCGAAGAGGACCATCAGCACGGTGCGGCGCGGGGTGTGCCGGGGTGAGGGGTCGGGTCGTTCCACGTGCTCATGGCTGCCAGTCTCCTGGCCGGTGATCACTGGGGGCAAGGACCGGATCACCTCGTTTCGGGCCATCCGGTTTCCGCTGGTTCACTTGACGCAGAGCGTCTTCCGGGTAGCGGTGAGCCAGGTGGAGATCTGCTCGGCGTTCCACGTGTCAGGATCGGCGTTGGTGCTCAGGACGAGCTGCCGGGTGCCGTCGGCACTGGTGAAGGCGTTGGTCTGGGTGCCCAGGACCGTGCCGGTGTGGCCCCACATGGTGATACCGCAGAGCTTGAGCTTCTCGAGGCCCAGGCCGTAGCCCTTGCTGGGGTCCGCGGGGTCGACCTTGAAGGGCCCTGCCTGCTTCATCAGGGCCAGTTGCGCCTTGGGCAGCAGCCTGCCGGTGAGCAGGGCGCGGTCGAAGCGGGCCAGATCGTTGACGGTGGAGGTGATCGCGCCCGCTGCCCAGGTGGTCGAGGGGCTGATGGCGCTGGTGATGTCCTGGGTGGCGCCGCCCGGCTGGTTGATCATGTATCCGTGCGCGGCCGGCCCCTGGACCGACAGCGAGCGGACCGGCAGCCGGGTGTCGCGCAGCCCGAGCGGCTTGATGATGCGGCGGTTCAGCTCCTCCTTGTAGGAGTGGTGCGTGACCTTCTCGATGATCAGCCCGAGCAGCATGTAGTTGGTGTTGGAGTAGGAGAACTTGGTGCCGGGCGGAAACAGCGGCGCGTGGGCGTCGCCCAGTGCCACCAGTTGCCGCGGCGATCGGTAGTAGCCGGCGTCGCCGCGCAGGTAGGGGGCGGCGAAGGCCGGGTCCTGCTCGAAGGGGAAGAGGCCGCTGGTGTGGTTGAGCAGCTGGCGCACGGTGATGCCGTCGGCGTTGTGGACGATGCCGGGAAGGAACCGTGCCACGGTGTCGTCCAAGCGCAGGCGGTGCTCGGCGACGAGCTGAAGGACCACGGTGGCGGTGAAGGGCTTGGTGTTGCTGCCGATCCGCAGGTGGTCCCCAGTGGTCATCCGCCGTTTGGTGGCGAGGTCCGCGTAGCCGGCCGCGGCAGTGGCGACCCGGCCGTGGTCCCGGACCAGGGCGATGGCTCCCGGCAGGCCCGCCCCGGTCAGCTGGCGCACGGCCTGCCGGACGGCGCGGTCGGCGGCCGAGGAGTGGGGAGCCGTCGTGCGGTGGTTCGCGGCGGCAGCCGCGGTCGCATCGTGGCCGTCGGGTGCGGCGGCGAAGGCCGGGCTCCGGGGGACAGTAGGGTCGCGGCGACGGTGGCTGCACCGAGGGTGGCGGCAATCCACCCGGCACGGGTGTGCTTCGGGCGCGCCAGGGTGCTGGTGGGACTGGTCAAGGGGTTTCTCCCGGAAAGCGGAGGGGATCTCAGCCGGTTGCGGCTGATCGCTGTGGCACCAGCCTCCGTGGTCTCCGGCTCCGGGAAGTCGTCCACTCGGACCGGCTTTCCGCTCCTCCCCAGGGCGGAGGGCAGCGTACGGCTCCGCCGGTCGGACGAGCCCGGGCCGGGACGCGTGGTCTCGGTTCGCAGGCGGCTGGCCGGGGACCGGACGGTGCGGATGCTCGGACGGGCGGTCGGAAACAGCCGCCCAGCCGGGCGCGTAGCTGCGCGAAGACATTGCGGCTCATGCGGCCACCGGCAGGTCGCTTCAGTGCCTGCCGCGGCATGGCGTCGTGTGTAGTGCCGCCGTGGGGAGCGGCGACGGGTACGGGACGTGAGGGCGGCGAAAGGACGGGCCGCGAACGGTGTGGCGGGGGCGGCGCAGGCGGCTGCGAAGGGAGCGCAGACGGTAGGACGCATGGAGAGGTCCCTCGAAGGCAAAGGAGGCGGCTCAAAGGCGACGGGGCAGACCTGGTGCCCGCCCAGCCTCGACGGCGCAAGGTGACCGTCACTTCACCGTTCGGGGGAGGTGAGGCAGAGGCCGAACCGATCCCCGGACGGAACGCCTCGGGAGGCTGCTGGCCACCCGGAGTGGGTGGCCCCTGTCCGCGCGCCACCGGATACCTGGCGCGCCACGCACGTAGTGTCGGAAATTCTGCTGCACAGGGAGTGGTCATGGGTCTGGCGGACGCCTCGGCTCGGGCACCGGATGGCGGGTGGTGCCCCTGGCTGCCTGACGCGGCCCGCGAGTTCGCACTGACGACCGTTCTGATCTTCTGCGTGGTCACCGGGGTCCGGTGGTTGGTGGCGCCCGACTCAGCGGTGGCAGTCGGCGACGCAGCTGCGGCCGCCGCTGCCAACGGCCTGCTGGTGGGGCTGGTGCTGGTGGTGCTCATCACCTCCCCGCCCGGGCGTCGCTCCGGCGCCCATCTCAACCCGGCCATCAGCGTGGCGCTCTGGCTGATGGGAGCATTTCCCGGACGCATGGTGACACCGTACGTATGTGCCCAGCTCGCCGGGTCGGTGGCGGGAACAGCACTTGGGCGGCTGGTGTGGGGGTCCGTGCTCTCCCGGCTGCCGGTGAACTATGCGGCGGTGCGCCCGAGGGCCTCATGGAGCACCTTGGTGCTCGCGGGCACGGAGTGCGGCTGCCTGCTGATCGTGGTGCTGACGGTGGGCTTCTTCCTGGCGCATACGGCTCTGAGCCGCTGGCTGCCTTACATCGTCGGAGCCCTGACGGCATCCATCGTCACCGTCCTGAGTCGGTACAGCGGCGCCTCGGCGAACCCCTCGCGCCAGTTCGGCCCGGCACTGCTCGCCGGGGAGACCCGATTGCTGTGGGTCTATCTGCTCGCGCCCCTGCTGGGTGCGGTGCTCGGTGCCGGCGTGCACCGGCTGTTCCAGCACTGCCTCCACATTCGGCGGCCCGAGGGCTATCGACTGTGCGGCCAAGACAAGGCCGGTGCCTGAGCGAGTCAACGGGCAGCGGCCTTATCAGGGCATCGCCGGCGCCGGACCGCTGCCGGCGCTGCCCGTGCCGGTCACCGATCTGAGGCAGATCGCCCGCCTCGACATACGACGACACGAACGCCTCGGCTGTGAGTGTGGGCCAGTCGGCCGACGTGGTCCTGTGCCTCACCCGCCCCACCGAGCGTAGTCAGACCCGCCCCCGGCGCGTGTTCCGGCGCCATGGCCCGTCCACCGCAACGCGGCTTCCGTCCTTGTCGCCGCCGACGAAGACGCGGCCCTGCCCCTGTGTGCATGCTGCTCCCGCGCCTCGTGCCCCGCGCTCCCGGCGGAGATGACATGGGCGGGGCGCCCCCGAGAGACACGACATCCTGGAAGGGGTCAGCGCCATGAAGGAGACCACGACGACGGTCGGCGGTCCGCCCAGCGGGCACAACGGGGCCCAGACCGGTCCCGAGGAGGTGCGGCGCGCCATGGCCGAGGCGTTCACGGCGGCCGGATCCGCGGGGTTCGTCCACGCCGTCGACATCGACAGCGGTGTGCAGTTCGAGTACGGGGCGGACGACCCGGTGCTCCTGGCCAGTGTCTGCAAGATCCCGGTCCTCGTGGAGCTCCACGCCCGGGCCGACGAGGGCACGATCGACCTGAGCAGCCGGATGCTCCTCCCGCAGGCAGGCCGGTCGCCCGGTCCGACCGGGTTGTCGGTCATGGTCGACCCGGTCGAGGTCTCGCTGCGCGACCTGGCCTACTGGATGATCAGCGTGAGTGACAACGCCGCGACCGACGTCCTGTGCGAGCTGCTCGGCATCGACGCCGTCAACGCCCGGATGGCGGGGCTGGGCTTGAAGGAGGTGCGTCTGGAGGGAACCTGCAAGGACATCTACGACGCGTTCGACGAAGTACTGGGCGGCGCCGATGTCACCGAGCTCAGTGCTGCGGAGATCGAGCGGCTGCGGGGCTCCCGCGCGCTGGACATCCCGTCCGGCACCCGCGGGACGGCCCGCTCGCTGACCGCCCTGCTCTCGATGATCTGGCAGGACCAGGCGGCGTCGGCCGAGTCCTGTGCGGCGATGCGCCGCATCCTCGGGCTGCAGGTCTGGCCGCACCGGCTGCGCAGCGGCTTCCCGGACGACTCGGTGACCGTCGCGGGCAAGACCGGCACCCTGCCGTTCGTCCGCAACGAGGTCGGCGTGGTGGAGTACCGGGACGGCGGCCGGTACGCGGTCGCCGTGTTCACCCGCCCCGATTCGTCGGCGTACGCGAACCCGCCGGCCGACGCCGTGATCGGCACCGTGGCCCGCATCGCCGTCGACCACCTTCGCGGCTCGCAGTCGACCGGCTGACATCCCGACACCTCGCGCGACAGCCGGCCCCGCCCGGGGCCGGCTGCCGGCGGTGGGGGCCCGGGGCGAGGCCCCCGGCTCGTGAGACCTATCGCAGGGAGTCCAGGGTCACCCAGTGGCTCGAGACCGTGACCTCCTCCAGAACGTCCGGCAGGATCTCGACGCCGAACCCCGGTGCGTCGGGCACCTCCAGGTGCCCGGCGGACAGGACGAAGGGGGCGGTGATGTCCTGGGCGTAGAACCGCGCGGACGCCGAGGTGTCCCCGGGCAGGACGAAGCCGGGAAGAGCGGCCAGCGCCACGTTGGCGGCCCTGCCGATCCCGGTCTCGAGCATGCCCCCGCACCACACCGGGGCCCCCATCGCGGCACAGACGTCGTGGATGCGCCGGGCCTCCAGGTAGCCGCCGACCCGGCCGGGCTTGATGTTGACGATCGAACAGGCCCCGGAGGTCAGTGCGTCGGCCGCGGCACGCGCCGAGGTGATCGACTCGTCCAGGCAGACGGGCGTGCGGATCCGCTTGGCCAATTCGGCGTGGCCGCGCACGTCGTCCTCGGCCAGCGGCTGCTCGACCAGCAGCAGACCGAACGGGTCCAGTCGGGCGAGCAGCGGTGCATCGGCGAGGGTGTACGCGGTGTTGGCGTCGACCTGGAGCAGCAGTTCGTCGCCGAAGCGCTCGCGTACGGCCCGGACGGGCTCCACGTCCCAGCCGGGCTGGATCTTCAGTTTGATGCGCAGATAGCCCTCGTGCAGGTACCCGGCCACCGCGTCCAGCAACCGGTCGACCGAGTCCATGATCCCGACGGAGACACCGGCCGGGACCCTGTCGTGCACCGCACCCAGGTAGCGGGCGAAGGGCACTCGGGCGGCCCGCAGTTCGGCGTCGAGCACCGCCATCTCCAGGGCCGCCTTCGCCATGCGGTGTTCCTTGACCGGCGCGAGCAGCGGGGCGACGTGCGCGGCCGTCACCTCCGGAGCCGCGGCGAGCCGGGGCAGCAGGAAGCGCCTGACGACGTGCTCGGCACCGTCGAGGTACTCCGCCGAGTACAGCGGGTCGCTCATCGCCACGCACTCGCCCCAGCCCTCCGCCTCGGGGGTGGCGATGCGCAGGAGCAGCACCTCGCGGGCGTGCTGGGTGCCGAACGACGTGCGGAACGGCTCGACGAGCGGCAGCCGTATGCGCCGCAGTTCGCATCCGGTGATCTTCACGAGGGGTTCCTCCGGGTGAGTAGGTAGTGCCCGGACCGGGTGCAGGTCCGGATCGCGTAGCCCTCGGCGAGGGCGCCGGTCAGGGCCGTGCGCAGGGCGAGCCGCCACGCGGTGGCGCGGGCCGGGTCCTCGCGGCGTACGGCCTCGATGTCCGGGGGTATCCAGACCAGCTGGGCCTCCGCGCCGGTCGGGTGCGACTCGGGGCCGCCGTCCGCGCCCTGCGCCAGCCGCGGCTCGGCACCAGCGGCGGCACCGGGCTCCGCGGGGCGGCGGCTCGGCACGCCGTCGAGGCGTTCGACGACGTGGGGGGCGAGCAGCGGCCAGGTGAGGTGGAGCCGGTCGCTGTGCTGGCCCGCGTTGATGCCGTCGGTCATGTCGCCGTAGAAGTCGGTCAGGTACTCGGTCGCCCGGGCACCGAGCTTGACCAGGTTGAAGTGGGCGTTGCGCCGTACCAGCGGGTCGAAGGTCCAGGTGACGCTCTCGATCCCGCGGCGGACGGCCCAGTCGCGCTGGTGGAGTTTGAGCGCGAAGCCGATGCTGCGCCCCTGGGCGCCGGCCCGGACGCCGCTGATGTGGGAGTGCAGCGTCGGCCGGTCGCGCAGACCGAGGAAGCCGACGGACGCGCCGAGCAGTTCCTCGCCCTCGAAGGCGCCCACCACGTAGTTGCCCGCGTGGGCGAGTGCCCGCATGAGGTCGGAGTTGAGCGGGGGGCGGTCCGGGACGGTGTTCCAGACGTCCGCGAACAGGCGGGCCGCGCTTCTCAGCGCGGGGAGGCCGGTGAGTTCTCGCACGTCGACTCCGGCACGGGCCTGGGCGGCCGCCGCGGCGGCCGCCGCCCGGTACCGCGCGTCGCTTGCGGCGCCCGTGAGGGGGGCTGAGGGTGAAGTAGCCACCCCCTCACTCTGTTCGCATCCGCCGGCGAGTGCTTCGTCGCGGCAGATCAATCCCGGCCGGGGACTTGGTGCGCGTCGACCACGTGGCGGCCTTCGTCGGCGGCCGTCGCCGCTCGGCCCTCCCCGACCGTCAGCCGCAGCTGCAGCCAGAGCACGAGGCGTTGGTCCGCGTCCCCCAGGTCCACGCCGAACAGCTCGCCGACCCGGCGGACGCGGTACCGGAAGGTGTTCTGGTGGATGTGCAGGCGGTCCGCCGCGACCGTGGTGTCGCCGAAGGCGTCGAGGTAGGCCAGGAGGGTCTCGGCGTACCGGGTGCCCTTCTCGGCGTCGTGGCGCAGCATGGCGGTGACCGAGGCGAGCCGGATCCGCGGGTTGCCGGCGACGGTCTCCCGGAGCTCCTGCAGGATCGCCTGGCAGCGCACGTCCTCGATGGAGGCGACACGGGCACCGCGTGGCCCGGTGGCGAGCACGGCCAGCACCCGGTCCGCCTCCTGACGGGAACGCGGCACGTCCGCGAAGTCGGCCACCGTGGATCCGATGCCGGCTCGCAGCCGGGTCTGCAGCGACTCCTCGCAGCGGCTGACGACGGTCTCGGCCAGTGCCGCCACCCGGGTCCGGGGCATGTCCTCCGGAAGCGGGAGCAAGGCGTACACGACCGGGCCGTCGACGACACAGGAGGCGGCGGAGGCCAGTGTCTCCGCGCAGGCCGTCACCAGGTCCGCGACCTGCAGCCCGAGGACGCCGACCGGGGTGCCGGACGCGGAGGGCAGTTCGAAGGCGAGCACGGTCATCAGGCCGGAGTCGATGCCGAGTCTGGCCGCGGAGGGGGGCCGGCCGGCGAGCAGGGAGCGGAGCAGTTCGCCGCGGGCCCGGCGCTCCAGCTCCGTGGCGCGGCGCAACCTGAGCAGGTGGAGCGCCGCCACCCCGGCGGCGTCGGCCAGTGCCTGCTCCGCCTCGGGTCCCAGCGGGATGCCGGACTCCACCGCCCAGAGGGAGCCGAGCAGCTCGGTACCGGCGCGGACCGCCACGGCGATGCGGGGCAGCGGCGCGGCGTCGCCGATCCGGATGACGCCGGGGGCGCGCCACAACCGCCGGTAGATCCGCTGGTAGTTGTCGTCCCGGGGCACCTGCCGCCCGAGGATGGTGTCGCGCCGCGGGTCGTCGATCGGCTGTCCGGGAAGGTTGGAGTAGGCGAGAACCCGCTGCTGGGGGTCCTCCACGGTGATGGCCCCGCCCACCATCGCCGCCACGGCGTTGGCCAGACCGAACAGGTCGCCGACCGCGCCGGCCGAGGGGAGACCCGGCCCGTCCTGTCCGGCGTTGCCCGCGGCGGCGGTGAGCAGCGCGTCGACGTGCCGCCAGGGAATGACGTCGGCGACGGCGAGCACGGCGACGCCCGCGGCGGTGGCGGCCTGGACCAGCGGGCCGGTGTCGGCCCCGCGGGTCTTGAGGGCGATGGCCGCGACGCGTGCCCGGCCCAGGGCCGGCAGGGCGTCGAGGAGCGCCTCGGCGTCGGGACGCATCCCCACGGCCAGCAGCATCGCCCCCGCGCGGGCCGGCCCCTCGTCCTCGGTGACGTCCAGGACGGTGTGCTCGGTCACCGGGATGTCGCAACCCGCTGGTGCGGTCAGCAGGCGGGCGGCGGAGGTCCCGAGCAGGCCGAGGATCCGTGCCAGGGAGGGGTGTGCGCCATGGTTCGTCACGTTCGGTCCTTCCAAAGCCCATACGGTCGCACGCCCGGCCCGGCACGGGTATGTGCGGGGCCACATGGCCGCCGGGCGGGATTGGTCGCGGAGGACGAGGTGGGGGTGGTCGACGGCGGCGAGACTGCCGTCGCAGGCAACCACAGTGGGGAGAGATGGCGTGTACGACCTGAAGTTGTGCGGGGGCACCGTCCACGACGGCCTGGGATCCCGCGGAGTGCGGGCGGACGTCGCGGTGACGGGCGACCGGGTGGTGGCGGTCGGCCGCGGTCTGGGTCCCGCCCGGCGGGTGATCGACGTCGCTGGGCTGGTGGTCGCGCCGGGGTTCATCGACCCTCACAGCCACTCGGACCTGGTCCCGATGATGTCCGAGCCGCAGCCTTTCAAGCTGTTCCAGGGCGTGACGACCGAGATCGCCGGCAACTGCGGCTACTCCCCGGCCCCGATGGACGACGCGGCCGCGGGGGAGGCCCGGGCCCTGTTCGGCGACCTGGCGGCCGGCACAACGTACCGGGCGCGTTCCTTCGCCGCGTACCTCGACGACATCGAGGCCGCCGGTCCGACCAACCACATGGCCGTACTGGTCGGCCACCACACACTCCGGCTGACGGCCAACGGGATGCACCGGCGGCTGGCGCCGGGGGCGCTGGAGGCCATGTGCGCGCTGGCCGGCGAGGCGTTCGCGGCGGGTGCCGCCGGTCTGTCCAGCGGGCTCATCTACACCCCGGGTGCCTATGCCGACGTCGAGGAACTGGTGGCGCTCGGCAAGGTCGCCCACCGTTGGGGGCGCCCGTACGCTACCCACATGCGGGACGAGAGCGACGCCCTGGAGGACGCCCTCGACGAGGCGATCGAGATCGGCCGGCGGGCACGGATCCCGGTGCAGATCTCGCACTGCAAGGCGGCCGGCCGGCCCAACCATGGCAAGTCCGCGGTGCTGCTGGAGAAGCTGCGCGCGGCGCGGGCGGCGGGGGTGGACGTCCGCGGCGACCAGTATCCCTATCTGGCCGGCGGCACCATGCTGCACGCCCTGCTGCCGCCCGAGGCGCTCGCCGGCGGCGCCGAGGCGCTGCTGGCACGGATGGCCGATCCGGCCGAGCGTGCCCGGCTCCGTGCCAGGGCCGAGGATCCGGCGCAGGCGGTGGCGGCGGGGCTGTGGCGCCAGGTGTCACCCGCCGACGTGCTGATCAACCGTCACCGGGACGCCCGAACCGTCGGCCGGACCCTGGCGGGGATCAGCGGCGCGGACGACGCGTGGGAGGTGCTGTGCTCCCTGATCACGGCCGATGTGAACGCGATGATCGTGCCGACCATGATGGCCGAGTCCGACCTGCGCGCGATCATGGCCGATCCGCTGGTCGGCATCGGTTCGGACAACGGCATGCCCACCGGACTCGACCATCCCCGCACCTGGGGCTGCTTCCCGCGGTTCCTGGGCCGCTACGTACGGGAGGAGAAGGTGGTCGACTGGCCGGAGGCGGTCCGCAAGGCGACTTCGGCGAGCGCCGCCCAGTTCGGCCTCGCCGGGCGCGGCTGGGTGGGGCCGGGCGCCGTCGCCGACCTGTGTGTCCTCGACCCGGAGACGGTCGGCCACGAGGGTACCTACGCGGTGCCCGACGTCAGGCCGACGGGCATCCCGTACGTGGTGCTCGCCGGAGAGGTCGTGGTGGACTGCGGGGAGTTCACCGGCGGGCGGCGGGGCCGCGTGCTGCGCGCGGGCCACGGCGAGCGGGCCGCCGGGAAGGCGGTGGCGCGGTGAGGCGCGCCTCGCTGCTCGCCGAGGCCGCCGCGCACGCGCCGCGGATGCGTGCCGAACTGGCCGCGCTGGTGGAGCGGGAGTCGTACTCCTCGGACCTGCCGGCGCTGCACTCGTGTGCGGACCTGGTCGCGGAGCTCGGCACCCAGGCGATGGGGAGCCCGCCCCGGCGCCTGGAGTCGGCGGGCCGGCCCCACCTGCTGTGGCCGGGATCGGGCACCGGCGATGTGCTGGTGCTCGGCCACTTCGACACGGTGTGGCCGACCGGCACACTGGCCCGCTGGCCGTTCGAGGTGGACGGCGAGCTGGCGACCGGCCCCGGTGTCTTCGACATGAAGGCCGGCATCGTGCAGCTCTTCGCGGCCCTGCGGCTGCTGCCCTCGACCGAGGGCGTCGCGGTCCTGCTCACCAGCGACGAGGAGCTCGGCTCCCCGTCCTCGAGGGCGCTGATCGAGGACACCGCCCGCGGCTGCCGGGCGGTGCTGGTGCCGGAACCGAGCGCGGACGGGGCGCTGAAGACCGCGCGCAAGGGCATCGGCACCTACCGGCTGGACGTCGGCGGACGCGCGGCGCACGCGGGACTGGAGCCGCACAAGGGCGTCAACGCCACCGTGGAGGTCGCCCGCCAGGTGCTGCGCATCGCCGCGCTGGGCGACTGCGCGGAGGGCACCAGCGTGACCCCGACGGTGCTGTCGGGCGGGTCCTCGATGAACACGGTTCCCGAGCACGCCTCGGTGCGGGTGGACGTGCGGGCATGGTCGGCGGCCGAGCTGGAGCGGGTGGACGCCGCCCTGCGCGCGCTGGAGCCCGTGGCCGCCGGTGCCCGACTGGAACTGGACGGGGGCATCAACCGGTACGCGCTGGAGTCCGCGTACTCGGCGCACCTGTTCGCCTCGGCGGTGCGGGAGGCCCGGGCGCTGGGACTGGGACCGCTGCGCGGAGCGGCGGTCGGCGGCGGCTCGGACGGCAACCTCACCGCCGGGCTCGGGGTGCCCACCCTGGACGGCCTCGGCGCGGTGGGCGACCATGCGCACGCGCCGGGAGAGTACGCCGACCTGTCCGCGATGCCGCAACGGGCGGCGCTCCTGGCGGCGTTGATCGGCCGGCTGCTCGGCACCGGCCGGGGGACCGGCCGGTAGGGCCCGAGGGCCGGCCCCTGCCGGACCGCGGCCGCCCTGCCGCCGGACCCGCACCCGGGTCCGGCGGCAGGGCGCTTCGTGTGTTCAGCCGGTCTTGGGCGTGGCGCGGGCACCGAGGTGGACGTAGCGGGAGCCGTCGCCCAGGGTGTACAGGACGACGGGTGTCCACGCGGTGAAGTCCTGCTCCCGCGTGACGAAGAGGCCGGCCTGTGGGTCGACGGCGGTCAGCGGCATCCGGTGCGGCGGTTCCTCGAGGCCGGGCAGCCCTTCGGTGAAGTTCAGGGTGAGTTCCGGCGTGCCGTCCTCGCGCGGGGCGAGGTCCAGGCGTACGCCGTGGCGCTCGTAGACCCCGTACCAGTCCGCGAGATCCACCGCGACGGGCTCCGCGGGCGGCTGCGGCGGCTCGGGCATGCGCAGCCCGGCGATCTCGGGGAGTATCTCGTTCGCGACCGCCTGGAAGAGCTCCCGGGTGCGTCCGCCGTTGGTGAGCAGGACCAGAACGGCCTCCTGGTCGGGGAGGACGCGCAGGAAGGCGCTCTGGCCGACGGTGCCGCCGTCGTGGCCGTACAGGCTCCGGCCCTCCCAGGTCGGCAGGAACCAGCCCAGGCCCCAGTGGCCGGCGACGGTCCAGCGGTCCGGCACCGCCACCTGGGGCTCGCGCATCGCCTGCGCGGAGGCGGCGGACAGCACCCGGGTGCCGTCCGCGGCGAGGCCGTCGGCGAGGTGCATGCGGGCGAAGGCGACCAGGTCCCCGGCGGTGGCGACCACGGCACCCGCCGGTCCGGCCGAGCGCGGGACGCCCCAGCGTGGGGCAGGTCGTGGCCAGTCGCCGGCTCCGCCCTCCGGCACCGGCAGGTGCCCCATCGCCGCCCGGAAGCGCAGCACGTCCTCGGGCAGGGTGAAGGTGTGTTCCAGGCCCACAGGTGTGAGGAGCCGCTCGCGCAGGGCGGTGTCCCAGACCTTGCCGGTGAGCACCTCCACGACCCGGCCCGCGACGGCGAATCCGGTGTTGCAGTACGACTGGGTGGCGCCGATGGGGTGCGACTGGCCCAGCAACGCGCACCGGGCGGTGAACCGCTCCAGCACGTCGTCCCCGCGGCCGGTGTCGGTGAACACGTCGCCCTGGATGCCGCTGGTGTGGGTGAGCAGGTGGCGCATGGTCACCGAGGCGGTCACATCAAGGTCGGCCACCCGGAACTCCGGCAGTACCTTCACCACCGGATCGTCGAGGTCGAGCAGCCCCTCGTCGACCAGCTGCATCACCAGGGTGGTGGTCAGGGTCTTGGTGATGGAACCGACCTGGAACAGCGAGTCGGTGGTGGCCTCCACCCCGGTGCCGCGGTGGAGCACACCCGCCGCCGAGTGAACGGTCCGGCCGTCCGCGTGCACGGCCAGCGAGGCCCCGGGTACGCGGTACTCCCGGGCGAGCTCTTCGAGCCGTCGCCCCAGTTGTGCCTGGTCCAGTGTCAAGGGTGCTCCTTCGTCGCGGTCTCGTCATCGGTGGCGGCCACCGCGGCGAGCGGGGTGCGCCCGCCGCCCGACGGGCCGTCGGGTTCTTCCGCCCTCCGGGGGCCGACCGGGGCCGAGCCGTTCGCCACGGGGCCGCCGGTCGCCAGCGGTTCGCCGGCGAAGTGACAGGCGGCCCGGTGGGGCCGCTGGTCCGCGCCGGACTGCGGGTCCAGGGTCAGACACACCGAACGGGAGGCGTCGGCGCGCGGCCCCACGGGGCAGCGGGGGTGGAACCGGCAGCCCGTCGGGGGGTGGTGGGGGTCGGGGGCGTCCAGGTCGCCCGCCGGTGCGTCGATCTCGCGCCAGGAGCGGCCGAGTCGCGGCACCGCTGCCAGCAGGGCCCTGGTGTACGGATGGCGGGGCTCGGCGAGCAACTCCTCGGTGGGTGCGGCCTCCACGATGCGGCCCAGGTACATCACGGCGATGACGTCACTGACGTACCGGACCACCTCGAGGTTGTGCGAGATGAACAGCAGCGAGGTGCCGGAGCGGGCCTGGATGTCGCGGACCAGGTTGAGCACCGCGCCCTGCACCGAGACATCGAGGGCGCTGGTGATCTCGTCCGCGACGATGACGTCGGGGCGCACCGCGAGCGCCCGCGCGAGGGCCACCCGCTGCCGCTGGCCGCCCGACAGGCGTCCCGGGAGCGCGCCCGCGTGCTCGGGGGACAGCGCGACCAGATCCAGCAGCCGGCCGGTCTCCCGGCCGCGCTGCTCACGTGTCAGGCGCGCGCCCGGGCGGGTCCGCAGCGCCTCGTCCAGGGTCCCGCCGACGGTCATCCGCGGGTTGAGCGAGGCGTACGGGTCCTGGAAGACCATCTGGATCCGTCGGCGGGCGGCCGCGTCCGATGCGATGTCCCGGCCGTCCAGCAGGACCCGGCCCGCGGTGACGGGGGCGAGTCCGACGACGGCGCGGGCCAGGGTCGACTTGCCCGAGCCCGACTCTCCCACCAGGCTGACGATCCTGCCCGGGGGCACGGTGAGGCTCACCCCGTCGACCGCTGTCATGGCCCGGCGTCCCCGCCCGAACCGCACGGTCAGGCCTTCGATCCGCAATCCGGTCATGCCTGCTCCGTCGTGGTGGTCTCGGTCTCGGTACGGTCGGCCGGGAGCGGGGGCCGCGGGTGCCAGCAGGCGATCCGCCGGCCGTCCCGGATCTCCAGCGGCGGCTGCTCCCCGCGGCACCTGTCCGAGGCGAACCGGCAGCGCGGTGCGAAGGCGCAGCCCGCCGGCCGCTCGACGGGCTGCGGGGGCCGGCCGGCAATGGTGGCCAGCGGCCGGTCCCGGTCGCTGCCCATGTGGGGCACGGCGGCCAGGAGCGCCTCCGTGTACGGATGGGCGGGGCCCGCGAGCAGGGTGTCGGTGTCGGTGTCCTCGACGATCCGGCCGGCGTACATCACCACCACCCGCCGGCACAGGGAGGTGACGACCGAGATGTCGTGGGAGATCATCAGGATCGCCGCTCCGGTGTCCTCGTTGATCCGGCCCAGGAGCCGCACGATCTGCTCCTGGACAGTCACGTCGAGCGCGGTGGTCGGCTCGTCGGCGATGATCAGTTCGGGTTTCCCCATCAGGCCCATGGCGATCATGGCGCGCTGCCGCATACCGCCGGAGAGCTCGTGCGGGTACTGGCCCATCCTGATGGCCGGGCTGGGGACACGTACCTGGCGCAGCCGGTCCTGCGCGAGCCGCACGGCCGCCGCGCGCGGCAGGCCGAGGTGGACCTCGCTGGCCTCGGTGAGCTGGCGGCCCATCCGCAGTGCGGGGTTGAAGGAGCTCAGCGGGTCCTGGAAGACCACCGCGGTCGTCGAGCCCAGCAGCCTGCGCCGCTCGGACGTGCGCAGGGTTGCGGGGTCCCGCCCGGCGATCTCCATCCGGCCGGCGGTGACCCTGCCCGGCTCCGGGACGAGCCCCGCGATCGCCATGGCCGTCAGCGTCTTGCCGCTGCCCGACTCCCCGACGATGCCGACCGTTTCGCCGCGCCGGACGTCCAGGGTGACCCCCAGGACGGTGTGCAGCGGCCCGGACGGGCCGGGAAAGACGACGTCGAGATCGTGTACGCGCAGGGCGTACGCGGCGGCGTCGGCCACGGGCCCGCCGGTCTCCCGTCCGGCCGTCGCGGCCCGCGCCGGGCCCGCCGCAGTACGGCGCGTTGCCCCGCGGGACACGCGACGGCCGATGGTTTGGGCACCGGCGGCCGGTTCGGCGCGGACGAGAGCGGCCGCGGTCTCGCCGAGGGCGTTGAAGACCAGCCCGGCGACGACGATGGCGACGCCGGGCGCGAGAGCCGCGGCGGGGGCGGTGTAGATGCGGTTGAGGTTCTCGCTGAGCAGGCGGCCCCAGTCGTAGTCGGGCGGCTGGACCCCCAGTCCCAGAAAACTCAGCGCCGACAGGGCGACGAGCATGCCGCCGACCTGCAGGGTGGTGGTGACGATCAGCGGTTCGGCGATGTTGGGCAGGACGTGACGAAGCGTCAGGCGTGACCGCCGTACGCCGAGGATCCGTGCGGCGCAGACGTAGTCCGAGCCCGACACGGACGAGGCGAGGGTGTAGGTCAGGCGGGCGTACGGAGGGGCGGTGGCCACGCCGAGGGCCAGCACCGCCCCCTTCGCTCCGACGCCCACCACGGTCGCCACGGAGAGCGCCAGCAGCAGCGCCGGGAAGGCGATCGCGGTGTTCATCACCGACTCCCACGCCCGGCGGCCCCGGCGGCCGAGGACGGTGGGGAACGCACCGAGCAGCACCCCGGTCACCGAGCCCAGGAGGGTCGCCAGCACCGCGAGAACCAGGGAGAGACGGCTCGCCGACAGGACCCGGGCGAGCATGTCCCGGCCCAGGGCGTCGGTGCCGAGCAGATGCTGCGCGGAGGGTCCCTGCTGGGCCGCGGCCACGTCCAGGTGCGCGGCGTCGGCGCCCCAGACGACCGGGCCGAGCACGGCCAGAAGGACCAGGAGGAGCAGGCCGAGGGCGCCCGCCATTCCGGTGGGACCGATCCGGGGGACGGGCCGGCTGCCTTGCTTGGTCACCGTTTCTCAGCTCCTCGTGAGGGTCGAGCGGGGGTCGAGCAGACCGAGGGCCAGGTCGACGACGAGGTTCACCACCAGCACCACCGCGCCCAGGAGCAGGACGATCGCCTGCACCAGCGGGTAGTCCTGGGCCACGATCGCGCCCACCACACTGCTGCCGAGACCGGGCCAGGCGAAGACGTTCTCGACCAGGACGCTGCCGCCGACCAGCGCGGCGAACAGCAGGCCGCCGACGGTGAGTCCCGCCGTCAGCACATTGGGCAGCGCGTGGCGCAGGTAGAGCAGCCGGGCGGGTAGGCGCTTGCTGCGAGCGACCCGCAGGTGGTCCTGCCCGAGGACGCGGGTGGTCTCGGTGCGGATGATGCGCGCCAGCTGGCAGCTGGGGCCCAGCGCCAGGGCGAGCACGGGCAGCAGGTAGGAGGCGGGTGTGTCGGCTCCGGCCGGCGGCAGCCAGGGCAGGGTGACCGCGAAGACGAAGACCAGGCCCACGCCGATCAGGAAGTCGGGGATGGTGGTGAAGACGCCGGTGACGCCGGTGAAGGCGAGGTCCGCGCCGCGCCGGCGCCCGCCGTGGGTGGCCACGGCCATCCACATGCCGACCGGGAACGCCGTCAGCGCGGTGAGCAGGACGGCCAGGCCGGCCAGCTTCGCGGTGGCCGGCAGCCGCGTCGCGATGACCGACGACACCGGATCGCCGCTGATGATCGAGGTGCCGAGGTCTCCGCTGACGACGCCGCCCAGGTAGTGCAGGTACTGCGTCAGCAAAGGCTCGTCGAGGCCGAGTTCGGTCCGCCGCGCCGCCACCACGGCGGGGTCGGCCGTGATGCCCAGAGCGGAGCGCACCGGATCCCCGGGGACCAGATGGACGATCAGGAACGAGGCGGTGACGACGACGAACAGCGAGACCGCGAGGCGCACCAGTCGTCCGATCAGGAACCATGCCCGGGGGGAGGAACGCCGGATGTCCTCCCCCCGGTCCACCGCGCCTTCGGGGACCTCCCGCGAACCGTCGCGCGGGCCCGTCGCGGGCCCCGGGGATGGCTGAGTCATGGGGTGCTGTCTCCTCAGTGGGCGCGCAGCCGGATGCTGGTCGGGAGGGGCATCTCGCCGGAGATCTCGAAGGTCGCGCCGCGCCCGAAGTAGCTGACGTACTTCTGGGCGATGGGGACGACGTCGGCTCCGGCGAACAGCGCCTTCTCGGCCTCGGTCCACAGCGCGCAGCCTGGCCGTCCGGGGGTCTGCACCGCCTGGGCGACCAGCTGCTCGTACGCGGTGTTGCGGATGCCGGCGAAGTTCGATCCCTTGGGGGAGCCGGGGCCCGAGAAGAAGCTGACGCTCTGCGACGGCAGCTGGGTGGCCAGTGCGATCATCGGGGCCACGTCCCAGTTGTCGCCCTGGAAGATCGCCTGCAGGAAGGCGGCCGAGGTCAGGGTCTTCACCTTGACCTCGACGCCCAGCTTCCGCCACGCGGCGGAGAACAGCTCCATGCCCGCCGGCAGGTTCGGCCGGTCGGAGGCGTACAGCGCGGTGAGGCTCAGCCGGGTGCCGCCCTTCGCCCTGATCCCGTCCGCGCCCTTGGACCAGCCGGCCGCGTCCAGCGCGGCGGCCGCGGCCGTCTCGTCGAACGCCGGGATGCCCGCCGCGGCACCGGAGTCGTCGCAGATCAGCGGCGGCACGCCCATGGTGGTGTCACCGATCTTGCCCTGCCGGTCGGTGAGCACGGCGGCGATCTGCCCGCGGTCCAGGGCCTGTGTGAGCGCCTTGCGCACCACGGGGTCGGCACCGGGGTGGCCCTGGTGCTGGTTGAACACCGCCAGGATCCCGCCGGCTTCGAAGCGGTGCTCCTTCATGGTGCGCACCAGTCGCTGCCGGTCGGGGCCGTTGACGACGCTGCCGTTGAGGCCGCCGCTGGTGAGGAGGTTGGCCGCGGTGGTGTCGTTGCCGACGACCTTCAGGACTACCTTCTTCGGGGCCCCGGGCACATTGATCCGGGCGCCGTTCGGCCCCCAGGCGTACTCGTCACGGCGGACCAGGGTGTAGTGGTCGTTGGGGACGGCCTCGGTCAGCCTGTACGGGCCCGATCCGCTGGTCTTCCCGGCGAGTGCGGTGGGGTCGGCGGTGCCGCTGCCGCACACCACGTAGAAGGCGGACAGCGACTGGAGCAGCAGGCCGTCGGGCTTGCCGGTGGTGATGGTGACGGTGCCCGCGGCGTCGTCGGCCCTGGTGGTGTAGTCCTTGTTCGGCAGCACGATGCCCAGCAGCGGTGAGGCGGCCTTGGGGTCCTTCAGGTACTCCAGGTCCTTGCTGACGACACTGGGGGTCACCGGCGATCCGTCGGAGCACGTGACGCCCTTTCGGATGGTCAGGGTGACCGACGACGGGGTGACCTCCCACTTGGTCGCGATGCCCGGGACCGGGTTCCCCTTGTCGTCCAGGACGACCAGCGGGTCGTAGGCGAAGGACAGGAGGTTGTTGGCCGCGGCGACCACGGTGTGATACGGATCGAGTTTGCCCGGGTCCTGGGCAAGGGTCGCCGTGAACGTCCCGTTGCGGACATAGGCGCCCCGGCCCTCGCCGCCCGGGCCGGAGGCCCCTGCGGAGCAGGCCGTGGCGGCGAGTGCGATCGCGCACAACACCGCTGTCATGGTTCGGTGCAGTTTCATCAGGAGCCTCCAGCAGCCCACCGTGGCGGTGAGGGATGCGGAGGAGCATCCAGCCGGCACGCCCCGGCCGTCTTCGTCGACGGCCACCAGACGGACGCCCCGTGTTCGTCGCCGGGGCCCAAGGGGCCGGATCCGCGGGCACGGGACCGGGGCGATCGCCTCCGGCCCCGCCGGGGTGCCGTGGACCCACACCGACGGGCGTGGATCGTCTGATCCGCACAAGTTCCGATGCGGCGTTGTGCGCGCCCGACGAAGCGGCGCGGTGCGGCGGCCCGGATGCTGTGGCGGATCCTGTGCCGAGGGTGCGGGGCCGCCACGACACGAAGGGCAGACGGATGCAGAACGTCGCAGCGAAGCAGGACCCGCTCGGGCACGAGTGGTTGGTCATCCGCCGCGGGCCGCGATCCGGTGCGACGCTCATCGTCGCGGTGCACTCGACGGTCCTCGGCCCCGCGGTCGGCGGGTGCCGGATGCGGGCCTACCACAACTGGCAGGACGGACTGACCGACGCGCTGCGGCTGTCGGAGGCGATGAGCTACAAGTGCGCCGCGGCCGGTCTTGCCCACGGCGGCGGGAAGACCGTGATCGCACTGGACGAGGGCATCGATCCCGCAGGCGTCGACCGGCGCGCGGTGCTGCTGGACGTCGGCGACCTGGTCGCGGAGTTCGGCGGCCGGTACAGCACCGGGCCCGATGTCGGCACCTCGGCCGAGGACATGGTGGTGGTGCGGGAACGCACCTCGCACGCCCTGTGCCTGCCGAAGTCCCACGGCGGCTCCGGATCTCCCGCGGCGCCGACCGCGACCGGGGTGCTGGCCGCGCTGCGCGCGGTGTCGGCGCACCGCTTCGGTACCACGTCGCTGGCCGGGCGCCGCGTCGCCGTCAGCGGACTCGGCGCGGTCGGCGAGCGGCTGGCACGGAGCATCGCGCAGGAGGGCGCGGAGCTCAAGGTGTCCGATGTGGATGAACGCAAAGAGACGCTGGCCAAGGAACTCGGCGCGGAATGGGTCGAACCAGGGGAGGCGATCACCACCGACACCGAGATCCTCGTTCCGGCCGCGGTCGGCGGCATCCTGCACGGGGCCGTGGTTCCCCGGCTGCGCTGCACGGCGATCGTCGGGCCGGCGAACAATCAACTCGTCACCGACGACGTCGCCGAGGACCTCAGGAGACGGGACATCCTCTGGGCCCCCGATTTCGTGGCCAACGCCGGAGGCGTGATCTACGCCCTCGCCCGCGAGATCGAGGGCATCGGGCACCACGAGGCGATCAGCCGGGTGCAGGACATCGGAACCGTGCTCGCCCGGATCCTGACGGCCGCCGAGCGTGCCGACCGGACGCCGCTCGCGACCGCGAACGACCTCGCGGCCGCCCGGCTCGGGACGGCGCCGCGCGCCGGCCGCATCCCGGCTCACCGGCCCTGAACGGTCCGCCTTCGGCCGGGCGCGAGGCGAGCGGTGACCACGCACCCGCAACGAGCGTTCCCCTGCCTCGCCGGCCGCCGGAACGTCGCCACCATCGCGGTGCCACGGCGAGGAAGGTCATGCGGCCGGCCCGGATGAACGGGGGATGGTGTCTTGTTCGGAGAGTAGCTCGTACTCGATCGGGGTGCGGTAGCCCAGTGCTGAGTGGCGCCGCTGTCGGTTGTAGAGGCCGGGTGCCGGCAGTGGTCGTCGGCGGCCAGGTGGATCTGCGTGGTCAGCCCGCCGCGGGACCGCCCGAGCGCGTGGTCGGCCGGTTCGCCGGCCGGGGCCCCTATTTGACAGGCCCCGGCCGCATGCCGGTGGGCTCGCACGATCGTGGAGTCGACCGCGACGACACGGTCCAGGTCGCCTTAGGTGTCGGCCTGGGCGAGTCGCGCAGTCAGGATGCGCTGGCAGATGCCTCCGGCTGCCCAGGTTCGTAGCCGGTCGTCGACACCCTCCCACGACCCGAAGTGCTCGGGCAGATCCATCCACGACGTGCCGGTTCCGTCCTGGGCGATCGCGTCGATTATCTGCCGGTGACCCCGCCACCGCCCACCGGCTTCGGTGTCCGGTGGGGAAGCAACGGCTCCACACGAGCCCACTGCGCGTCAGTCAACGACACACACCAACCAACGATCAGATGATGTGAGGAAACCCTGCTCGCGGTGGGTCAGTGGTGGCCGTGGCCACCGTCACTACGACGACGCTGGAGCGTGAACTTCTCGAAGACCGACAGCTCACCTGTGGGCGTGATGATGTTGTAGTAGGTGACGTGGATGCGGGTCATGTCACCGGGGTGACGGCCCGGGTCGACGGAGAACTCGGCGAAGCCGTACGGATGCTCCGCGTCGCGGACGCCGATCCAGACCGCCGTCTCCTTCTCCTTGACCGAGTTGTACTTGCCGACGTGCTCCATCTGGACGTATGCCGAGTGATGCCCGTGACCGTCGGCGTCGTCGGTGGTGAAGCTGTTGTTGGTGATGCCGGACACGCCGCCACCGCCGAGAACCATGTGCGTCGTGCCGTGCTCGCTCTCGATCACGTCGAGTGCGCTCTGGCTCGGGTTGGGCGTGAGGGTGACGCTGCCGGGGACGACGCCACGCACCGCCAACGAGCGCTCGTAGTCGTGCTCGTGGCCGCAGACCACCAGGTCGACGCCGTACTTGTCGAACAGCGGGCCGTACGCCGCGCGCAGCGCGAGATCGGCGCCGTTCGCGGCGGTCGCCGAGCTGATCATCACCTGGTGCATGCAGATGACGATCCAGTCGATGTCCTTCGAAGCCCGTGCCGACTTGAGCTCCTTCTCCAGCCAGGCGAGCTGTCGGCCACCGGAGTAGCCCTTGATGTAGATGTCGCCGCCCTCCTGCAGGGCGATCTCGTCGTTCTGCAGGGTGATCACCTTCACCGAGCCGACGGTGAAGGAGTACCAGAGGTTGTCGAGTTCGGGCTGGGTCTCGGTCGAGGGCAGCTCGAAGTAGGTCTGGTACGCGTCGAGACCGAGCTTGCCGTTGCCCAGCTCGATCTCGTGGTTGCCCGCGGCCGGCATCCACGGACGGAATCGCGCCGAGCGGCTGTTGTTGGTGAGGAAGTCGCGCCAGACGCGGACGCGGTCGGGCCCGGTGTTGGCGTAGCAGAGGTCACCGTTGAGGAGGTGGAACAGCGGGCCGACCTTCTCGATACCGGTGACGATGTCGGCTGCGGCGGGCGTGGCGTTGGGCTCGAAGTCCCGGCCCGAGGCGTCGGCCGGGTTCGCTCCCGTCTTCCACGTCACGCTGGGCGCACCCTGGTCGCCGAAGCTGGTGAAGGTGAACGGAGCTCGGCCGGACGGCGCCGTGTGGAAGGTGCCGGCGTCGGGGGTGGCGCCGTCGTGCTGGGCCGCGTACAGGTAGTCGGTGTCGGCCTTGAGCTTGCTGATCAGCGCGTGATGGACCCAGACGGTGCGCCCGGAGGTGCCGTCCACGTAGGTCTTCGTCCTCGCGTGCGCTGTGGAGCCGAAGCCGCCACTGAGAGTGCCGTAAACGACCCGCGGGTTCTTGACGGCCGCGTCGGTGACCCACGAGACAACCATCTGGCTGCGTGGGTCGGCGCCGAAGGTCAGGTGCAGGCCCTGGACGGGGGTGGTGGCCGATCCGGTGGTGAGACCGGTGACCTCTGACTTCGCCGGGACCGCCTCGGCGGTTCCGGCGCCGAGGACCAGCGGCCCGGCGGCGGCGCCGGACACTGTCGCGCCGAACAGGCCGAGCGCGTTGCGACGAGAGATTCTGGTTTGCTTGGGTTCTTCGGACATTCCAGGGGCCTTTCGCGTCGTCGGGTGCAGTTGCACACCGACCGTCCAGCAGCGCTTCGAACCTGACAGCGGGCTGCGGCAGGTCAGCGGCGCGCACTCACGGACGCTAGGAAGCACAGTCGACCGGAGCGGTGAGACGGGTATGAACGCCAGATGGCGGTCACCGCAACGGACGGCACTTCCCGCGGTGGCCTCGCCCTGTCTTGGCTGATGCCGTGGTGGGGTTGGGATGTCGCGCGGTTCCAGGTCCTCGCCTCACGGGTGGAGTGAACCGTTCCGGGTTCGGTGCAGAGCGCTGAACCTTGGAGGGATGCGCTCATGTTGGCGCGGAGGAAGTACTCAAGGGCTGTCCCGCTATTAGCTCAGCCGCACCCCGCTTGAGCGGCTGACAGGCGGCTGACTGGCCTGATCTGCATGACGAATCCGTTTGGGCCCGCCCGCGGACCGCGCGTAGTCTTCTGGAGCATGTGCTACCACGCGTTCAACGGCGCTTCCCGGCACTACGTGTGCGTTGCGTGCCGGCTCTCCTTCAAGGGCAGCACGTGGCCGATCCGGAAGCGCATCTGTCCTGGATGTCGTGAGCAGCTCGTCTTCGCCGGCTACGACTTCGCCGCGCCCCGACGATGCGACACGAAGGCATGGTCCGTCGTTGCTACCGTGCTCGCAGAGGGGCTGACCTACGACCACCGCCCGGGCTGCGGATGCTCGCCGCTCCCCTCGTTCCGCCCCCGGACACGAGCACAGGTGCGTGTCCGCCGACGCGCGGCCGAGCGGCTGGGGCTGCCTCTGTCGGTGGCCCTCGCCCGCCGCGATGCCCTCACCCCGGAGAGCCGCGATGAGTATCCCCCTCACCGTTGGCAGCCAGGCCCGATAAGAGCTGAGCGTCACGACGGGACCGGAAGGAACAGGGTGTAGCAACGGGAGTCAGGGGCACTGGGGCAGCGATGTGATGATCTTGACGTGACATGTGTGATCACGGAGCCCGGCGACGTTCCTGCACTTCGTCAGCGTCGGCGCCGGCCAGGGCACAGGAGTCGACGACCTCGTCTTCGCGGTTGTTCTGCGCGGCAAGCACCTGCCAGCTCTGCGGGCCGGGCTATCAGCCCACCATCGAGCTGACGCCCCCTGCGGGCTGGGAGATGGCAGGAGACTTGAAGGGCGACCTGTTCTTCCTCGCGCCACGCTGGGACACCGCCACCTACGTCACCCGGGCGGGAGCCGCCGTCTTCAGCTACCTGGCCACCTTGCAGTACAGCTCCACGGCCGGCGCCCCCGAGAAGGCGGTCGCCGACCACATGAAGACCGCCTACACCAAGCCCGCCACCACCAAGCCCACCAACGCCGCCAAGAAGCCCCCCGGCCAAAGCGCCGACAACCCGCTGCACCGTCTCTTCCACGACAAGACGCGGCGCGAGAAGAACCGCAGCGAGGCCATCCGCAACTGCCGCCAGTACTGGGGCACCAACTACGCCGCCGGTGGCAAGGAATGCGACGAGTTCCCCTTCGCCGTCACCTACGAAGGCTGCGCCCAGGCGCTCCCCGCCTATGAGCCGTCCAAGCCGAAGAACAACTACTCGGTCCTGCCGCTGCCCAAGCCGGACAACGGAGCAGCCGGCACCCTGCTGGCCGGATTCCTGCTGAAGAACCGCCTCGTCGACGGCCAGGACGACGCCTTCATCGTCCAGATCACCTGACGCAGCCGGTGGGCGGGAGGCGTGCACCCGGGTGCCTCCCGCCCATCTGCGGTCAGGCCGCGGGCCAGAACTGCACCAGGTACCGCTCCACGCCCTTGGGGACCTCCAGCTGCGCCAGGCGGCCCACCTCCGCACGCCCGGTGCAGTACACCCGCACCTGCCACTGGGTGTCGGTGGCGCCAAGCTCCAGGGACTCCCCGATCGGGCCGCCCGCCACGCCCCAGATCCGCAGTTCACCCGACTGGGAGAACAGCGGGGCCTGGCCGCTGGCCTCCCACGGCTCACGGGTATCGGCCGGTGGCTCGGCGTCGAAGACTTCGGCTCTCAGGTGCGCGGTGTGGGTGTGGCCGCCGCTTTCGATGTCCAACCGCCTGGGGCGTGCGGTCAAGAAGGGTTCACCGATGCTCTCCCGGCCGTCCGGATACATCTCGGGAACGAACTGGTCCTCGGCTTCCTGCAGGCAGAACCCATAGAAGTCCACATCGACCTCAACCTCCTGATGCCGTAACAGCACAACCACCGTCCCTGCACATCGACAACGGCGTGAGCCAGTCTGCCCGAGGTACTCACCAGACCATGCCTCGCCTCATCGGCGGCGGGCCGCTCAGGACCGCGACACCCCTAGCCTGCAGCCGCATCCGCGTTGGTGCGCCTGTCCACGCTGGGCCGTGGACGTGGATCAGCCGTACAGGGCATCGTCGGTCCACCAGGGTGCTTGCTCAGCCGCGCTTTCCGGTTCGACCGTCTGCGGCGTTCCGTCGCCCCTGCCGAGACCGCTTGCGCCGAGCCGAGCGTCGCTCGTTGCTCTCTGGGGTTCACCAACGGCCGCGGCGTGCCGTGTGGCGGCCGCGCAGGCGGGGCACGCGTCGGCGACACGCCAGATGCGGCCGCACGCGCTGCGTGTCAGCAGCAGTGCGATCGGCCCGTCGCACCCCCGGTGTCGTTGATGCCACTGGCAGCCGTGTTCCTCGCACCGGCACGTCCGAAGGTGACCAAGGTAGCGGTTCGGAGCGTGCATGCTGCGCCAGATGCCGGACCACCACGGCCTGGGTGGCGACCATTTCCGCAGAGGCTGGTAGCCGGTCGCAGTGCGGGCAGATCAGGTCCGTCCCGCCAGGGCTGGGACGGACCGGGAGTGTCCAGGTGCGCATCACCGGCTGGGGGAGTGCCCGTGCCCTATCGCGAGCTGTCCTCCCTGCTGTATGGCGAGTGGTTCGGCCGGCGGCCCCCGCGCAGTAGGCGACGGATCAAGGTCATCGAGACCCTGGAACGGCCTGAATCCAGGAATGCCTGGACTGTCAGATTGGCCTTGGGATCGGCCGACGCTCGGGGTCCTGGCCGTATCGATGCCGAGGGTGAGGTCGGGAGCCTCTCTGCATACAACAGAGCATGCGGGTAATTCTCGACGGGCTACTCCGGTCCCGCACTTCGGGTCGTGCAGCGTCGTCGGTCCGCAAGGGGTGGGGCCGGGTTCCCGGCCCTCCCGCACCGGCGCCAGTGCGGCGTCAGGTGAACAGGGCCGCCTTCGGGGCTGCATCGATGTGCTGCGTGTCCAGGGCGATACCGGTGAAGACGATCTCGTGATGGCGCTCGCCGTAGTGGTCGTGCCCAAACCGCGAGGCGACTGTGCGCCGTTGGGTCGAGGCACCATCCCAGGCGTCCGGCATCTCGTACAGCCGGCCATCGGCTACCTGTGCGGTCGGATGTGTGCTCGAGTTAACGCCGGGTGATCACAGCATCGGCACGGCTGAACAGCTGGGGGTGTGGTGTCGTCGAGCGATGTATTTCGCCCGTCCCGCCGGTCTCCCCGTCCCATTGCCGCGGACGCGAGTCTGGAGCGGCCACTCGCGTGCGAGGGCCATTACCCGAGATCTTCCTTCCGGAAGATTGTCGATGAAGCGCGCTGTGCGCAGGGGATCCCGGGCCGGTTCTCTCCGTCCGGATGCGGTTCAGAAATGTCGGAGAAAAGAACGGACCGCGTTCCTTGAAATCCGTGAAGCGTTCTTTCGTAATCCGCGATGGAAACCGTTGTCGAATTCGCGGTGTGAAAGTGACCGTTTGCCGGCGTGTGTTCTCTGTGGCAATCTTGCCTGCGGGGAAGAAAGCAGAAGCGCGGTCGGATGCTGCCGCCTCCCCCAAGCGGTGGCCTGAATCCATGGAGATGGGTGACGTGACACCTCCCCTGAAGCATGAGCCGCACCCCGGGCATGAACACACGCACGGTGAAAGTTGCGGGCACGTGGCAGTTCCTCATGGTGATCACGTGGACTACGTGCACGATGGGCACCTTCACCGAGAGCACCAGGGGCACACGGACGAATGCGAGGTCGGCGAACACCAGGAACACGCCGGTCATGCCCACTCGCACGGGGCGGGCTGCGGGCACGCGGCGGTACCGCACGGTGATCACACGGACTATGTGCACGACGGCCACCGGCATGCGGCGCACGACGGTCACTGGGACGACCACTAACCGTTCTTCGTGCTGGTCCGAAAAGAAAATGCACCCCAATCCGGGGTGCATTTTCTTTGTGTGCTGTCGGCCTGGTGGCCGTGCCGTTCGCCTGCAACGATCGGAGTTCCGGCCGTGACCCGGAGGGGTCACGGCCGGACTTTCTTCTTCGGGACGCGCACCCGGAATTCAGGGCAGGTGCAGGAGATTGAGCCGGTAGCCCTCGGCTTGGGGGAGCCGCTGCGCGGTGAGTGCGGACACCATCTGCCGGTAGGGGAGCGGTAGTTCGGCCAGCATGGGATCGGGCAGGCTGGTGAGGGTGTGCGACGCCAGCACACCGGTCCCCGGACGCCATTCGGCCCGCTGGGCCGGCTCGGGGCAGTACCACTGCATACGGGCCTCGCCCTTGCTGAGGGCGTCGTGCGGTTCCTGGGTCTCGAAGAAGCCGGGGCCGGCGGTGTCGAGGGCCGGCAGAGCGCCCCGGAAGCGGTCGGCGAGGAGATCGACGACCCGGCGCACATCGCTCTCGTGCAGGTAGGGCAGTATGGCCTCCGCCACGAACAGGTACGGCCCGTCGGCGCGCGAGGCCACCTCGGCGGCCCATGCCCCGTCCGTTACCGAGGCCGCGATCATCGTCCGCCGCGGGGTGTCCGTGAAGAAGTTCCCGCGCAGGCCGATCACATCGGGCAGGTCGAGGTCGAACCACCGGGCGCGGCCGTTGTCGACGCGTTCGTAGCGCGTGTTGAGTCCGGTGCCGATCTCGACCGCGGTTCCCTCGGGGTGCGCGGACAGGAAGTCGGCCACCCACCGGTCGAACAGGAGGGTGCTCAGCAAGGCGCCGGTGAGGCTGGGGAGACCGTCGAAGCGCGCGAAGTCGTAGTCCAGCGAGGCGACGAGTTCCTCGGCCCGCGGGTCCCGCAGCAGGGCGTGTTCCTTGTGGTTCTCCACCGCGCGGGCGTACAGCGGGATGAGGAGCGTTTCCTGCACGGTTCCCAGGCGCGGCTTTTCCCTGTCCGTGAGCGGCCTCCCTGACACGGATCGTGGGCCGGGCCGGACGGTGCCGTGGCTGCGACCACCGTCCGGCCCGGAGTCTCAGTGCCCCGTCGCCGCCGTGAGGGGGTCGTGCTCGTGCTCGCAGCTCTCGTCGAAACCGAAGGTCTCCCAGGCGGGGAAGGGGTCGGAATCGGGCCGAGCCTCGCCTTCCCGCATGAGGCAGTCGGTCAATGCCGCCCGCAGTGACTCCGCGGCCAGGTGGGTGCCGATGAAGACGAGTTCCTGGTTGTAGGGGCTGTCGGCGTCACGCGCGGAGGACGGCTCGAAGCGCGCCACCGAGCCGGCCTGCGACCACAGCCCCGTGACACGAGGCCGGCTGGAGAGAGTGAAGAAGCCCTTGGACCTGAGCACCTGCCCGTAGGCGCCGCTGTCGAGCGCCTCGGTCACGAAGGTCCACAGCCGCCCGGGGTGGAAGGGCCTCGCGGAACGGAAGACGGTGGAGGAGATGCCGTACTCCTCCGTCTCGGGAACATGGTCGCCGTTGAGTTCCCTCACCCAGCCCGGAGCCTGCTGCGCCCGCTCCAGATCGAAGCGGGAGGTGCCCAGGACCTCGCTGACAGGGACGTGGCCCCGCACGGCCGGCACGACATGGGCCGCCGGGTTGAGCCGGGTGAGGGTGGCCCGCAGCCGTGCGGCGGACGTGGCGTCGACGAGGTCGAGTTTGTTGAGGACGATCACGTCCGCGAACTCGATCTGGTCCATCAGCAGGTCGCTGACCGTGCGTTCGTCGTCCTCGTACTGGTCCAGGCCCCGTTCGGCCAGTTCATCGCCGCCGGCCAACTCGGGCAGGAAGTTGGCGGCGTCCACGACCGTGACCATCGTGTCCAGCCGGGCCAGGTCGCCGAGGGTGGCGCCGTCGTCGCGGGCGAAAGCGAAGGTGGCGGCAACCGGCATGGGCTCGGAGATGCCGGAGGACTCGATGAGGAGGTAGTCGAAGCGCCCCTCGCGCGCCAGCCGGTCCACTTCTTCCAGCAGGTCGTCGCGCAAGGTGCAGCAGATGCACCCGTTGGTCATCTCGACCAGACGCTCCTCGGTGCGCGACAGCGCTGCCTCGCCGCCGCGCACCAGGGCGGCGTCGACGTTGATCTCGCTCATGTCGTTGACGATGACGGCGACGCGCAATCCCTCGCGGTTTGCGAGGACATGGTTGAGCAGGGTGGTCTTGCCGGAGCCGAGGAACCCCGAAAGGACGGTGACGGGAAGGCGGCGCGCGGGGGCGTGTGTCATGTGGGAATCAGCCGTCGGGGCGGAGCAGACCGCGCTCGTACGCCTTGGCCAGCCGCTGGGGGACCTGGTACGGCACGCCGTCCACCGTGACCGTCACCAGCTGAGGCGTCGTGGCCTTCCACTGCGCGCGACGGTGCCGGGTGTTGCTGCGCGACATTTTGCGTTTGGGTACGGCCATGGGGACCTCCAGGTACGAGCGGTGAACGAGGTAGACGATACATGAAAATGGATTTCATTACGACATCCGGTTGCCCCGGTATCGACTGGCCCTGATGATCCGAGTCGGCCCCGTTTCGGGGTCGGCAAGGTCAGCAGGCGCAGCGGCAGTCGCGATTGTTCGCCGCCACGCGGCTGGTGGTCCCCTCTTCGGCCCACCGCTTCTCGGTGGCGGCGAGGAACTTGGGATCCTCGATCGAGGGCCGGTTGTTCTCCAGGGCCTCGCGCTCCCATTCGGGACCGAACTGCCGGGCGTGGCCGGGGTCGGCGGCCCTCATCTCGGTGATGACCGCCGGGGTGGTGACGCGTCCGCGGAAGAGCTGGGGGTGATCTCGCCGATGAGCATCTTCGCCCACGGGTCCCGCGGCTGCCGTTCGCGCTTGACGCGGTTTGCCTTCGTGCGCCCCATCGGCGCCTCCTTCTTCTCGTGACGGGGGCCGAGAGTGACACCGGCCCATGGCACTTGTCCATCATGACATTCATTTCCATATGGTCTCGACCGCCCGGTGCCGGATCGTGCGGAAGAGCGGTGGGAAGAGGGGCGTGGCCGCCCTGCCGGCTGAGGATGGGCACCGGGTCAGCCGGAGACGCGGCGTCCGTGACCGGTGGGGAAGCTGACGGGCGAAGACCGATCTGGTGCTCCGCGGAGGATCAGCGACGAGCTCGCCGGAGAGGTGATCGATCGTCAGGACGCCGGAGAAGGGGCGGTGCGGGGCCACGCACTGGTCAACTTGACCCGGCCCTGAAGGACCGGGCTTGCAGGTAGGTACACGACTGGCTGTCGTGTGCTCTCCCGCATCTGAGCCCCTGCTAGGCAGGGGCTGGGACGCGTGACGCACGCCCCGCAAGCCACGCAGCCTCGCCCTTACGGGCGATGTTGCGGGAAGCATTCAGGTCAGCGTGCGCAACGACGCCGCACGACCTGCACTCGAACCGGGCCTGTGAGGCCCGGTTCTTCTTGTCTGTGTACTGGCACTCTGAGCACTGCTGGCTGGTGTACGCGGGATCCACGTACACCAGGGGCACGCCGTGCCGGCGTGCCTTGTACTCCAGAAACTGCCCGAGCTGGGCGAACGCCCAGGAGTGCACCGCAGCCCGTTGGGGCTTTCTCAACCGAGCCCTCTCACGGATGCCACCCAGGTCCTCCAGGGCGATGCCGCGCGAGGTGCGTTCAGCCTCAGCCACGATGCGCTTCGAAATGGTGTGGTTCACGTCCGCGGCGAACCGCCGCTCGCGGCGGGCCCGCTTCTTCAGCAGCCGCTTCGTCGACTTCGTGCACTTTCTTTGCAGCTTGGCTCGCAGTGCCGCCTGCCGTGCGCGGTACCGGTTCAACCTGCGGCCGGCGAGGACATCGCCGTCGGACGTCGTTGCGATGTTCACAATGCCGAGATCCACGCCCAGGAACCCGTCCGGGTCCTCGTTGAGCTCCGCCTCGGGGACCTCGCACGTTGCGAGAAGGTAGAAGTCCCCGTCGCGTTCGACCAGGTCAGACTCGCCCTTGCGGTGATCGCGCAAGACCTTCAGCTGGTCTGCGTCGCCGACAAAGCGCATGCCCTTCAGCCGGCCGGAGGTCGTCCAGATGGACACAGTCCCAGCATCAAACTGCCAGGTGAGGATCCTGTCGTCGTACGGCTGCGCCGCCACGGCCCGGAACGTGACCGGCTTCGACTCTGTCTCTACACGCCGCTTCGAACCCGGCTTCCCGAGGTTCCCCGCCTTGATGTTCGCGTGCAGAGTTGTGTATGCGTCGCTGACCTTCTTGATCGTACGTATCGCTGCCTGGGCACCCAGCCCAGCGGCCTTCAGGTCCGCATAGACGAGCTTCTGCAAGCCGAACTTCGAAAACTCCCGCTTGGTGAAGGCAACCTCGGCAGCCCGGTCAGCGCCGGCGTTGCATGCGTGCAGCGTCGACCGCAACGCGACCGCCTGCTCGGCGGTCGGCAGCAGCTTGGCTTGCACGACAATCTTCACGCCCACGACCAGTACCGTATTCGGCCGGACTGACAATCGCCGCCGTTGACGGCCGACTTGAGGCGCAGCGAGGTCTGGGCGTTTCACGCCCAGGCGTTCAGGAGCCGATTCCTCCGGGGGGCTGAAGCCCCGGGCTTCCTCGGCAGAACACGGTGAAGAAGTCAAGGGCCGCGGTGACCATGTCGCGATCGGCAGCCCCCGGATCTCACGGGCCTCGGCCTCAAGCCGCAACCGGAGGTCCCCTCGAAGCGTCTGAGGACCACCGTTCATCGAGAAGGTCCGCGACGTGGTGGGGCTGTATCTGCGGCTTCTGGAGTCGGACGTCCACCTGGTGTGGGCAACGCGTCCACCCACAAGACCCTGGTCACCGGGAAACGTCCGGTCGTCCGCCCGCGGTCGCCCTCCCGCCGGCCGTTCTTCGGCTGAACCGGGTCGGGCGGTGACTGGCGCTGGTGACGGCTCCGCAGCCACCTCGAGGCGTGCGTCCGTGACGGGCCGGCCGGCGGGTGAGTTCGCGCAGAGGTGCCGCGCGTGGGCGGCGGGTTGATCAACTGGCCTCACGGGGCTCGGGCGGGTCGGCCGGGACAGCAGGCACGGGCCCTCCGGTGATCACTGAGCGTGGAGAAGCCCGTGATCACCCAGGCCCGTGCCTGTCTCGTGCCAGAGCGTCCGGCCGCCGGGAAGCTCACCGCTTGCCGGTCGGTCCTACGATGCCGGCGGGGGGTGGGGCGGTCACGGCAGCGACCGCCCCACCTCGGCTGGACGTTCGGATCTCAGTGTTCGACGCGTCAGAACTGCAGCGCCCAGGAGTCGATCCTCCCGGTGTCGAGGTTGGCGTTGTCGCTGACCCGCAGCTTCCAGGTGCCGTTCGCGACCTCGGAGGAGGCGTTGACGGTGTACGTGGTGTTGATGTTGTCCGAGCTGCCGCCCGTGCCGTAGCCCTTCAGCGTGTAGGCGGTGCCGTCAGGCGCGATGAGCTGGACCTGGAGGTCGCCGATGTAGGTGTGCACGATGTTGACCGGGACCTGGAGGGCGGACGGGGCGTTGCCCGCGATGCCGCTGACGGTGACGGGCGACTCGACCGTGGCGTTGTCGTTGATCGTGTAGTCGGTCGTGTTCTCGAACCTCGGGCCGGGCGGGGGCGTCGTGCCGGTGCCGACGTACAGCAGCCGGTTCGGTGACCCGCTGCCGGGGTTGCCGACCACGTTCGGCGTCGCCGCGGTGGTCAGGGCGGAGGAGACCTGCGCCGGGGTGGCCGTGCGGTTGTTCGCCAGGTAGAGCGCGGCCGCACCGGCGACGTGCGGGGTCGCCATCGAGGTGCCGGAGATGGTGTTGCTGGCGCTGTCGCTGGTGTTCCAGGCCGAGGTGATCGACGAGCCCGGGGCGAAGATGTCCAGGACGCTGCCGTAGTTGGAGAAGCTGGAGCGGGCGTCGGTGCTGGTGGTGGAGCCCACGGTGATCGCCTCGGTCACCCGGGCCGGGGAGGTGTTGGCGGCGTTGGCGCCGTCGTTGCCCGCCGCGATGGCGTAGGTGACGCCGGAGGCGATCGAGTTGCGCACGGCGGTGTCCAGGGCGGAGTCGACGCCGCCGCCGAGGCTCATGTTGGCGACGGCCGGCTTGACGGCGTTCTGCGTCACCCAGTCGATGCCCGCGACGACCTGCGCGGTGGTGCCGGAGCCGGCGTTGTTGAGGACGCGGACGCCGACGATCCTGGCCTTCTTGGCGACGCCGTAGGAGTTTCCGGCGACGGTGGCGGCGACGTGTGTGCCGTGGCCGTTGCCGTCCTGGGCCGTGTTGTCGTTGTCGATGGCGTCGTAGCCGTAGGAGGCCCGGCCGCCGAAGTCGCTGTGGGTGATCCGCACGCCGGTGTCGATGATGTAGGCCGTGACGCCCTCACCCGCCGGATCGGGGTAGGTGTAGCTCTGGTTGAGGGGGAGCGCCCGCTGGTCGATACGGTCCAGGCCCCAGGACGGGGGGTTCGGCTGGGTGCCGGAGATGGTGAAGACGCGGTTCTGCACGACGGACTCGACGGCCGGGTCGGCGGCGAACTTCTTCGCCTGCGCCTCGGAGAGTTCGACGGCGTATCCGTTGAGAGCGGCGGTGTACGTCTTCTTGATCTTGGCTCCGTACTCCGCGGCGAGGGCCTTGCCCGCCTTGGAGTCGGCGTCGGCGGCCGAGTCGTCGAGGGTGACGATGTAGCTGTCGGCGATGGCGCCGGGCGCGTCCTGGTTCTGGATGACGCCTTCCGGGGCTGCCTCGGCGGCGGAGGCGGGAAGGGCGGACGCGGTGCCGAGCGCGAGGGCGGCGACGGCTATCGCACCGATGGCGGACAGTCTTCGCCGCGAGTTGCGCATCACGGACATGTGGGGGGTCCTCCTCAATGGTGGTGCGCTGATGTGGGGGGCCTTGCCGGCGGTCAGGGGCATGTCAATCCATGTCCACTGGCTCGTGGTGGCGCCGAGATATCGGCGGGGTTGACGTGCCGCTGCCGTCCGAAAGATTTACCGATCCTTGGGATTCCCACAAGAGGGCCTTTCCGGACGCTGTCCGGTTGAGGCTGTCCCGCGTCACCGGCCGGCACGGGCCCTCTCACGCCTGACCACCCCGCAAGTCCGGCTGACTGCAGGTTGTGCTCTGCAGAGTGCTCGCGTTCCGCTGTAGGCAGCACGTCAACGCCTGCGTGGGACGCGGACCGAGGCCGTGGGAACCCGGGTCTCCGAACCTGGTGAGCCTCCTGCCCGGGTACGCCGGTGGGCGGGGCCGCTCGTCGCGGTCCCGCCCACCGGGTGTGCTGCCGGGGCGTCAGCGCAGGCCGAAGGCCCGGGTGATCGTCTGCGAGACGGTGTTGTCCGCGTTGTCCCGGGCGGTGACCCGAAGTGTGGCGAATCCGGCGGACTTCGGGGCGCGCAGGCCCGTCCGCCAGCCGTCACCGCTGCGGCCCAGTTCGGTCCGCTGCCAGGTCTTGCCGTCGTCGTAGGAGACATCGAGCGAGGGCTTTGCGATGGCGGCGGTCGTGCCGGGCAGGTGGGAGGCGGTCACCGTCAGCTTGGCGTGCCGGCCGGCCCGGCCGGCCTTGTCGGTGTCCACGCCGTAGTCGAGCTGGATCAGCGGCAGGGCCTCCGCCGACTCGCTGCCGGTGACCGCGGACGTGAAGTTCCACTCGGTCAGGGTGTGCGTCGAGTACGGGTTGGCCCAGGCGCCGCGGTCGTTGTCGACGACCAGCCGGTAGGGCAGGCGTTCCGCGCCGAGTCCGGGGACCTGGAGATATTCGGCGTTGCCCCAGTCGAGTTGCCGGTCGCCCTGGTAGAGCGACATCCAGTCCTTGACGTCGAAGTTCGCATGGGCCTCGCCGACGTGGCCGGACCCCGAGTCGCCCCAGCCGGGGGCGGTGATGTACATGGTGTCGAGGTAGCGCACCGGCTGGTAGTTGATCGGGCCCATGCGGGGCCGCTGGATCGGTCCGAACCAGCTCACCTTGGCGGTCTTGCGGGCCGGGTAGGTCAGCGGCTCGATCGCGTGCTGCCCGGTCTCGCCCAGGATGAAGGCGTCGTCCAGCCACGTGGTACCGGCAGTCACCCAGTCGGTGCGCTCGCCCTGGGCGGGCGCGGTGAGCTGGTTGCCGACGGCCCAGCCGCGCCAGACGTCCGGTCGGAACTCCATCGCCTTGCCCTGCCGGTGGTTCCGGAAGGAGACATTCACGCGTCCAAGGGTCCTGGACTCCTCACGCCAGGTCGGGTTCGCCGGGACGGCACCGGTCCAGTGGTGCACCACGTCGTAGACGTAGTCGGTCGTGGGGTGCGAGGTGACCTTCAGCGGGACCGTGCCGTGCCAGAGCGTGCCGATCAGCTTGGCACCTTGGTCGGCGGTGAGCGTCGCCACCGTCACCGGAGCCGGGCTCTGCGGGCTCCAGGGGTTCTCGTCCCAGGGCTGAAGGCGGCCGACGCCGTCGTGGACGACCAGCAGCAGCCGGGCGCCGGCAGCCGCGGCGGCCTCCGCCTGGGCCTTGATGCCTTCCGTTCCGGCGCCCCGCACCACGACGCCCTTGCCGCGCACGTGTCGCTTCGCGAGCTCCGCGGCCGTGCCGTCGCCGGCGAAGACCGCCGTCAGCTGACGGGTACCGGCGGGCAGGGGTGTGGCCGCGCGCTTGACCAGCGGGTCGTCGAAGGTCGTCGACTTCGTCGCCACCGTCAGCGCGGGCTGCTCGAGACGGAAGCGGGCGCCGAACTCGAACTCGCCGTCGGTGACCTTCTTTCCGGTCGGGAGAGCCCAGATGCTGTCGTACGACGGGTCGGGCAGCATAGAGGTCGCCACCAGGCTGTCGGTGAAGGACCGGTGGGCGTCCAGGCGCGGCGCGACGGCGGTGGTCCGCTGCGGCACCCGCGCCAGAATCCGGCGAGCCTTGCGGCCGTCGAGGGTGACGGTGCGGTCCTGGTCGAGCTTCACGTCGTTGAAGGCGAGCAGTGCCATGCCACGTGAGTGCGCCCCTTCTGCGCCCCGCACGTCCCCGGTGAGCCAGCCGCTGTAGCTGCCGACGGGCAGCCGAGCCGTGCCGGTGCCGGACTCATCGAGGTCGATCGTCGTGAACAGGCCTTCGGCGGTGAGCATGACGCGGCCGGCCAGCGGCTTGCCCGAGCGGTCCTTGGCGACGACGGTCAGGTTCTGCCGCCGGCCTTCGCGGGCGGCGCCGATCAGGGTGCGGGCGCGGACGACGCCGCTGCCGTCCGTGCCGGTGATCACGGCGCTGATCGACTGGTCGCCGGCGAGCTTGTCCAGGTTCGCGGTCAGCGTGGCCGTGGCGGTGCCGCGCGCGGGCACGGTGACGTGGTCGGACGAGAGGCTGAACAGCCCTGCCGGCACGGTGCCGTCGACCGCGAGGGCGAGGCTGACCGGCGCGTCACCGACGTTGGTGTACGTCACCGTCCGGACGTCGGTCTCGCCGGGCTTCGGGGGCCACGTGTGGATCCCGGAGTAGGCGGTCGTGGTGGCGAAGAGCGTGGTGTGCACGGCGGCCGGCGCGTCGAGCCGGCCGGCGCCCGCCTGGTAGGGGGTGTACGCCGGGGTCGCCTTGGCACTGCTGACCAGTGCTTCCTTGAGCCGGGCGCCGGACCAGCCGGGGTGCGCGGAGGCGAGAAGCGCGGCGGCGCCGGCGACGTGCGGGGTCGCCATCGAGGTGCCGCTCATCGTGGTGTAGTAGCCCGAGCCCCGCTTGTAGTGGGAGCGGGCCGCCAGGATGTCGACGCCGGGTGCGGTGATCTCCGGCTTCAGCCCGCCGTCTCCATCGCGCGGGCCGGTGCTGGAGAAGTCGGCGAGCCGGTCCGCGGAGTCCACGGCGCCGACGGTCAGCGCGGAGTCCGCGGCGCCGGGGCTGCCGATGGTGTGGGGGCCGCTGTTGCCCGCCGCGATGACGAAGAGCGCGCCGGTCTCGTCGCTGAGCTCGTCGACGGCCTGGCTCATGGGGTCGGTGTGGTCACCGCCGCCGCCCAGGCTCATGCTGATGATCTTGGCCTGCTGGTCCCGGGCGGCCCATTCCATGCCCGCGATGATCCAGGACTCCTGGCCGCTGCCCTCGCTGTTGAGCACCTTGCCGACGGCCAGCCGTGCACCGGGGGCGACTCCCCGTTCCTTGCCGTCCGACGCGCTGCCGGTGCCGGCGATCGTCGAGGCGACGTGCGTGCCGTGGCCGTTGTAGTCGGCGATGTCGTCCTCGCCGGGGACGAAGCTGGCGCTGTCGGCCACCTGTCCGGCCAGGTCCGGGTGTTCGGCGTCGGCGCCGCTGTCGAGCACCGCGACCTTCACGCCCTGGCCGGTGTCGCCCTGCGCCCAGACCTTGTCCGCGCCGATCTGGGCGGTGGAGTCGGCCAGGTCCGCCTTCACCTTCCCGTCCAGCCAGACCTTGGCGACGCCGCCCGCGAAGGACGGTGTGGCGGACCGGGCCGCGGCGCCGGAACCCCCGGTCAGTGAGGACCAGAACTGCGGTGCCTGCTCGTGGTTCTGCGCGAGAGCCGCGCCCTGGATGCTGTCCAGGCGGCGGACCTCGGTAGAGCCGGCCATCTTCGCCCGGGTGCGGGACGTGGCGGCGGCATCCGTGTAGCGCACGATCAGCGGCAACCGGGAGCTGTGTGCGTCGTCGTACCCCTCGGCGATCAGCCGCGTCACGTTGAAGAGCTGCTTGTCGCGTTTCCCGGCGCTCACGTACGGCAGGGCGGCGTCGGGGTAGACGTAGGTGGCGCCGTCCACGACCGCGCGGTGGAAGCCGGTGGTGGCGGCTCCGTCCGCGGCCTGGAAGGAGCGCACGACGGTGCCGTCCGCGGCGGTCCCGATGGTGACCTTGTCACCCGTGATCAGGGTGACGGTGTGCGTGCCGCTGCTGCCAGGTGACCGTTGTGCGGCTTGGGCACCTGGTACCTGAGCGCTGTGGCCGGCGGGCACGGCGGCAGTGGCCGGGACGACGCCGGTCGCCAGGACGGCTGCGATGGCGACGACGGTCGGACCGGGTCTGGGGACAGGGATACGGGACATGAAGGAGCTCCGGAACATGTTCTGGCAGTGAGCTGCCTCGAAGAGGCGACTGCGGCCTGATCGAGGGGTGAAGACCGGCCGCCTGTGAAGGACATGGCCGGCCACCGTTGAGAGGCGGACTTGGGATAAGGCACGGGTTCGGCTGTGCGTGGCCGATGGCTGTGGCGGGGCGTGCGCGTTGACGCTCGTCGGCATGGTGACGGGCCGGAGCGCCGTATCGGGGTGCTCCGGCCCGCCGAGGCCTGCGGGTGTCAGCTGTTGAGGACCTGGAAGGTGAACTGCTGCGCCCCGGAGGAGACCGTGGCCCCGGTGGAGGCGAGGACTCCGCTGACGTTGAAGGTCACCGTGTAGGTGCCGGGTGCGTCGAAGCCCCAGTTCGCGTGGGTGTGGACGCCCGCGTTGACGTTGAGCGTGTCCGGCAGGCCGTTGCCGCTGTCGAAGAGCACGGTGGGCGTGCCGCCGGACGCGGTGTAGATGCTGAATCCGGCCGGGCCCGTGACGTTGGTGAGCTGGAACGACACGCGGTTGTTCTGGAAGACCCCCGCCGGGACCTCGGTGGTGTTCCATCCGGCCCACAGCAGCCCGGAGGCCTGGGTCTGCGGGAGGATCCAGGCCGTGCCACCGGTGCCGAGGAACGACCACGCCGGGGTGCTGGGCACGTTGGTGTGCTTGGCGGCCAGGGGAACCCGGAAGGTCACGTCGCCGGGGGATCGCTCCACATCGGTCGAGCCCGTGCCGTCCAGAACGTTCACCTTGAGTGCGCCGTTGGCGTAGTCCACGTCGACGACGTCGACGTGCCCGCTGGTGAGGGTTGTCGCGGCCTGGGCGGGCGACGCGACCAGACCCAGGAGCGCGGCCGCGGCGGCAATGGGCCCCAGGATTCTGAGAGGGGTGCGCATGGATGCTGCTCCTTTTAGTTCAGGACCTTGACGGTGTAGGTCGCGGTGCGGGACTGCACGGACTTGCCGTTGGAGGCGAGGTGGCCGCAGAGCTTGACGCGGATCTTGTAGGTTCCGGCCTTGGTGAAGGCCCAGTTGGCGTGGGTGTGGTCGCCGGCGTGCAGGGTGACGGTGTCGGGCAGGCCGTCGCCGCTGTTGACCAGGACCGTCTCCGGGGAGCCGAACACGTCGTCGGTGTAGACCGCGAGCTTGCCCGGGCCCTGCAGGGACAGGAACGTGGCGTCGACGGTGTCGTTCTCGAGTACGCCGGACTCGAGTTCCTCGGCACCGAAGCCGGCCCACAGCAGGTCCGGGTTCTGGGTCTCCGGCAGCACCCAGACGGGGCTGCCCGCCTTGCCCAGGAAGGCGTGGGCCGGGTCGGCGGGAACGGTCGTCTTGGCGGCGGGAAGCGCGTGGAGCTGGACGTCCTCGGGGGCGTACTCGACTTCCTCGCCCGAGCTCCCGTCGTGGACGGCGAGTTCGAGCTCGCCGTCCTCGTAGGCCACGCCGATCACGTCGACGTGCCCCTTGCTGAGTACCACCTGGCCGGCTGCCTGTGCCGGTGCTGCGGCGATCAGGGTTCCGGCCGTGACGCCTGCCGCTATGAGCAGGCGAACAGGATGGCGCACAGAAGACTCCTCTCCGGTGTGGTCCCTCGCGGACCACGCAGGCAATACGATAATCATTTTCATAAACTTGGCAAGCGTGGCCCATCCAACCTCCCTTCGGCGAGGGTGATTTGGGAGGTTCGAGTGCTGAGTGCGCTTCCGCCCGCGCTACGGCGACCACCTGGCGCGACTGCCGGTGAGGCGGCGATCTTGTGCGAGAAGGCCGGGTCATGCGGCCGTCCCCCACGTGACCTGGGCGCGGGCGCGGACCCCGCTGACCGGGGTGACAGGGTGGCGCCGTGGGTAGTCGACGCCATCGCGAATGCCCGCGGTGACGCTCACTGCTGGTGAAGCCGCTGGGCAAGGGGACGTGGGCCTGCGGTGAGGACGGTTCGGGTGAGGAGCTGCCGGTGGCCGCCGCGCGGCCTTCTACCGGTTCGAGTAGGGCAGCAAAGCCATCTCGCGAGCGTTCTTGATCGCTCGTGCCAGCTGTCGTTGCTGCTGGGCGGTGACGCGGGTGACGCGGCGGCTGCGGATCTTGCCCCGGTCGGAGATGAACTTCCGCAGCAGGTCGGTGTCCTTGTAGTCGATGTACGTGATCCCGGCCGCGTCGAGCGGATTGGGGCGGGGCTTGACGGCCTTGCGGGGATCGTGACGGCGAGCCATGGGTTTCCTTGTCGGTGATGTGCCGGGCCGGGTCAGTGAATGGGGTCGAGGAGAGCGTCGAATGCGGCCGGCAAGCGCTTCCAGGCCTGTGGCCCCGCGGCGTACTCGGCGTCGGTCAGCAGACACGACTCCAGGAGCTGTACCAGCCCTTCGCCGTCCAGTCCGGGTGAGGTGAAGACCAGGTGCTGGCAACGGTCGCCGTGTTCGGCGTGCCAGTCCAGGGCGGCGGCGGCCCTGCGTACGGGCGGGACCATCTCCCAGGCGGCATCGGGAAGCGAGGCCAGCCAGGGCCCGGTTTCCTCCACGCACAAGGCGCCGCCCGCGGCTTCCCACGACAGGAGGGTGTCCGGCCGGTCCGCGAGCCAGAACCGGCCGCGGCTACGGGCGGACGCACATGACAGGTCCTCCAGCGCCTGGTACAGGCGCTCGGGATGGAAGGGGCGTACGCGGTGCCACACCAGAGTGGAGACGCCGTGCTCGTCCGCCTCCTGCGGCAGCAATGCGCATGCGGGGTGCTGCGCCGCGGCCGCTGCTTCGACGTCGAACCCCGCCAGTGCCGCGGCGGCGAGTTCTCCCGAATCGGCGTCCACGTGACGGGCGGTGGGATGGAGCTGCGTCAGCAGCGCCGCGTCCTGTTCGTCGGCCTCCTCGCTGTGGACGAGTGCGAGAACCGGGGCGTACTCCAGCTGCCGGACCCAGGTGTCCCCGACGGTGCGCTCGTCGGTGGGGGCGGCCTGCAGCCCGGCCTCCGCCAGGTCGTCGCCGTTGGCGAGGTACGGCAGGACCAGAGCGGGGTCAACGGCGGTGATGACGCCGGTGACTTCCATACTCAGGCCCGCGTGCTCGCAGATCACCTCGGCCATCGCCTTGGGTTCCACGGAGTCCCACAGCTCGACGATGGCGAGCCTGGTCAGACCGCTGCCGGTCAGCCGTTCCAGCTCCGGGAGCAGGTCCTCGCGCAGGGCGCAACAGGCGCAGTCGTTGACCAGCGGGGCGGTACCGCTGTCCAGTTCGCCGGATACGTCACGCGCGATGCGCCGTACTGACCCCTCCCGTGCGGTCGACAGGTCGTGGTGCAGCGCGACGCTTCCCGGCACGGCGCGCAACAGGCGGTCCACTACGTGCCGGCGGGCGTCCGAGTGCATGCCCGCGACGATGACCACGGGCAGTCGGTGGGTCCGCTCGCTCACCGCGCCTCCTCGCGCCGGCCGTAGCGGCGCTCGAATCGCTCGACGCGCCCGGCGGTGTCCAGGACCCGCGCCGTGCCGGTGTAGAAGGGGTGGCTGGCGCTGGAGATCTCGACGTCGACGAGGGGATAGGTGTGGCCGTCATCCCACAGGATGGTCTTGTCGCTGGTCAGCGTGGAGCGGGTCAGGAACGCGAAGTCGGCGCTGCGGTCGCGGAAGACGACGGGGCCGTATGCGGGGTGGATCCCGGGCTTCATGGGTTTGCCTCCTGGTTGAGGGGTCAGCGTTCTTCGCGGAAGTCGACGTGCCGTCCCGCGACAGGGTCGTACTTGCGCAGGACCAGGCGGTCCGGGTCGTTGCGCCGGTTCTTGCGGGTCACGTAGGTGTAGCCGGTCCCCGCGGTGGAGCGGAGCTTGATGACGGGGCGGAGTTCGCTGCGTGCCGTGACGCGTACTATATGGGAATGGTTTCCATTATCGAAACGCGGTCGTCCGCAGGAAGCAGGTAGTCCCTTGTCCGCCCACTGTCAGCTGACCGGCGCCAAGCCCGGCTTCGGCAACCGGATCTCCCATTCCCATCGGCGCACCTCGCGCCGCTTCAACCTCAACATCCAGACGAAGCGCTACTGGCTCGCCAGTGAGGGGCGGCATGTCCGCCTCACGCTGAGCGCCAAGGCGATCAAGACCGTCGACGTGATCGGTGTCGAAGCCGCCGTCGCCCGGATCCGAGCCCGAGGGGGGAAGGTCTGATGGCCAAGAAGAGCAAGATCGCCCGCAATGAGCGGCGCAAGGAGACGGTGGAGCGCTACGCGGCGCGGCGTGCCGCCCTGAAGGAGATCATCCGCCGCCCGTCCAGCACGGAAGAGGAGCGGCGGGGCGCCCAGGCGGAACTCCGCCGGCAGCCGCGCGACGCCAGCCCCACTCGCGTCCGCAACCGCGACAGCGTGGACGGCCGCCCTCGCGGGCATCTGCGCAAGTTCGGCCTTTCCCGGGTGCGGGTGCGCGAGCAGGCCCACGCCGGATTTCTGCCCGGCGTCACCAAGTCCTCCTGGTAGCAGGGTCGGGTAGCCGGCCTGGCCGGTGGCGGGTCGCACTCCTAGGGGGTGCGACCCACCGTCATGTGCCGTCGTCCGTTTTCGGGTGCCGGGGGATCGTGTGCACTTCGGGCCGGCCTCGGGGGCTGCCCAGTTATTGAAAATGATTACCAGTGCGTCTAGTGTGTGCTGCGACCGCACCGGAGGGCTTCTCTTCCTGTGAACGGTCATGCCCAGGTGCCCCTGGGGGCTCAGGTACAGCGCACATTCCCAGGGGCAAGTGCCCATTTCTGCCGCCCGCTTACGGCGGTGCGGCCTCTTGAAGCAGATGAGGGGCGATGAGATCGACTACGCGGTCCGCGTACGTGACAGGAGTGCTGGCCCTGGCTGCGGCCGGACTCGTCTCGGTGGCGCCGGCAGGTCCCGGCAGTGTCACGACTCACAGTGTTCCGGCGGCATTTGCGGCCGAAGCGGCCGCGAGTGATGTCATCAACGAGCGTGTCGTGATCGACACGGGCCACGTCGATGCGATCGCGCCGCGCATGGTGGACGGAGAGTTCCGCACGCTGTTCAAGGACAGCCGGACCGCCAGCGCCGTCTGGCGCGAACCGGGGTCGGTGATCATGCACTTGACTTCCAAGGGCAAACAGACCATCCCGGACCCCGCCGACGGACTGTCCTTTCTCGGCAACGCCGGCGATACCTACTACATGATTCCGCAGACCCAGGACCCTGAAGTGCTGTGGGCGGGCTGGAGCACCGAGGCGTTCCAGAACAGCGAGACCCAGGGCAACTTCACTCTGTCACTGGACAAGGTGGAGGGGCCGGGTGGGCTGCTGCTCTTCGAATGGACGCCCTTCGGCGAGCCGATGATGCGCTACGACAGCCGTGACGGTCTCCCCGACGCCTACGAGGTACCGGCACGTACCCACGAGCACGCCAACTGGGTCTTCACCAAGGAGGGCGTCTACCGCATGACGTTCACCTTCAAGGCCACACTCGCCTCCGGGCAGGAGGTCTCCGACAGCCAGGTCTTCACCATGGCCGTGGGCGACATCAACCCCGACGACGTCACTCTGCCGGGAGATGAGGATCCCGGTGGGTCGACGGACGGCGGTTCGACGGACGGTGGCACGACCGATGGTGGAACCACCGACGGCGGTTCGACCGATGGTGGAACCGCGGACGGCGGTACGACCGATGGTGGCACGACCGATGGTGGAACCGCGGACGGCGGCACGACCGATGGCGGCACGACCGATGGTGGCACCACGGACGGCGGTTCGACCGATGGTGGCACGACGGACGGCGGTACGACCGATGGTGGCACGACCGATGGTGGGACCACGGACGGTGGTTCGACCGATGGTGGGACCACGGACGGTGGTTCGACCGACGGCGGTGCGACGGACGGTGGCACCACGGACGGCGGGACGTCTGGCGGCGGGCTGGCGGAGACCGGCGCCGGCGCCGCCATCCCGCTGGGGCTGAGCGGGGCGGCTCTGCTCGGGGCAGGCGCGGGGACGGCCATATACCTGCACCGCCGAAGGAACCGTGGCGTGTCCGAGACCACTCAGGACGCCACGAGCTGACGCCGGCGAGTGGGAGAAGCGGCCGCCCGGGTTCACGCGTGGCCCTGTGATGAACCCGGGCGGACCTCTCCTGTCCGACCCGCCACGAAGAGACCTACGCGAGACGCGCCTGGAGCGATGTGTCGCTGAACGAGGAGAACTCACCCCCATGGCATCAGCCAGGAACACACGCAGGACGACGGCCGGGGCGCTCGGATCCGTCGTGCTGGCGGCTGCCCTGTCACCCGCGGCTTTCGCCGGCACCCCCGACGACGGGGATCGGGCGCTGCCTGCCCACGACCCTCAGGTCGTCGTATCCCTGAAGGCCGATGAGCTGTCGCTGGAGCTGAAGGACAGCAGCGGAACCGCACCTGCCGATGCCGGTGAGCCCGCGTCGGCGGACCTCGAACTGGGACCCGACACGGAGACCGTCATACCGGCAGGGGAGGAGTACGCGTTCCTGGGACACCCCGGTGAACCGATATGGGTGCTGGACGGAAACGCCTCCCCGCAGGGGACCGCCACACAGAACCCGCGGTGGGACACCACCGGCGTGCCGGCGCAGAAGCTCGCCGACGGCACCGTCGAATGGGCCTTCACCAGCGTCGAGGGCCCCGGTGACGCGGTGCTGTTCGCACCACCCGAGGACTCCACGCCCGACGCGCCCGCCACGGCACCGCGCGTCCTGTTCGACAGCGCCGACGGCTTCCCCGACGCGCAGCCGTTGCCCGCCGCTGACACGGGCGACGTCGCCTGGGCCTTCACGCGGCCCGGCACGTATCACCTCACCTCGCGGGTCACCGCACGTCTGGCCGACGGCAGGACCGCGACGGCCGCCCGGCAGTGGACGGTCCGTGTCGCAGGGGACACGCCGGCGCAGCCCTCCAGTCCCGCTTCGGTCACTCCCACGCCCACCAAGACCAGGCCCAGCGGTTCGGACCCGGCCGGTTCTCGCGGCAACACCGAGGGATCCCGGTCTGCGCTCTCGAAGGCGGCCGCCGGCACGAGCATCGCGACGCAGAAAATCGTCATCGATGACGGCCACGTGGACGCGATCGCCGGGAAGATGGTGGACGGGAAGCTGCGCACGCTGTTCAAGGACAGCCGCAATCCCGGCAACATCATCTGGCGGGAGCCGTCCTCGGTGGTCGTCCATGTCAGGCAGCAGGCCAAGGAGAAGGTACCCACCAACAGCTCCTACGCCTTCCTCGGCAAGGCCGGCAGCGATTTCTGGCTCATCCCGCAGGTCCAGAAGCAGGGCGTGGTGTGGGCCGGGTGGAACACCGAGGCGCTCGGCAGCGGCGACCTCAAGGGGCCGCTGGACATGAGGCTGACCAAGGTCAGCGGACCGGGAACACTCGCCATCTGGGAGACCGCCGGCCTGGGTGGGGCTCAGGTCCTCTACAACAGCAGGGACGGCCTTCCCGACTCCCGGAAGGTCAACCTCGGCGTCCACGTCCACGGCAACTGGGGCTTCGGCAAGCAGGGCGTCTACAAGCTGACGTTCCAGCTCAGCGGAACGCTGGCATCGGGGAGGGCCGTGTCCGACACCCGGACGTACACGTTCGCGGTCGGTGACGTCGACCCCTCGCGGGTCACCCCGGGTGGCGGCAGCGGTGACGGCAACGCCACCGGGTCAGGCGGGTCGACCGGTGGATCCGGATCCGACAAGGCCGGGTCCACCGGCGGCTCGTCTTCGAGCGGCTCCGGTTCCCCCGGTGCCGACGGCAGCCTGGCCCACACCGGTAGCGGCCCGACGGAGGCTCTTGCACTCGGTGCCGGGGCGCTCGTACTGGGCGGCGCCGCCGTCTTCGGTATGAGCGCCACGGTTCGCCGCCGCATCGCCGCGTCCGGCCCGCGCGGCACCGGCCGGCCATGAACGGGTGCCCGCCACACCTTCGGCGGCGGGCACTCCTCTCCGGGCGGCGCCGGGCCTGCGTGTCCCCATCACCCGGCGCCGCCCCCTGTCTAGGGAGTCCTCTTCTCATGCCATTGCCCCGCCCGATGACCCGGGCCCTGGTCGCCGCGGCTGTCCTCGCTCTGGCCGTGACCGGATGCAAGGGAAACGCCCGGCCTGCCGCCGACGCGGACAACCCCAACGCGGCACTGCGCGTGGTCACCACCACTGAAATCCTCGCCGACCTCGTACGCCAGGTCGGCGGCGACCGGGTCCAGGTCGACTCCATCGTGCCGCCCGGTGGCGACCCGCACTCCTACGAGCCCACGCCCAGGGACGCCGACGCGGTCTCCAAGGCCGACGTGACCTTCACCAATCACCTGCTCCTGGAAGAGCACGCCCTGATCAAGACGGTCGACGCCAACGCCCGCAAGGGCACGCCCAACGTCTCCCTCGCCGAAGCGTCGGAAACCTACGGCGCGAACGTCATCCCTCTCGTGGAGAACATCGGACTGGACGTGATCTGGCTGGGCCTGCGGGTTCGGGGTGAAGGAGAGGCACGCGGCGGCAGCCGCTCCTCCGACATCCTGCTGTCGGCCACCGACGTCCAGGGTCCCGGCGACCTGGTGGCCTACCTCACGGAGTCCCTGGGGCAGCCGAAGATCTACTTCAACTCCGCCGACGGGTTCACCGCGCAGGACACCACCACGTTGCCGCCGGCCGCCCACACCCATCTGAACTGGGCCTTCACCAAACCTGGTGTGTACAGGCTCACCCTGGAAGCCAAGCTGAAGAACCCCGGGAACACGTCACCACAGCCGGTCGGCAAGGGCACCTTCACCTTCGCGGTCGGCGTCGACCCGCACACCGCGGCCGGACCCGGAGACACGATCCTGGACGACGGCCACACGGATCTGACGGTCAACATCGACACCGGGCAGATGTCCGCCTTCACCGACCTCCGTACCGAAGGCAAGGCCCAAGAGGAGATACCGCCCGGTGACGTCGTCATCGACGTACCCAACCGGGCCCTGGACAAAGTCCCCGCAGGCAAGCAGTTCTCCTTCCTCGGCCACCCCGGTGCCGAGGTCTACCAGTTGCCCCAGGCCGTCCTGGGCAAGCACGCGCACGGCGAGATCGACCCGCACCTGTGGCAGGACGTCCAGAACGCGAAGGCCTACGTGCAGTTGATCCGCGACACCCTCAAGAAGCAGGACCCGGACGGCGCCTCGGCCTACGACGCGAACAGCCGGCGCTACGAGGAGCAGCTGGACTCCCTGGACGGCTACGTACGTGATCAGATCTCCAGGATCCCCGCCGACAAGCGGCAGCTGATCACCACCCACGACGCCTTCGGCTATCTCGCCGACGCCTACGGCATGACCGTCGCGGGCTTCGTCGTCCCCAACCCCGCCCAGGAACCCAGCGCGGAAGACGTCGAGAAGCTCTCCCGCACCATCAAGAACCTCAAGGTCCCGGCCGTGTTCATGGAGCCCAACCTGGTTCAGCGCGCCACCGTGCTCACCCAGGTCGCCAAGGACCAGCACGTCAAGGTGTGCGTGCTCTACGGCGACGCCTTCGACGAGCACGCCTGGCACTACACCGACATGATGCGGCACAACGCCGACGAGCTCCGTACCTGTCTCGGAGGCAGCGAGCAGTGAACACTCCCCGTACGCGCAACCGTGCCGCGGCCATCGCGATCGCGGCCCTGCTGATGTCGACGAGCCCCCTGACCGCCACGGCAGCACCCGCGCAGTCCCCGACCCCCGGAGCGGAGTCGGACGCGGCCCCGGAGACCGGCCGCGGTCGCACCGTCATCGGCGACGGGCACATCGACATGGGTCCGCGTTTCGACCACGGACGATGGACGGTGCAGATCCGGGACGACACCGGCAAGCCCGCGGTATGGCGCGACACCGACGACGTGGTGCTCCAGGTCAAGGACCTGGCCAAGGTCGAGGTCCCGCAGGACAAGGCGTTCGCCTTTCTCGGGAAACCCGGCAGCCACGTCTGGCTGCTCCCCCAGGTGCAGCAGGACGGCGTGCTCTGGCCGGGCTGGAACAGCCAGGAACCCAAGGTCGCCGCCACCGTGGAACGTGAGGTGACCTGGCAGCTCACCGACGTGAACGGTCCCGGCGACTTCATCCTCTTCCTCAACGGCAGCTTCGGCACGCCCGGCGTCATCTTCGACGGACGCAAGCGGCTACCCCAGGAGACGGGTATCGAGGTCAACAGCCACGTCCACGGCAACTGGGCCTTCACTCGTCCCGGCACCTATCTCATCCAGGTGCGGATGAGCGCGAAGACCAAGGACGGCGGCAGCCACACCGACACCCGCACGCTGCGGTTCTCGGTCGGCCCGCAGGACCCGCGCAAGGCCTTCGCCGCCAAGACCGCCAAGACCGTCAAGACCGCCCGGACCTCCGACGCCGTCGAACCGGCGGGACCGTCCACCGACGCATCCTCCGCCCCCCTGTGGTGGGGAGTCGGTGCGGCCGCGGCCGTTGCCGCGTTCGCGGCATCCGTGGTCTGGCGCCGTGGTGCCCGCCGGCAGAACACGCCCGGTTCGAGCGATGCCGTCACCGAAGGGGACGCGAAGTGACCGACACTCCCGCGCTGAAGGTGGAGTCCGTCTCGGTGGAACTGGGCGGGCGCCTGGCCCTGCACGACGTCGAGCTCACCGTACGCACCGGTGAACTCGTCGGCCTGATCGGACCCAACGGAGCGGGCAAGACCACCCTCCTGCGCGCGATCCTGGGCCTGCTCACTCCGCACAGCGGCGTCATCCGCCTCGACGGGCGGCCCGCCGAGCGTGGACGCGGCACCATCGGATACGTCCCCCAGCGCCACGAGTTCGCCTGGGACTTCCCTCTGTCGGTGGAGAAGGCAGTCCTCACCGGCCGCACCCACAAGATCGGCTGGCTGCGCCGGCCCGGCCAAGCAGACCGCGAGGCCGTCCACGAGGCCCTGGAACGCGTGGCCATGACCGATCTGCGGCGCCGTCCGATCGGCGAACTGTCCGGAGGTCAGCGTCAGCGCGTCCTGGTGGCGCGCGCCCTGGCGCTGCGCCCCACACTCCTCCTGCTCGACGAGCCGTTCACCGGCCTGGACGTGCCCACCCAGGAACTGCTCACCTCTTTGTTCCGGCAGCTGCGGCAGGAGGACAAAGCGCTTCTGATGACCACGCACGACCTGCCGGGGGCCGCGGACATGGCCGGCCGTCTGTGCCTGCTCAACAAGACCGTGATCGCCGACGGTTCGCCCGAGACCCTGCGGGACCCGGCGGTATGGCTGCGGGCCTTCGGCGTGGCCAAGTCCGACCAGCTCCTGACCTCTCTGGGGGTGACCCGATGAACGCGATCACGGACTTCCTCACCGGCCCGTGGGAACACCTCTTCATGCAGCGGGCCTTCGCGGTCGCCGTCATGTGCGGGATCGTCTCGGGCGTCGTCGGCGCCCATGTCGTCCTGCGCGGCATGGCCTTCATCGGCGACGCGGTCTCCCACTCCGTCTTCCCGGGCGTCGCCATCGCCTTCGTCTTCCAGTTCAACCTCGTCCTCGGCGGCGCCATCGCCGGGTTGCTCACCGCGCTGGCCGTAGCGGTCTTCTCCCAGAACCGCCGCTTGAAGGAAGACAGCGTCATCGGCGTCTTCTTCGCCGCTGCCTTCGGCCTGGGCATCGTCATCCTCAGCACCGCACCCGGCTACAGCGGCTCCCTGGAATCCTTCCTCTTCGGGCAGATCCTCGGCATCAGCGACGGCGACGTCGCCACCGTCGCCGTGATGGGCCTGATCCTGCTCCTGGTGGCCGCGGCCGTACACAAGGAACTCGTCACCGTCAGCCTGGACCGGGAGACCGCCAAAGCCGCGGGCCTTCCCGTCTTCGCCCTCGACATCGTGCTGTACGCGCTCGTCACCGTCACCGTGGTGATCTCCCTGCAGGCGGTCGGCAACATCCTCGTCCTCGCCCTGCTCATCACGCCCGCGGCGTGCGCGCGGCTGCTGACCGACCGGATCGGCGTGATGATGGTCCTCGCCCCGGCGATCGGCGCGGGATCGGCCGTCGTGGGCCTGTACCTGTCCTACGCCTACAACCTGGCGGCGGGCGGTCTGATCGTCCTGGTCGTCACGGCCGTATTCATCCTGTGCTGGCTCTTCGCCCCGCGCCACAGCCTCCTGGCGGCCAGGCGCGGCCGGAAGAGCCCTGACGGCGAACTCCCGCAGGCAGGGGTACCCGAGCCCCGGCCCGGCCCCGACCGGGCGCCGCTCGAGGAGTCGGCGGCGTCGTGACCACGGGCTACCGCGTGCTGCGCGGGGCAAGTGATGCCGCACTGACACTCGGTCTGCTCCTGGTGCTGTTCGCGGCCTACCTGCTGTGGTGGACCAACCACACCGCCCAGGCGCAGGCACGCCAGGAGGTGCACCGGCTCGAACAGCAGTGGGCCCGGAACGACCGGGCCGGCGTTCCGGGCCCGGCCGGTGAACCGGCCGGGGCCGAGAAGAACGACACCTCCCGTCGGCCGGATCCCGGTCGCCGCCCGGCGGGGGGTGTGCCTGCGGCGCTGCGGTCCTTCGCGATCCTGCGGATCCCGCGGCTCGCTCTGAACGTGCCGGTCGCCGAAGGCGTGGACAAGCACAGGATCCTTGACCGGGGGTTCGCCGGACACTACCCCGGCACGGCACTGCCGGGCCAGGAAGGGAACTTCGCGGTCGCCGCGCACCGCAACACCCACGGTGAACCCTTCCGGTATCTGAACCGGATACGCCCTGGCGACACGGTGACCGTCACCACCGCCGACGGCGACTTCCGGTACCGGATCGACTCGGTGCTGCCCCAAACCTCGCCCCGGGACAGTGCCACGATCGCGCCGGTCCCGACCACATCGCTGATCCAGCGGGCAGGCGGCGTCGGTTACGACACGCCCGGCCGCTACATCACGCTGACCACCTGCACCCCGGAATTCACCTCCCGCTACCGGATGGTGGTCTGGGGCCACCTCGTGGGAAGCCACTGAATCCGGCCGGTGGCCGGCAGCGAGTACCACCGTGCCCCTGCGGCCACCGCCGGCAGCGCGCTGGGACGGCCCGCATCAGGGGGACCGTGCTGTATGACGACAACGACGACCGGGGGACAACAAGGGCCCGTCCATGTCGGGAAGGCGCTCTCGTGGCCCGGTGCGCTCATGCTGCCACGCCGACCGCACCATCACTGCACCGCACATCGTCTTGCCGCGCGTGAGCATTCTCCCGGCCCTCCCGGGGAACCGGACAGGACCAGGATCCGACTACGTGGGGACGTGCCGCATCGCACGGGTTGCTCCGTAGACCGGCTACGCGGCCCGGTGCCTCCTCAGCCGGGTCGTCTCAGAGGTCGTTCTCTCCCGTTGCTCTATCTCGTGATGCGGGCTTGATGTGGTGATATCGGGTCGCGCCAGGAGATGGTGTTCTCGCCGGTGAGGCGGCGGGCCCTGAGGTCGGTCATGGCGAGGTGGATCATGGCTTCGGAGCTGGCGGGGAGGGTCTCGTAGCCCCGTGCCAGGCGGCGGTGGAGCATGAGCCGGCCGTACGTTCGCTCGACCGTCCAGCGTTTCGGGATGGGAGTGAATCCCCTGGCGCCGGGGGTGCGTTGGCGGATTCGAGGTCGACTCCGAGGGTGGCGGCGTACTCGACGAAGTGTTTGCGGTAACCGTTGTCGACCCGGATCTTGCGGATCGGGGGATGGGCCGCGGCCACCCGGTCGATGAGGGCCTGACCTGCGGCGGAGTACTGGACCCTGGCCCCGAACCTCCCTCACCGGCACGGGAGACGCGCGTGTGGGGCCCCAGTGCCGCGGGCGCCCCCACACGCATCCCCGACGGGCTCAGCAGTCGCGGAACTCCGGCGACTGGTTGAGCACCTGGGACCGTACCGAGGTGAAGCGGGCGTGGATCTCGCCGCCCCGGTCCTCGGGCCGGAAGACGGCGACCCGGTGACAGTTCTGGAAGGCCAGCGTGACCCCGAAGTGCCGCTCCAGGCTTCCCCGGATCGCGTCGCTCGCCAGTGCCCGCAGCAGTTGGCCGCGTTCCGTCTCCGACGGCGGGGGAGTCTGGTTGTCGGCGAAGGCCGCGCTTCCGGCTCGCAACCGGTCCACGAGTCCGGAAATCAGGTTGTACGCGTACGGCAGTGAGATGCGCACGGTGTCCACGAAGTCCTGCGCGTCGACGTCGTCGCGTTCGGCGTCGGCGAGCAGTTGGGGCGAAACATCCAAAGACATGGTGGGTCCCTGTCGGGTAGGGGGACTGATGGTCGGGGAACGATGACTGGCGGTCTTCAGACCGCAGATGGCGTCAACGCGGTGGGGCCGTGCCGGAAGTCGGGGTCGACCTGCTCGGCGAGGTTGCTGCCGGTGGCCTGGTTGGCCCAGGCGGCGGCGTTGCGGAGGTGGAACTCGACGGCGTGCGCCTGGAAGACATCCCAGTCCTTGGAGCGGGCGTCGAGGGCGGCCCGCAGTTGGCGCAGGGTGTGGAGATTGTGCGGCTCGATTTCTCCCTGGCTGCGGCCCTGTTCCCTGGCCCGGATCCAGGAGGAGTGTTCGCAGTAGGCGAGCAGGTCGTCGCCGACGTGCTCCTTGAGGAAGAGCAGGTCGTCCTCGTCCTGCACCTTGTTGCCGACCACGGCCAGGGGAATGCCGAATTCGGCGGCGTGGTCCCGGTACTGCCGGTATACCGATACGCCCTTGCGGGTGGGCTCGGCGACCAGAAACGTCATGTCGAAGCGTGTGAACAGGCCCGAGGCGAAGGCATCGGCGCCCGCGGTCATGTCGACGACGACGTACTCGCCGGGCCCGTCGACGAGGTGGTTGAGGTAGAGCTCCACGGCGCCGAGCTTGGAGTGGTAGCACGCCACGCCCAGGTCGCTCTCGTCGAAAGCGCCGGTGACCATCAGCGGCACGCCGTTGACCGACTGGACATGCCGGACGTGCACCGGGTCGTCGCCGAGGTGCCGCAACAGGCGTGAGCCCCGCCCGGGGGGCGTCGTCTTGATCATGGCCTCGCGGGACGGGATCCGCGGATTGGTGCCCCGCAGATGGTCCTTGATGTCGCCGATGTGGGCACCGAGAGGCGGAGCGGTGAAGGAGTCGTCGTCCCGCAGCCCGAGCGCGTGCGCCAGGTGCTGGTTGATGTCCCCGTCGATGGCGACGACCGGGGCACCCGACTGAGCCAGGTACCGGGCGAAGAGAGCCGACAGGGTCGTCTTCCCGCTGCCACCTTTGCCGACGAATGCGGCGCGCACCCTCACCACCACCTTGTGAAAATGGATGTCATGTTCCAAGAGTCTTCAGCGTGGAGGGCGGTGTCAAATCGCCCCGCTCAACTGCCCTTGGCTGTACAGGAGTTCGAGGTGTTCGGTGAGGCGGGTGCGTGCCGGGTTGTGGCGAATGCGGCGTCGAGGGGAGCTGCTGCATCATGGTGACGTGCTATAAAAATGGAAACCATGTTCATTAGGGAGTGGGTGTGGAGCGCGGATCGTTCAGCCGGCGGAGTCAGCCGTTCATTGTGATTGCCTGCACTGTGTGCCGGCCTGCGGAGCCGGGGCGGATGGTGGATCGCCTTCGTCAGGCGGTACGGGACTGCCCTCACAGCATCATGATCGCCACCGGGTGCTTGGAGCGGGTGTTGCAGTGCACCCCGTCCCAGGGTCTGCATGCCGCGGCTCAGCCCTGCAGCAGCGACCGCAGACCCATGGGCCACATCAGGGGTCTGGGGCCCATCACTTCCGACGCCGATGCCGAAGCGGTTGCCGAATGGCTGTCGGACGGCCTGACCCCCGGCGGTCTGCCGCGTCATCTGCGTGCCGCCCCGGCTCCTGGGCGCGCCACCGATCCGAACTGAGGGGAAAGCCTGTGCCAAAAGGCCATCTGACAGTGGTGATCGGCAACACGCCCGCATCCCGGGGCGACGTCGTGGACCAGCTGTCGCGAGCGCACCCGGATGCCGTGCTCTTGGCCGTGTCTGTTCACCACCGCGGCAGCGACTACCCCTTGGTGCAGCGGTTCACGGCCGGCACTCACCGCGGCGCCGGCCCGTCCATGCCTCGAGGTGCCACCGGAGACCCGGCTGTGATCGTCCACCAGGACCTGATGGCTCTGCGCGGGGCGTTGGGGCACCCGCACGTCGTCCTCGCCCTCCCCTGTGAACTGGACGTTCTGTCATTTGTGAGGGAGCTTTGGCGTCCCCGGGTGGGCCACAGTCCTCTGGAGGACCACTACGAGCCCGGCCCCATCGTCATGGGGCTGGATCCCGGACCGTTCATCTGCGACTTGACGTGCGTCCACCAGGCTCGAGCGCTCTGGGACGGCGGCGACGGACCGGCTCGAGTGACGTCCGCCGAGATCGCCGCCCGCCAAGTGGAAGCCGCCGACCACGTGGTCATGCTCGGCGACCCGCACAGCCGAGCGGGCGCCGGCGGTGCCGATGTGCTCGTCCGCCACTTGAACCCTGCCGTGGTCGTGCACGAGGGGGAGGTCAGGGGCGTCGGCGGCGCGGTTGCCGGAAGTGCCGCGCCATGGCTGCTCTTGGGCGCGTGGCGGCAGCGCCTGGAACCGGTACGAGTGATGCGTGTCTACGGTGCCCCTGGTCACGGCATCGATTCCTTCGTGTGGCGGGCCCGGCGGCCTCTGCACCCGCAGCGTCTCTTCGACGTACTCGGGACCGTCATGTTCGGCGTGCTGCGCAGCCGCGGTCACCTGTGGCTGTGCAGCCGTCCCGAGTCCGTGGTCGGCTGGCGATCTGCCGGTCCCCACCTGGAAATGGCGGAATCCGGGCGGTGGCTGCAGGAGGGCGATGCCCCGGCATGGCGGGCGGCCTCTGCGCAGCGCAGGACCTTGGCCTCATGGTTCTGGCATGAGCAGTTCGGTGAACGCCGTAACGAGATCGCCTTCACGGGGACCCTGCTCGACCACCGCCGTATTCGCACGGCTCTGGACGCGGCAGTACTGGACGATGCCGAACTCGCCCTGGGTCCGCGGAGTTGGGCGTCGGTTCACGACCCGCTGCTTCTCGGGCCCGGCCGGTGACCCGTGGGCCGCACCGAAAGCCGGACGGCACGCGCAGTACCTTCCGGGTGTCACTCGCCACAGGTCCGCGATTTGCCCGAAATATACTCACTTTCCGATGGTGTTCATGGTGAAAAGATCGAGCAGTTCCCGTGTTCGCTGCGGAAGTAGATGGTTTTGAAATTCGTTCTCACCTAGAGTGTGGGTGTCCTGAGTTCCTCGTCGTGGGCCCAGCGAGTGTTGAGAGAGACCTTCCGTCGTGATCGCCGCCATAGCCCAGCCCATCCACCGCCGGGTGCTCCTCGATGGCCCCGATCTCCTGTGACGTCCGTCGACAAGCAGGCCGGCTCCGTCGAGTGCGGCCGGTCAGGTGCCGCCCCGACCTGGAGGCCCGCATGACAGCCGCCCCTCGCGAAGGGGAGATCATCGTGCTGGGGGGCCGTCGTACCCCTCGGCGGAAATGGGTGCTGAACGCTCTGATCGACAGCAATGGCTTCGTCAGCGCACAGGCCCTGTACACGCGCCTGGTCGGTATGGGCAGCCCGGTGGGGCTGAGTACCGTCTACCGGACCCTCAGAGTTCTCACCGAGAGCGGCCGCGCCGACATAGTCCGGGACAGCAACGGCGAGCGGCTCTTCCGCTACCGGCCCTCCGCAGAGCATCAGCACTACATTCTGTGCCGTCGCTGCGGACTCAGCACTGCCGTCGAAGCCGCGGCGGTCGAGGCATGGGCCAAACGCGTCGCCACATTCTCGGGCTTCGCCGAGGTCGAGCACACAGTCGAACTCAGTGGTCTGTGCCCGCAGTGTCGCGGTGGCGGGTAAGCGCCGGCAACATCCGCGGCGTCCACGCCCTGTGTGGTCGTCGGTTGGTTCATGCCCGGCGCCGGACGTTCCAGGGCGTCGGGAGGAGCCGCACGCAGCCTCGACCAACCGCCACGCATGGTGCAAATAACGCAGTTGTGACGCCTGAGGTCGCTAGTCTGGCCGGCACAGCTGGAAGGTGGCGGTGTGGCTGAACACGACAGCGTCTTGGCGCCGCCAAGGCCATCCGAACAAGAGCACGGCCGGTTACCCGGTGCGGGAACCCCGGTCCGATGGGCGGCCGTGGGGGTGCGGGCCGTCCTCGTCGCCGGTTTCGCCGGGTGCGCGGCGGCACTGGTCGGCATCACGGGGATCCTTCTCGGGCCCGAACTCGCACTCTGGCTGAACAGCGGTCCCGTGGCCGCCTGGCGGACCGTGTTCATCGCGATCGTCGTCCAAGGAGTGCCGTTCCTCCTGCTCGGCACCTTGGTCTCCGCAGCCATCAGTGCCTTCGTACCGGCCCATGTCTTCACGCGCGTTCTACCCCGCAACCCTGTGCTCGCCGTGCCCGTCGCCGGAGCTGCGGGCGTCGTGCTCCCGGGATGTGAGTGCGCGTCGGTTCCCGTCGCGGGCAGCCTGATGCGACGCGGTGTCACCCCGGCCGCCGCTCTCGCCTTCCTGCTGTCCGCCCCCGCCATCAACCCGATCGTGCTCGTCGCCACCTACGTCGCCTTCCCCGGCAGCCCCGAAATGGTGGCCGCGCGCCTGGCAGCCTCGCTGGCCACCTCCGTTCTGATGGGCTGGCTCTGGCTGAAAGCCGGCCGCACCGAGTGGCTGCGGCTTTCCAAGGGGCCGACCGGTCACGCCCCGGGGGCCGGCCGGCTGGAGGAGTTCCGCCTTTCCCTTCAGCACGACTACCTCCACGCCGGAGGGTTCCTCGTCCTGGGCAGCGCGGCGGCCGCCACCTTCAACGTCGCTGTCCCGCACTCCGTGCTGAACCTCTTCTCCGACAACCCGTGGCTGTCGGTCCTCCTGCTCGCGCTCCTTGCCGTCGTCCTGGCCGTCTGTTCCGAAGCGGACGCCTTCGTCGCGGCCTCCCTCACCGGATTCTCCCCGACCGCACGGCTCGCGTTCATGGTCGTCGGCCCCATGGTGGACCTCAAACTCATCGCCCTCCAGGCCGGCACCTTCGGCCGCGCCTTCGCCTTCCGCTTCTCCGCGGCCACCTGGATCACGGCAGTGCTCTGCAGCGCGGGCGTCGGATGGTGGCTGCTGTGAAACGCAACGTCCAGATCCTGCTCCTGCTGCTGACCGGCGCGGGCCTGCTCCATATCACCCTGTTCACCGACCTCTACCTGCGCTACGTACAGCCCGGTCTCAGGCCGCTGCTCATCGCGTCGGCAGTGGTGCTGACCGTCCTCGGTATCGCCGGTGCCGCACGGGACGGCTTTCCGTTCACCCGCCGGAACACTCACGACGACCACCACCACGACCACGGCCCCGACGCCGGTCAGGGCCACTGTCACGACCACACGACAGGTCCCCGCATCGCGTGGCTGCTGTACGTCCCGGTGCTCAGCCTGATCTTCTTCGCGCCGCCCGCCCTCGGCTCGTACACCGCCGGCCGTGACGACGCCCGGGCGGCCTCGACGGCAGCCGCGGGGAGTTTCCCGGCCCTTCCCGGTACCGGGACGATCGACCTCTCCCTGAGCGAATTCAGCTCTCGCGCCGTGTGGGACACCAGCGCCACCCTGCGGGGACGAACCGTGTGCCTCACGGGCTTCGTCACCCCCGGCGAGGATGGCACTTGGTACCTGAGCCGCCTCATCGTCTCCTGCTGCGCCGCCGATGCCCAGGCTCTCAAGGTGCGCGTCCACGCCGCCCCGCCACCGCCCGCCGACACCTGGGCCACGGTGACGGGCACCTGGCACCCGGAAGGCGAACTGGGCACCGACTCCGCGACCCCGGCCCTGGATGCCGCGCGGGTCCAACGGATCGACGCGCCCGCGAACCCGTACAAGGACGTCCCCAACACCCGGACGCGTGACTGACGTAAGGGAGACGGTGACACCGAGCGCGCCCTGACCGGGCGGATCGGCGCGCCGCATCGTGTGGCCATGCGAGCCGGCCTCCGGTCTCGGCAGGGCCGCGTCCGCAGGCCCGGACCGGCCTGAGAGGAATCCGGCAGACCGATCCGTCCATCGCGCCGTGGGCCGGGCCGGCCCTTCACCGCGCCAGCCGATCACAGGGCGTAGCGACCTTGGGGAAGCTCTTTACCTACCCCATGTCGAAAGTGGCATTCGTTTTCATCTAAGCTGCCGTGTGCAGGTGGTCGTATGCCCGCCTCGAACAGCTACCTCTCGTGGCCCTTGGAGGCTTCGCTCATGTCCAAGTCCCTCTCCCGCCTCGCCGTCCTGGTGGCCGGCGCCGCATCGCTCAGCCTGCTGACCGGCTGCGGAAGTTCCTCCGACGATGCCGCGAGTGGAAAGAGCAGCGGCGCTTCCGCGTCCAAGGTCGCCGTCGTCGCCTCGACCAACGTCTATGGCGACATCGTCGAGAAGATAGGCGGCGACCGGGTCGAGGTCTCGTCGATCATCAGCGACCCCGAGCAGGACCCGCACTCCTACGAGGCCAGCACCCGCAACCAGCTCCTCCTGTCCAAGGCGAAGATCGTGGTGGAGAACGGCGGTGGGTACGACGACTTCGTCGACCGGATGCTGGGGAGCGGCAATGCCTCCGCGGAGGTCGTCAACGCCGTCGAGGTCTCGGGCCGCACCGCGCCGGCCGGAGGGGAACTCAACGAGCACGTCTGGTACGACTTCCCCTCGATGGGCAAGATCGCCGACCGTATCGCCGCAGCTCTGGGCAAGGCGGACCCGGCCAATGCCGCCACCTTCACCAAGAACGCCGCCGCCTTCAAGAAGAGCCTCACCGCGCTGGAGGGCAAGGAAGCCGCGCTGAAGTCCGCGCACGACGGCGACGGGGTGGCGATCACCGAGCCGGTACCGGTCTACCTGCTCGAGGCGTCCGGCCTGGTCAACAAGACGCCCGGGGAGTTCAGCGAGGCGATCGAGGAGGGCGACGATGTGTCAGCCAAGGTCCTCAAGACGACGCTGGACCTCTTCTCCGGCAAGAAGGTCAAGGCTCTGGTCTACAACGAGCAGACTTCCGGCGCCCAGACGGAGAAGGTCAAGTCGGCGGCTGAGGCGGCCGGTGTGCCCGTGGTGCCCGTCACCGAGACCCTGCCCGAGGGCAAGGACTACCTGAGGTGGATGAACGACAACGTCGACGCGCTCGCCGACGCCCTGAACAAGTGACCCGGCAGCCCTCGCCGTCGGTCCCCGGGCCCCGCACGGGGAACGCCGACGTTCACGGCCGGCCGGCGCCGTTGATCCGGATGAGGAAGGGCGGTCTGCGGTACGGGGACCGCACCCTTTGGAAGGATCTCGATCTGGCCGTGGCGCCCGGGGAGTTCTGGGCGGTCCTCGGACCGAACGGTTCCGGTAAGACCAGTCTGGTCCAGGCCCTCCTGGGACGCCGGCCGCTGTCCTCCGGCAGCCTGAGCGTGCTCGACGACGAACCCCGGCGGGCCGCACGCCACATCGGCTACGTTCCGCAGCAGGGAACGGCCCGGGCCAACGACATGGTGCGGGCCCGCGATCTGGTGGGCTACGGCCTGGACGGGCACCGGTTCGGGCTGCGCCGTCGCGACGCCGACACCCGGCGGCGCATCGACGCCATCCTGGACGCCGTCGGCGCGTCGGCCTACGCGAACGCGCCCCTCGGCTCCCTCTCGGGCGGCGAACGGCAGCGCGTCCGCATTGGCCAGGCCCTTGCCACCGACCCCCGTCTGCTGCTGTGCGACGAGCCCACGCTCTCCCTGGACCTCCACCACCAGCGGGCGGTGACCGAGCTCATCGACCGCCGGCG
>NZ_JBEZXR010000042.1:0-76185 GCF_040638135.1 Streptomyces sp. NPDC026673 | reverse complement strand
GCCGCGCCACCGCTCCCGGTGGACCGGGAGCGGTGGCGCGGCGCGGTGTCGAGCCGGGGCCGGGGCCCAGGCGTCAGAAGGACAGGCTCCAGCGGTCGAGGTAGCCGGGGTCGACGGTGAAGATGCCGGGCGTGTTGTCCGTGACGCGCAGCTTCCAGGTGCCGTTGGCTGGAACCGCCGAGGCGTCGACGGTGTAGCTGACGTGCAGCTCGCCCTCGCCGGTGTCCCAGTACCAGGGCTTGACCGGGATCTCGGTGCCGTTCTCGCTGACCAGAGTGACGATCTGGCCGCCGATCCAGGGGTGGACGAGGTCGATGGTGACCTTGAGGTCGCTGGGCGCGTTGCCCTTGCGGCCGGTCACGATCAGCGGGGACTCGATCGTCTTCCAGTTGGGGATGTCGAAGCGGGCGGGGTTGACGAAGAAGCGCCCGCCGGAGGCCAGCACGGGCCAGTCGAAGCGCACGGTGCGCTTGGCCTTGCGCTGGGCGGTGTTCTCGACGGTGACGGACGTCTTGTAGGTGCCCGCCTTCTTCGGCGTACCGCTGATCAGACCGGTGCGCGCGTTGATGGACAGGCCCTTGGGCAGCTTGTGCGCCGAGTAGACCAGTCGCCCGGGGCTGGAGCCGACCGCCTCGATCTGGCGGCTCATCGGCTGTCCGACGGCGACGGGACGGGTCGAGGGCGTCGTGATCGCGATGTGGTTGACGTAGCGGGCGCCGACGTTGACCGCCGCCCAGGCGTTGCCGACGGCCTCGAAGGTGTCGCTGCCCTGCCCGAACAGGTCGGCCGCCGCCTGGAGGGTGGCGGCGCGGGCACCGGCGTAGTCGGTGCTGCTCGTCATGTAGGTGGTCAGGGCCCGGTACCAGACGGCGGTCGCGTTGTTCATGCCGATGCCGGCGACCGGCAGACCGTCGTAGGTGGGGCTGTCGTAGGCGACGCCGTTGATCGTCTTCTTCCCGCTGCCCTCGGAGAGGAGGTAGAAGAAGTGGTTCGCCACACCGGAGCTGAAGTGCGGGTCCAGCTTCCTGGTCTCGGGCGTCCAGAAGTCCTGCGAGGTGCCCTTGGCGGAGGCGTCCTTGGAGGGCTGGTCCATGTAGCGCAGCGGCTTGCCGGTGCCGCGCACGTCGGCGAGCTCGCCAATCGTGTAGTCGGGCACGTCGGCGGGGTTGTTCGCGAAGAACTCGACGGCCGTGCCCATGATGTCGCTGGTCGCCTCGTTGAGGCCGCCCGACTCACCGGAGTAGGTGAGGTTGGCGGTGGCGTAGGTGACGCCGTGGGTCATCTCGTGGGCGGAGATGTCGAGTTCCGTCAGCGGGTGGGTGTTCTCGCGGCCGTCCCCGTAGGTCATGCAGAAGCAGCCGTCGTCCCAGAAGGCGTTGGCGTAGTTGTCGCCGTAGTGGACCCGGGAGAAGGCTCCGACACCGTTGTCGGCGATGCCGTTGCGGCCGAAGCGGTCCTTGTAGAAGTCCCAGGTCTCGCGCTGGCCGTAGGCGGCGTCCACGGCGGCGGTCTGACGGTCGGCGAGCGTTCCGTCGCCCCAGACGTCGTCGTCGTCGGTGACGAGGTTGCCGATGCCGCCGACACCGGTCATGTCGTACGTCTTGTGCCCGCCGCGCTCCGGGTCGTTCAGCTCGAAGACGCCGCCGTTGTTCACGGTGCCGATCTGGACCTGGCCGCTGTAGAGGCTGTTGCCGGTGCCGGCCTTGATCTGCTCGACGCTCTGCAGCTGCTTTCCGGTCGCCGCGTCCGTCACGACGCTCAGCCGGCTCGGGGTGCCGTCCTCCTGCACGCCGGTGACGAAGGACTGCCAGGCGAGCGTGGGCTTCCCGCCGGCGAGCCAGACGACGAGGCGGGGCGCGCCGTCGGTGGCCGCGTCCTTCGTCCGCTCGCTCTTCGCCGCGGAGAGCGCGGACTTCTTCGCCTTCGCGGCGGTGACGGCGGCCTTCGTCGTGGGCACCGTGACCCGCGCGGCCGAGGCCTTGCTGACGGTGCGGTCGCCGCCGCGCTCGTGGACCACCAGGTCGCCGCCTACGACGGGGAGCCCGGCATAGGTGCGCTCGTAGCGCGTGTGCACGGTGCCGTCGGCGTCCTTGATGACGTCCTTGGGTATCAGCGCCTCCTGGTCGCCCAGTCGCAGGGCGCGGGCGGTGGCGGTACGCCCGTCGGCCGCCGCCTTGAGCAACTGCTTGCGCTGCGCGGCGGAGAGGGCCACCGGGCGTGCGCCGGGCCGGGCGTCGGCCACGATCTTGCGGGGTGCCGGCCCGTCACCGCCGGGCGCGGCGACGGCGCCGGTGGCGGGGAGGACGGGGGTCAGCAGTGCGGCCAGGGCCACGGCGGCGGTCGCCGCGACGCGACCGCGCGCGCCGCGCGCACCGCGGCCGGTTGAGGGATTCGGCGGCGAAGTGGGGCCCGTGACAGCGGGTTGGTTCGTCACTCGTGCAGCTCCTTGTACCCGGCCGCGCGAACGGCCGGTGAGGACGGGAACGTCGGAGGCCATCCAGGCCTCGGAGAGGTGACGTGCGAGTGATGCTCGCGCGACGTGGGGGATCGTTTCAGCCTGTCCGCCCACTGTCACCACTGCGGAGATCATTGTCCGAAAGTCGGTCGACCCCTCGCCGTGGGAGCGGTCCCACGCCGCGCCGACCACGTGCGGATTTACCGCGCGGCAACAGTGAAGTGACGATGGAGAGCGAAAAGATCCAGCCACGGCGACTCAAGCGCCGACCCGCCCGGATGGTGCGGTTCTGAGCGACTTTTCCCTGATCAGCACTGTGCCGTTGACATGGCTTCAGCCATCGCGTGGCTCAATACGCATGCGGCGGCGAAAATTTCGAGCCAGTACGCCGTCAGCCGTGGGCGGGGTGCGGGGCCGGAGGCGGGGCCACGCGCGGCCCCTACACGCCCTCGGCGGGCGGCACCGCGTATCCCGGCACGGACGGCCAGCGGACGGTCAGCACGGTCGAGTCCTCCTCCGCCACCCACGAGTGGTCCACGCCCTTGCCCCAGACCACGTAGTCCCCCTGACGGGCCAGCACCACCGACCGCCCCGGGAACTCCACCCGGAACCGCCCGCTGATGAGCACCTGCAGCGCCGTGCGCTCCTCGCCCCGCACCCATTCCCGCCGCTCGTCACCGGCCGGGTGGAAACCCCACTTGATCTCCACGGCGTCACTGTGCCGGGGGTCGCCCGCCTCCTTGAAGTGCCCCAGCAGCCAGCCTCGGTCGAGCGGCGCGTCCTCGCCCGCATTGCCCACGTAAACGCTGTCGTCCATGGTCGGGACGCTAACACCGCCGTGCGGCAGGCCAGGGCGGCCGGCCGTACGCCCCTCACTCCGCTTCGCGGTGATCCTCTCCGGCCGCCTCCGCGGTCACGGCCCACCGTTCGTGGCCGCGCCAGGCGCCGTCGATGTACTGGAACCTCGGGGAGTACCCCTCGCGCTCGAAGCCCAGCCGCTCGACGAGCCTGATCGAGGCGACGTTGGCGGGCTGGATGTTGGCCTCCAGCCGGTGCAGGCCGAGGTCGGCGAAGGCATACGTCATCACCAGCCGCAGCCCCTCCGTCATGAAGCCGCGCCCCGTGGTCGACGCGTACGCGACATAGCCGAGGGCACCACTCTGAATGGTGCCCCGGATGATGTTGTTGATGTTGACCCCGCCGACGATCGCGCCCGTTTCGCGCAGACAGATCACGAAGCCCTCGCAGGCCGGGCCGTCGAACCTCGCGACGTACTCCCTGAACCCCTCCGGGGTGTGCTCCCGCAGGGGCACCCAGGGCTCGTGCAGTGCGGCACTGGCCCGCGCGAGGGCGCCGATCTCTTCGTGGTCCCGGACGGCGATCCGGCGGATGGCGACCCGGGGGCCGTGGGCGAGGAAGGTGTCGTCAGCCATCGCGCGATCGTAATGCGCCGGGCCCGCACCGTACCGCCTCACGGCGGGCGGAGTTCACCCCGGCGACACCTGCGGGCCGGTGGCGGTCGGCGGGAACCGCTCCGGCGTCACCGAACCCCGGCGGGGTCTCAGACGTCCGGGCGGCTGCCGCGTGCGGCGCCCGCGGATGCGGCCACCACGCACAGCACCGCGATCCACTGCGCCCAATGCAGCGACTCCTGGAGCACGATGAGGCCGATGAGGGCCGCCATCGCCGGTTCGAGGCTCATCAGGATGCCGAACACACGCGGCGGGATCTTCCGTAGTGCCTCCAGATCCAGCGAGTACGGGATCACCGACGACAGCAGGGCCACGCCAAGTCCCGCGAGCAGCACCCACGGCTGAACCAGCGCCGTTCCGCTGTCCGCCACACCGAAGGGCACGGCCACCAGTGCCGCGACGGCCATCCCCAGAGCCAGGCCGTTGCCTTCCGTGGTGTGCCGGCCCAGCGCCGCGCCGATCAGGATGTAGAGGCCCCAGCACGTTCCCGCGGCGAGGGCGAACAGCGAACCGACGACGTCGAGGTCGCCGCGTCCCTCCATCAGCAGGACCACACCGCCGGCCGCGAGCAGGGCCCAGAACGCGTCAAGCCATCGCCGCGACCCGGCCAGGGCCACCGCCAGCGGGCCGAGGAACTCGATGGTCACCGCGATCCCCAGCGGGATCCGGGCCAGTGCCAGGTAGAAGCACAGGTTCATCAGGCCGAGGGTCACCCCGTAGCCGAGCACCACTGTCCACGTGCGGCGATCCATGCGCAGCGACGGCCGCCACACGAGGATCAGCACCACCGCCGCGAAGAACAGTCGCAACGCAACGGTCCCGAAACTGCCCACCGCGCCGAAAAGGTGCTTGGCCACCGCCGATCCCAGTTGGACGCTGACGATGCCGAGCAGCACCAGCGCCGGCGGCGGGATCGCGTCGAAGGTGCGTCCTGCCCACGCGGTCACGGAGGATCGGGGGGACGGGCCGCGCAGAGGCCTGTCGATGTTCATGGTGGCCACCCGTGGATTCTCGACGATCGGGCGCCGCGCGGCACGTCATTTTTCCCGGATTCAGGAATGCGCCCCGACGGGCGCGGGCCGCGTCGCGGCTTCCCGTGCACCGGTGAGCGCAGCGAACAACGCAGCGGTCCGGTAAGGCCCTTCACATGTGACGGCCCATCCACCGAGACCACCACGTCCGCGGAGATCGTGAGGCTATTCGCCCGGGATCGCGTCCGCCGGGACCTCGAAGACGAACTCGAGCCCGTCGCGCTCGTCGCCCCGCTCGCCGACGCGTACGAAACCGAAGCCCGCAAGGGTGGCCAGGGAAGCGATGTTGTCGGACCGGACCGTGGCCCGCACGGTCCTCACACCGGGTTCGGCGGCGGCCCTGACGAGCAATGCCCGCAGCATGGCGCGGGCGTAGCCCTGGCGGCGGTACCGGTGCACGACGCTGTAGCCGACCTCGACCACGCCGGCCGCGTCCGGCGGCCCGTGGAATCCGGCGTCGCCGACGACGGCCCCGTCCGGCTCGGACACCGCGACCCGCATGATCCAGGGCGCGGCCGACGGGTCCTCGGCGACTTGGTCGGCGCGGTAGGCGAGGATGGAGCGGGCCCGGTCGCTGACGAAGTACGCGTCAAGGGCCACGCCGGTCTCGGCGCTTCCGCCGGCGAGGTCGCCGTCGGCCAGCATCCGCAGCGCCTGTGCGTTGAGCTCGACAAAGCGGACGCGTTTGGGGGTGGGGTGAGGTTCGCTGTTCATCGCGACGATGCTCGCCCGGCGCCGGGGGGCTGTCCACCGCTTTGCAAAGGCCCCGGGATCCTCCACCGTACGTGATGGTCCTCGGCCTCGGGGAACATCGGCACAGCGGTTATCGGTAAGAACGATCATGGTCAGGGCGTGAGGGCGCCGACTCGGTTCTCGTACTCGCGGCGGGCCTTGCGCTGGGCCGGGATGGCCGGGGCGCCCTGGGCACCGCCGAGGGACTGTCAGCGGTCGAGGAGCCGGCGGTGTACGGCGGGGGGGGCGCTAACGCGCAGGGTGTAGCCCTGGCCGCGCCGTACGGTGACGCCTTGGTCGAGTGCGGCCCGCTCGGCGGGCTCCAGCTCGGCGGTGCGGAGGAAGTCGGCGACCTTGCCGGGCATGTCGAGCGTGACAGGCAACTCCGGGGCGGGCGCGTCCTCCTCGGCGGCGGCGTGGTCGGGCAGGAGGTCGGCGACGGCGGTACGGATCGCGCCGCGACTGACCCGGTGGTCGCGGGCGAGGGCGGCGATCGAGCGGCCTTCCAGGTACGCGGTGCGTACGTCGGCAGTCTCCGCGGCCGCCACGGCAGGGCGGCGCCCGCCCTTCGCGCGCCCTTGGCCTCGGCGGCGCGCAGCCCGTCGTAGGTCAGCTCGCGCTGGAGGTCGCGCTGGAGCTCGCCAGCGGCGGCGAGGGTCTGCACCATGAACTTCACGGTGGACAGCAGCTCTCCGGTGCGCGGGTGGCGGGCGGTGAGGTCCATGGCGGAGAACGCGCCGTCGTGGATGCGCAGGGCGAGACGGTCGCCGTGCAGAACGTCGAGCACGTCGAGGATGTGCTGGTTGCCGCGCACGAGGCGGAACATCTCGGAGATGTGCACGGTGTCGCCCGGCCGCGCGTAGGTGAGTAGTTCGCGGAACTTCGGACGCTGGAGGGGGTGGAGGCGGCTGGAGGTGCCCGGCTCCTCCTCGAAGACGACTGGGTCCTTGATCCCGGCCTCGCCCAACCGAGGGGCCCCTTCCATACGGAGGATCGGACCCTAACTGTCGTCGAACCCTGTCAGCAATCACCATCGGATCTGATTGGATTCGCGCCGCCGCGAACCCCCGGATTGCACGCGTTCATTGGACGCGCCGCCTGCCTGTCGGCAAACGATCGGTTCACGACAGATTCCTCGGGGGCACGGTACCGGTTGGGGCCCCTGGCGGAATCAGAGCACGCGACCTTGGTGCTACCCCGCTGGATCTGCGAACACTGCTAGCGTGCCGTCCATGATCAAGGGCGACTTGGCGGGTCGAATAGGCCGGATGGCGGGGGACAGCGGACCGGAGCGCGTGCTGGTCGCCGCCAGTTTTGTCAACCGAGTCGGCAATGGTCTGTTCAACGCGGCGTCGGCGCTCTATTTCACCTTGGTCGTGGGCCTGCCTGCGGTGCAGGTCGGTGCCGCGCTCACCATCGCCGGAGCGATCGGTCTGTGCGCGGGGATACCAGGCGGGCATCTCGCAGATCGGCGAGGGGCGCGCACGATCATGATATCGGCCCTCGCGGTCCAGGCCGTGTCGATGGCGGCCCTCGTCCTCGTCGAGAGCTGGGCCGCGCTCACGGTCATCGCGACGGTCGACCAGATCGCCGCGGCGGCTGGTGGAGCGGCGTGGGGCGCGCTGGTGGTCCGGGTCGGGGGTGAGCGCCCGGCCCTGTTCCGAGCCAAGCTGCGCACGTTCGTCAACCTGGGCGTCGTTCTGGGAACGGTGGGTGCAGGGCTGGCGCTGGCCGCGGACACCCGCGGTGCCTATGTCACGCTGATCCTCGGCAACGCGGCGAGCTTCGCCCTGTGCGCGGTGCTGTTGCTCCTGCTGCCCCGCTATCCGGTGCTGGCAGCCCCGCCACGCCAGCGTCGCTGGCTCGTCTTCGCGGATCGTCCATTCCTGGCGTTCACTGCCTTCTACGGGGCCATGGGACTGCAGTACCCAGTGGTCTCGCTACTCCTGCCGATCTGGATGTCAGAGCGCACCGAGGCGCCGCGCTGGACGGTGGCCGCGCTGTTCGCCGTCAACTCTCTGTTCTGTGTGCTGATGCAGACCAGGATCGGCTCACGGATCGAGACCCCGCAGGACGGCGGCCTGGCGTTTCGCACGGCGGGGCTGCTCTTCCTCGTCAGCTGCCCGATGATGGCGCTGGCGGCGTACACCCCTGTCTGGGCGGCGGCGGGACTAGTACTGGCCGCGATCTTCGTCCACAGTCTGGGAGAGGTGTGGGAGTCATCGGCGGCCTTCGCCCTGGGCTTCGGTCTTGCCCCCGACCATGCACAGGGCCAGTACCAAGGTGTCTTCGGTCTCGGCTTCAGCGCGGGCCAGGCTCTCGCTCCCGCGATCCTCACCACGGTGGTACTCGGCCTCGGCACGACAGGCTGGCTGCTGCTGGCGGTGTTCTTCGCGGCACTGGGCGCTGTCGGTCCATCTCTTGCCCGCTGGGGCATGCGGACCCGGCCGCAACCAGGCGTTGCGGCAGAAGTGACGGGATGACCGTGAGTCAGATGTCATGAGCCTTCTAACTCGTCGTCCTCGTCCTTCGGTGGCTCCGATGCCTTCGAGGGTGCCGTTGTGATGTTCGATCGTCTTCACCGAGGCGATGTTGTCGGCTTCGCAGACGATCAGCACCCGATCCATACCGAGCGCCCACGCCTCGTCGAGTATCCGACCCAGCGCCCAGGTGGCCAGCCCGCGTCGGCGTGAAGGCGGCCTGATGCCGTGACCGATGTGACCGAACCTCAGCACATAGTCGCCGAGCCCGTGTCGAAGTGCGATGCCTCCGTGTACCCGGTCGTCCTCGATGATCCATCGGTACGTGCATCCGGAACCGAGCTCCACGGCTTTCGGACCCGGCTCGTCGGCCAACAGCGACACCCAGGCCGCGAACCCCTCCGGCGAGTCGACCTCGTCGGACGGCCCCAGCCCGAACCCGTCCTCGTGGAGGCCGGGACCCCACTCGTCGCGTGCCTCGAGCCAGGCGAATCCCCGACTGGTCGACGTGGCTCCCAGGGGGCTGTTCGATGCTCCGGCGCCGCTCAGAAGGTGAGCCGCCTGCCGGGTTCGAACCCGGCGACCTTCGCCTGACGACCTCGGCGGGGACAGAGATCGCCCGGTCCCTGACGTGAGCAGAGCCGTGCGGACGTCTCGACACAGGCCGCGCGGCGGCGAGATCCCCGGCCGGACCCCACCCGAACCCGCTCAGAGCGATTCGCCGGGCCTGAGGTGGCGGTAGCCGTGGTCGGTCCGCTCCGCGAGCCAGCCGTGGACGCTGCCGAGGCCGCGTTCGTTGACCTGGCCGTCGTGGATGCCGAACGCCTGTCGCGGTGCGACCGCCCTGACGAAGTCGATCGCCTCCGCCGTCTTCAGCCATGAGCCTTGCACCGGCACCATGAGCGTCTCGATCGGCTGCTCGGGCAGGTGCAGCGCGTCCCCCGGGTGGTAGACCGCGTCGTCGATGACGTAACCCAGGTTGGCGCAGTCCGGCCGGCCCCCGTGGACGGCCGCGTGGCGACCGCCCACCGCGCGCACCCGGAAACCCGCGGCGGTGAACTCCGAGCCGGGGGCGACGCGGGCCACCGCCAGTCGCGGGATGTCCGCCTCGGCGGGGGCGTGGACCGGCACGCCGAGCCCCGCGAGGCGCAGGACGTCCACGTGGTCGGCGTGTTCGTGCGTGACGAGTACGGCGTCCGCTCCGGTCAGCGCGGCCGGTTCGCTCCAGGTGCCGGGATCGATGACGAGCACGCGCCCCTCGTGCTCGATGCGCACGCATGCGTGGGTGTACTTGGTGATCCGCATGGCCTCCGAACCTAGCGCGAGGCCGGCCGGCCGTGTGGTTGGATCACACCGCACCGCATCCGAACACCGCCCGGGAGGACATGATGGGGACCCGCGCCGTTCTGTTCGCCCTGGACGGCACCGACTCCGCGCGCGTACTGGCCTGCGAGGACGACGACACGCTGACCAGCGTCGTCGCGGAGATCGAGGAGCGCTGGGACAGCGACCACCTCTGCGAACTCGACTCGTCCTGGGACGCGTTGCACCGGTGCCTCACGGACGGCGACCTGGCCTTCGACAACGGCGACTTCCCCCTGTCGCACGCCATCCTCGGCGGGGTGCCGCTCCACGAAGGCGACGACTACATCGTCTGCCACGTCACCGCGGAGCAGGTGCCCGAGGTCGCGGCGGCCCTGGACGCACTTGACGGTCCGTGGTTGCGCGACCGCTTCGCCACGCTCGACTTCCCCGCCTACCAAGGCACCGGCGACGCCGAGGACATCGCGTACACCCAGGCGTTCCTGCCCGGGCTGCGGGACTTCTACCGCACGGCGGCACGGGACGGCCGCGCCGTGATCTTCACCGTGGGCCAGTAGCTCTCGCCGGGCGCCGCCGGCCCTCGTCGCCCCGAAGGGCGCACGAGTGCGGCCCTCGAGGAAGGCCAGGGCGCTACGCCCTCGTGCGGCGGCCGGCGCGCCCTACCGACGCCCCGCAGGTCCAACCGAGCCGCGGGGCCTGCGGCATCCCCTCTGAAACGTTCTCACCACACCCCCGGCAGACCTGAAGGCGCCGCGGTCCGGGCCGCCGCCACCCCCACCGCCCGGCACGGCACAACCGCCCCCACCACGCCGATTGAGGTTCATCCCGCCGGGACCTTGCCCTCACCCGGAGCGCGGCTGTAGCCTCCGCGAGAATTGAAACGGTTCAATACATCGGCGCATTGCATCTCGGCACTGATCACCCCGGGATGAAAAGCACCTACCTCTCACTCCGGGGAGCCACGGAACCATGCACGACGACAGCAACCGCCCCACCCCCACCGGGGTGTCACGGCGCAGCCTCCTCATCGCCACCGCCGTGGCGGGAACCGCGGCGGCCCTCGCCCCCGCACTGCCCGCCGCCGCGGAGGCGCGGACCGGAGCCGGGGCGGCCGGCGCGGGCGGTGCGGCGGGCACGTTCGCCGAGCCGGGGAGCGCGGTGCGGCCCAAGTTCCGCTGGTGGTGGCCGGACGGGCTGGTGGACCCCGACGAGATCCGACGCGAGGTCGACCAGATCGCCGACGCCGGCTTCGGCGGCGCCGAGATCGCGGCCGTCCACCACAGCGTCAAGGACACCGCCGTCCTGGACACCGAACACCACGGCTGGGGCAGCCCCGCCTGGGTCGCCGGCGTCCACGCCGCCCTGGACCAGGCCCGTCGACGGGGCGTCACCATCGACCTCACCATCGGCCCCAGCTGGCCCGCGGCCGTCCCCGGCATCACCCCCAACAGCGAGGCCGCGGTCCAGGAACTCGCCCTCGGCACCGCTACCGTGGCGGCGGGAGCGGCGTACTCGGGCCCCGTCCCGCCGCCCGCCGCGGCCCCCGCCTCCGGGGTCACCCGGCAGCTGCTGCTGGGCGTACTGGCCACCCGTATCGCCCCCGAGAACGCCACCCGCAAGGAGACCGGCCTGGACCGGGCGAGCGTCCAGGACCTCACCGCGCGGGTCGTCGACGGCGCCCTGGCCTGGACCGCCCCCGCCGAAGGCGACTGGGTGCTGACCGCCTTCTGGCAGCGCGGTACCGGGCAGACCCCCGAGGGCGGCCCGCACACCTCGCCCACCGCGTACGTCGTGGACCACTTCAGCGCGGCCGGCACCGCGGCGGTCACCGGCTTCTGGGAGCGGAACCTGCTCACCAAGGAGATCCGGGGACTGCTCAAGAGCGCCGGCGGCGTCCTGTTCGAGGACTCCCTGGAGATCGAGACCAAGGCGCTGCCCTGGACCCCGGGACTCCCCGCCGCCTTCGAGAAGCGCAACGGCTATCCGCTGCTGCCGGTGCTCCCCGCGATCGCGATGAGCGGCGGCAACCAGGTCTACGCCTACGACGCCGTCGCGACCCGCCAGATACGGCACGACTTCTGGGACACCGTCAGCGACCTGTACAACACCCACCACCTCACGGCGCTGCGCGACTGGGCGCACTCGCTGGGCCTGGGGATGCGCGCCCAGCCGTACGGCCTGCAGACCGACGCGATCGAGTCCGCCGCGCTGCTGGACATCCCCGAGGGCGAGTCGCTGGGCTTCAAGAACCTCGACGACTACCGCTGCCTGGCCGGCGGCCGCGACATGGCGGGCCACACCGTGCTGTCCTGCGAGTCCGGCGCCTACACCGGCTCCGCGTACAGCACCACGTGGGAGAAGTTCCTGCGCACCATGGGCGGCGCCTACGCGGCCGGCGTCAACCAGACCGTCGTGCACGGCTTCTCCTACGCCACGCTGCCCGGGGTGAAGTGGCCCGGCTACGCGGCCTTCACCCCGTACAACGGCACCATCGGCTACGGCGAGTCCTGGGGGCCGCGGCACCCGACCTGGCGGCACGTCTCCGATGTGTCGGGCTATCTGTCCCGGGTGCATCACGCCATGCAGCGGGGCACCTCCCGGATCGACGTGGCCGTGTTCCGGCAGACCGGCTACACCGCCACCGGAATCGGCGCCTCCTGGTTCACCTCGACGGGCGTACCGCTCGGCTGGACCCACCAGTTCGTCAGCGGTCCGCTGCTGGACCTGCCGTCCGCGAAGGTCCGCGACGGGCGGCTGGCGCCCGACGGCCCCGCCTACCGCGCGCTGTTCGTCGAGGGCGACTTCTTCTCCGGCTCGGCGGTCACCCTCACCCTCGCGGACGCGCGCCACCTGCTGCGCCTGACGCGGGCCGGGCTGCCGATCGTCCTGCTCGGCGACTGGACGGCGGTCACCACGCCCGGCGTGGCCGACGACTCCCGTCTGCAGGAGCTGCGTTCCCTGGTCGCCGAGCTGCTGGCGCAGCCGCGGGTCCGGAAGGTCACCGACAAGACGGCGGTGGGCCAGGCCCTGACGGACCTCGGTCTGAAGCCCGACGTGAGTCACGCCGTCCCCTCGACGCTGCTGACGATGCACCGTTTCGACACGGGCGTGGACTGGTTCTACCTGGTCAACGGCAAGCACGCCGAGACCGTGAAGCCCCCCGTCGCCGCGATCGACCACGCCGTCACGGTGCGCCGCACCCGCTCGGGCGCGGTGCCGTACCTGCTGGACCCCTGGACGGGCGAGGCCCGGCCGCTGGCGCTCTACACGCAGGACGGCGATCTGTTCACCTTCCGGGTGGCCCTCCAGCCGTCCGAGTCCATGGTCGTGGCCTTCGCGCCGCCGGGACGCTTCCACGGCAGGCCCGGCCGCATCCACGCCGTCGGCACGGACGCGGACGGCGTGCGCTTCGATGACGGGCGGCTCGTGGTGCGCGCCCGCGCGGCCGGCACCTACACCACGGGGCTGTCGCGCGGGGGCTCCGTGACGACCGACGTCCGCGAGGTGCCGGCACCCCGGGAGCTCACCTCCTGGACCCTGGACGCCGAGGACTGGCGTCCGGGCGCGGACCCGGACCGCACCACCGTCGTACGGCACCGGATCACGCTCGACGCCCTGGCGCCGTGGAACGCGATCCCGGACCTCGCGGACGCCGCGGGCATCGGCCGCTACCGCACCACGGTCGAACTCGACGGGTCCTGGAGCGGCGGGTTCGGAGCGGTGCTCGACCTCGGCGAGGTGACCGACACCTTCCGGGTCACCGTCAACGGGCGCCCGGCTCCGGTGACCAGCCACCTCAACCCCGTGGTGGACCTGGGCGGGCTGCTGCGCCGCGGCGGCAACACGATCGAGGTCGAGGTGGCCACACCCCTGATCAACCGGCTGCGCGTCAGCGACCCGTCCGTGTACGGCGGCGCCGCGTCGCAGCGCACCGGGCTCGTCGGCCCGGTGCGGCTGATCCCGTACGGCGAGGCCGTGGTGGGCCGGGACTGACGATCCCGGCCCGCGTGGGTCCCCCGCCGGCCGTCACACGACCGGCGGGGGACCCCGGGCTCCTGGTTCAATGGCCGCGGAGGTGAGGGACCATGGTGTCCACGGACCGGCTGCTCGCGTTCGCGGCGATGTCTCTGCTCGTCATCGTCATCCCCGGGCCCAGCGTGCTCTTCGTCATCGGCCGCGCCCTGGCCCACGGGCGCCGCACCGCCCTCGCGTCGGTGCTGGGCAACTTCATCGGCTCGTATCTGCTGGTGGTGGCCGTGGCGCTCGGCCTGGGCTCGCTGATCGAGCGGTCCCTGACGCTCTTCCTCGTGGTGAAGCTGGCCGGTGCCGGCTATCTCGTGCTGCTCGGCGTGAAGGCGTTCCGGCACCGCGGGGAACTCACGGTCGGCGCGATGGACGGCCCCGACCGGCCGGTCCGCGGCGACCTGCGGACCGTCGCGGACGGTCTGGCCGTCGGCGTCACCAACCCCAAGGGCATCGTCTTCTTCGCCGCCGTGCTGCCCCAGTTCGTCGACCACTCCGCCGGATCGCTGCCCGCGCAGATGCTGCTCCTCGGCCTGGTACCGATCGGCATCGGGCTGATCAGCGACACCCTGTGGGGTCTCACCGCCTCCGCCGCCCGCGTATGGCTCGGCCGCTCCGACCGCCGCCTCTCCGTCATCGGCGGCGCGGGTGGCCTGGCGATGCTCGGCCTCGGCGTCACGGTGGCCGCGACGGGGCGCGCGGACTGACGGGTACGCAGGGGGCCGCGGACACATGCCCTCCGACACCCAGAACAACCTCGTTGCCCCGGTCCGGGGCCGTGGACAAGAATCCGCCCCATGACCTCCGCGATGCGCCACATCACGATCGACTGCGCCGACGCCCACCGCCTGGCGAGCTTCTGGTCCCTCGTCCTGGACCGTCCGTTGCACGAGGACGACAAGCCCGGTGACGAGGAGGCCCTGATCGTGGTCGACGGCGGCCCCGGTCTGCTGTTCGTGACCGTCCCGGAGCCCAAGGGCGTCAAGAACCGCGTGCACCTGGACGTCCAGCCGCAGGACCGCACCCGCGACGAGGAGGTCGAACGCCTCCTCCTGCTCGGCGCGACGCAGGTCGACGACCGCCGCCGCCCGGACGGCACGGGCTGGGTCGTGCTCGCCGACCCCGAGGGCAACGAGTTCTGCGTCGAGCGCAGCGCGGCGGAGCGGACGGACTAGCGAGGCGCTGGAGCGTCGCCGCGCCGTGCCGGAGTCGGGAAGGCGCGGCGACGCCGGAGGTTCGCCGCGGTGCGGCCACCCGTGTGTTCGTGCCCACACGCTTCCCGCAACAACTCTTCCTATATAGAGTTATGGGCATGACGCGGTCCCGACGCCCGTCGGCGCAGACCATCGCGGTGGTACTGGCGCTGGCCGAAACTCCGGCTGCCTGGCGGTACGGCTATGAGCTGTGCCGCGAGCTCGACCTCCAGGCCGGGTCGATGTATCCGATCCTGATCCGGTTGACCGACCGCGGGCTGTTGGAGGCCGCGTGGGAGACCGACGCGCCGGCCGGTCGACCGCCCCGGCACATGTACCGTCTGACCGGTCCCGGCGTGGCGCTTGCCACCGAACTCGCCGAGCAGGCGCGCGGCACGGTCACCAACCCGGCCGGGTTGCGACCGCGGTGGGAGGGCGTATGAACCGGGTGGGCCTGCTGGGCGCGGCGTCGGTGTTCGCCGCCGTGGACGCGGGGTACGTGCTGCTGCTGAGCTGGGGCAGTCCACCGGCGCCGGGAGAGGACCTCTGGTCGTACACGGTGACCAGTGCCGTTCTGGCGACGCCGGCGGGGCTGGCCGGTGCGCTGCTCTGGATCACCTGGTGGCTGCGGACCGGTGTCCGGCTGGCCGCCATGGATGCTCCGGAGCGGCTGTTGACCGCCGCGGTGGCGACGTTGCCGGCGCATCGCCGCGACTGGGGCAGGGCGATGACCGCCGAGCTGGCATCGGTGTCGGACCGCCGGGAGCGCCGGCGGTTCGCGATCGGCTGCGCCCGCACCGCGGTGTTCCCGCCGAGCGGACACCGGACACCGGCACTCGCGGTCGCGGCGCTGGCCGCGGCGGCGGTCGCGGGCACCGGGCCGGCGGTCGGTCACGCGCTGCCCGAACTGCGGGTCTTCGCGGTGACGTTCGTCGCGCTGGTCGGCGCCCTGGCCACCGTCGCGGTCGCCCGTGCCCGGCGGCCGCACCGGTCGGCGCCCGGCCTGCCGACCATGTTCACCGGGCTGGCGGGCGTGGCCGCCTGCATCGCCGTCACCGGCTACTCCCTGGGAACCGACGCCTCCGTCGCGCTGTCTCCGTCCACCGCCGTGACCCTCGCGGTCCTGCCGGCTGTGGGCCTGTGGCTCTCGCTCATCCCGCCGCGGGCACTGACCACCAGCCGCCGCGCCCGCCGGGCCGGCCTCGGCGTCGGAGTCGCGATCGCCGGCGGCCTGCTCCTCAACGCCCGGCTCAACGACATCGGCGCCGGTCAGAGCATCGGCCTCTACGTGCTCGCCGTCCCGGTCGTGACCCTGTTCACGGCGTCGCTGCTGGTCGCGTGGGCCGACCACTCGTTCCGGGCCGGGGTCCAGGTCGCGGTGTGGGCCGTCGTGACCACCTGCCTGCTGAGCTTCACCGTGTACGTCACAGAGGCATTCCGCTACTCCCGAGCCGGCGTGCATCCCATCGACGGGGATCCGCTCTCCGGTCCCGCCGGCACCGGACTTGGCGAGGCCATCGGATGGGTGCTGGTCTATGTACCGGCGTCGGCGTTGCCCTTCGCGATCTTCGGGGCTTTCCTGGGCGCCATCGACACCATCGTTCCCCGTACCGCCGCCGCTTCGCCCCCGCAGTGGACGCACCGCGGCCCGTGACCTGCTCGATGGACGTGGCCCGCCCCACCCGCGCGTGACGAGGAACCGCCCCATCGCCGGCGCATGACGCCCTATGCGAACCGGTCGTGGTCGTCGAGGACTTCGGCGATGACCCGCCGATGGGTCTCGGCCCGGGAGGGGGCGGTCGCGAGGGTCTCGGTGAGGACCAGGAGCGCCTTCCACAGGGCCCAGCCGCGGGCGCGCGCCCAGGTGCCGTCGTCCTGCCGGACCGTCCTGCGGAACGCCTCGCGGCCGGCGCCGGAGAACATGGTCCAGGCGATGACCAGGTCGCAGGCGGGGTCGCCGACACCCGAGGTGCCGAAGTCGATCACGGCGCTGAGTTCACCGCCGTCGACGAGGAGGTTGCCGGATGCGATGTCGCCGTGGAACCAGACGGGTTCGCCGTGCCATTCCGCGGCGACGGCGGCGTCCCAGACGGCTGCGGCCCGGGCGGTGTCGACATGGCCGTCGAGCAGGGACAGGCAGCGGAGGGTCTCGTCGCCGTAGTGGGCGGGCGACGCCCCCCGGTACCAGCTGTGCGGGCCGGCGGGCGGGCCGCCGATGGGGTCGCAGCCCTGAAGGGCGAGGAGGAACTCGCCCACGGTGGTGGCGAATCGGGCGGGGTCGCCGATGCGCTCGGCGGCGGCCGTCGCGCCGGGCAGCCAGCGGCGCACGGACCAGGGGAAGGGGTAGCCCTCGCCCGGGACTCCCATGCCGAGGATGGGCGGTACGGCGACGGGCAGTGAGGGCGCGAGCCGGGGCAGCCACTCGTTCTCCTTGGCGACCGCGGGAACGTATCCGGCGGCGGTGGGGAGACGGACCGTCATGGCGTCGCCGAGGCGATAGGTGCGATTGTCCCAGCCGTCGACCTCCACCGGGGTGACGGGCAGATGGGCCCACCGCGGGAACTGCGCCGCGAGCAGGCGCTTGACCAGGGAGGCGTCGATTCCGGCGCGGCCGTCGGGCGGGGTCGTGAGCATCCGGCGATGATCACCCGCCGTGCCCGCCGGAGGCAACGGGTTATCGCCGGGGTGGGGCGCCGGCGGGCCGGGAGGGGGGTGGCCCGGCCCGCCGGCGGAGCGGAGTGTGGTCCGCTACGGGGTGATGGTCCAGTTCTCGATGTATCCGGTGTCGAGTGCGACGGTGTCGCGGACCCGGAGCTTCCATGTGCCGTCGATCGTCTCGGCGGAGGCGTCGACGGTGAAGGTCTGGTCGACGTTGTCGGCCGAGCCGCCGGTGCGGTTGAGCAGCGAGTAGACGGTGCCGCCGGGTCCGACCAGGTCGACGGTGAGGTCACCGCGCCAGGTGTGGACGATCTTCACATGGACCTGGGTGACGGCGGAGGCGTGGCCGCCGCGGCCCGTCACGGTGATCGGCGACTCGACGGCGGCTCCGGCGTCGGGGATGTCGACGCGGGTGCTGTTGCCGTAGACGTAGGCGACCGTCCAGGTGAAGCCGGTCGAGGCGGTGTCGCCGGTGCTGTCGGTGACGGTGACCGTGACCTCGTGGGTGCCGGTGGAGTTCGGGGTGCCGGAGATCAGGCCGGTGTCCCCGTCCAGGGTGACACCGTAGGGCAGGCCGGTGGCCTCGTACTCCAAGGTGGCGCCGGCGTTGCTGCTCGTGGCCTCGATCTGCAGGGACACCGTCTGGCCGACCCCGCTGATCTGGTCCCCGGGCGGGATCAGGTCGATGCCGTCCACGATGCGCCGGCCGACGTTGACGGCCGCCCAGGTGTTGGCGACGGTGACGTATGTCGGGCTGTAGGCGCCGAAGAGGTCGGCCGCGGCCTGGAGGGTGGCGGTGCGGGCCCCGGCGTAGTCGGTGGTGGAGGTCATGTAGGTGGTCAGCGCGCGGTACCAGACGGCGGCGGCGTCGGACGCTCCGATGCCGGGTACCGGGACGCCGTCGTAGGTCGGGCTGTCGTAGGCCACGCCGTTGATGGTCTTCGGGCCGCTGCCCTCGGCGAGCAGGTAGAAGAAGTGGTTGGCCGGTCCCGACGAGTAGTGGACGTCGATGCCGCCGAGCGAGGACGACCAATAGTCGTGGGAGTCGCCGTCCTTGGAGGGCTTGTCCATGTAGCGCAGCGGGGTGCCGTCGCCGTTGATGTCGATCTCTTCCCCGATGAGGTAGTCGGGGGTGTCGGCGGCGAGGTTCGCGTGGAACTCGACCATGGTGCCGAAGATGTCGGAGGTGGCCTCGTTCAGGCCGCCGGACTCACCGCTGTAGTTGAGGTCGGCGGTGGCGCTGGTGACGCCGTGGCTCATCTCGTGTCCGGCCACGTCGACGGCGGTGAGGGGGTGGGTGTTGCCCGAGCCGTCGCCGTAGGTCATGCAGCGGCAGGTGTCGCTCCAGTAGGCGTTGACGTAGTTGCTGCCGTAGTGGGTGCGGCTGTAGCGGCCGTCGCCGTCGTTGTAGATGCCGTTCCGGCCGAAGGTGTCCTTGTAGTAGTCCCAGGTGGCTCCGGCGCCGAAGTGCGCGTCCACGCCGGCCGACTGGCGGTTGGCCACGGTGCCGTCGCCCCAGACGTCGTCGGCGTCGGTGAAGAGGGTGCCGGTCCCGGAGGAGGTCGTGTTGTTGAGGTCGGTGGTGTAGTGGCCGCCGCGGGTGCCGTCCCGCAGTTCGTAGCCGCTGCCGGACTGCGTGGTGCCGAGGGGCACGGTGCCGACGAACGCCCCGGTGCCGGTGCCGGTCTTGACGCCTTCGGAGCGGGACAGCTCCTTGCCGCTGCGGGCGTCGGTGACGACGTGCAGTTCACTGGGGGTGCCGTCGGCCTGGGTGGCGGTGACCACGGTCTCCCAGGCCAGCGAGGGCCGGCCGGTCTCGGCCCAGACGACCAAGCGCGGATCTCCGGCGGCACGGGGCGTGCCCTTCCCGCGCGCGGTCGCGGCGAGGGCCTTCTTCTCGGCCGCGGCTGCCGTGACCGCGGGGTGCGTGCCGGGCACGGACAGGGGCGCGTCGGTGGCCCGGTCCTGTGTGAGGCGGCCGCCGGCGCGGTGGACGACGAGGTCGCCGCCGAGCACGGGCAGTCCCGCGTAGGTGCGTTCGTACCGCGTGTGCACGGTGCCGTCGGCGTCCTTGACGACGTCCTTGACGACGAGCTTCTCCTTCTGCCCCAGGCGCAGCGTCCTGGCGGTCGCGGGCGCCGCGGAGGCCGCCTCGCGGATCAGGGACGCTCGGGCGGACGGGGAGAGGCGCGCGGGGAGCGCGCCGGTGTGGGGGGATGCGACGATCGTTGTCGTGCCCCGCTCCGGGCCGGTGGCGATCGCGGTTCCCGACGGAAGCGCCGCGCCGAGCAGTGCGGCGGCGCCCGTCAGGGCGACGGCTGTGGCCCGGGTGTGACGGGGCAGGGTGCGTAAGAAGGACAAGGGGGTTCTCCTCCTGCGATGGTCGGCTGACGGTGGCCGTGCGGTCCCGCGGGCGGGGTGGGCCGGGCGGGGCGGGGTTCGCAGTGCGGGGACGACGCTGTCCGTGCGCGGGTGCGTGCACAGCGTGACATCGGGCGGTGACTCTTGTCATGGCAGCAACAAATCTTGTCCGAAAGTGATCAGCGTTCCCGCCGCGTACCGGACATCGCCGGCGGGACGCCACAGCGGCACGCCGGTCCGTGCCGGTCTGCCGCGGGACCCGCCCCCGGAGGTACACGGCTGGGAGGCGCCGGTGGGTGGGCGGGTGGGTGAGTGCGGGTTCGTCTCGCTCCCTTCGGTCGCAAAGCGGCGGGCTGCGGATGGGAGGGTGGGGGCGGGGCCCTTGTGGCGGTGTGCGGGTGGGGGCGGGGCGAGTGTTCAGGCTCCGGAGCGGGGTGCGTTGTTCATGGGCGCGGGTCTCGTTGCCGTCCGCGGGTAGAGATGACCGCTTCCACGCCATCGGTGCGTGGTGGGCGCGCCCGCCGTAACCGGCGTCTGCGGCTGCTTCGGTGTGCTGTTGAGCCGTTGACGGAACATCGGGCTCGCTTTCGCCGATATGTTCGGCGGAACAGAGCCCGATCTTTGGGCCGGGCAAGATCGGGTCCGCTTTCGCCGACTATGTCTGCGAAACAGAGCCCGATCTCGGAAATCGACCCGCCGAACCCGTTGCCTACAGGGGAATTACCCGCAGACGCCGGTTACGGCGGGCGCGCCACCCACGGAGGGTGGGCGTGGCCACCGGCCATCTCTACCCGCGGACGGCAACGAGACCCACGCCACCGGAGAGGGAACCCGCTCCGGCGCCTGAACCCCGCCGACCGCCAACCCGCACAGCGGCGACGGCCCGACACCCCCACCCTCCCCATCCGCAGCCCGCCGCTTTGCGACCGAAGGGAGCGAGACGGCGGGACAGCCGACCACCGGCATCCCCCGCCCCGGCCTTCGGACCCGGCATGACTGGTGCCCCTACGACCCTCACGCGGCCGGGCGCACGATCGACGCCCGGCAGCGGTCCGCTCGACAACCGACAGTCCACGCCGACGGGGCGCGACAACCACGCCGGAGGCGGCCTCATCGGCATGGGCCGTGGAGACCATCGGTCCGGCCCTCAGGTGGCCGTGGCGGCCGCCGCCGCGCGCCCGGCCTGGCGGCCCGAGAAGAGGCAGCCGCCCAGGAACGTCCCCTCCAGGGAGCGGTAGCCGTGGACGCCGCCGCCGCCGAAGCCGGACACCTCACCGGCCGCGTACAGGCCCGGGACCGGATTCCCGTCCGCGTCCAGGACCCGGCCCGACAGGTCGGTCTGGAGGCCGCCGAGCGTCTTGCGGGTGAGGATGTTGAGGCGCACCGCGATCAGGGGCCCGGCGGAGGGGTCCATGAGTTTGTGGGCCGAGGCGGTGCGGCTGAGGAAGTCACCGGGATACGCGAGTGCGTTGCGGATCCCCATGACCTGGGCGTCCTTGCTGTAAGGGTTGTCGATCTCACGGTCCCGGGCGTCGATCTGCCGCTTGAGGTCGGCCAGGTCGATCAGTTCCTCGCCGGTCAGTCGGTTCATGCCGGCGACGAGCGCGGGCAGCGAGGAGGAGACGATGAAATCGGCTCCGTTCTTCTTGAACCGCTCGATCGGCTCCGGGGTCTGCCACAGGCGGGACAGGGTGAGTGGGATGTCCTTGTTGGTGAGGTCCGGGTTCTGCTCCGAGCCGGAGAGGGCGAACTCCTTGGCCAGGATCTTCTGGGTGGTGACGAACCACGAGTAGTCGTATCCGGTCGCGGTGATCGCCCCGAGCGTGCTGAGGGTGTCGTACCCGGGGAGGTCGGGCGCGGAGAAGCGTTTGCCGGTGGCGTCCAGCCAGAGCGAGGAGGGGCCGGGGAGGATGCGGATGCCGTGCTTGGCCCAGATCGGGGCGTAGTTCTGCAGGCCCTCGGTGTAGTGCCACATGCGGTCCGGGTTGACGATCCGCCCGCCGGCCCGCTCGGTGATGGCGAGCATGCGGCCGTCCACGTGCTCGGGCACCCCGGAGATCATGTTCCTGGGCGGAGCGCCGAGCCGGGCGGGCCAGTTCTGGCGCACCAGGTCGTGGTTGGCGCCGATGCCGCCCGAGGTCACGATCACGACCGGGGCGCGCAGCTCGAAGTCACCGACGACGGTGCGTGAACTACGGGTGCCCCGCGGTGCGTTGCTCGGCTCGAGCACGGCTCCGCGCACCCCCGTGACGGCGCCGCCGGTGCGCACGAGCTCGTCGACGCGGTGCCGGAACCTGAAGCTCACCAACCCCCGCGCGGCGGCGGCGCGCACCCGCTTCTCGAAGGGCTCGACCACGGCGGGCCCGGTCCCCCAGGTGACATGGAAGCGGGGCACCGAGTTGCCGTGCCCGTCCGCGAGGCCGCCGCCCCGTTCGGCCCAGCCGACGATCGGGAACCAGCGCACGCCCTGCTGGTAGAGCCAGGACCGCTTCTCCCCCGCAGCGAAGTCGACATAGGCCTCCGCCCACTTGTACGCCCAGTGGTCCTGGCCGCGGGGGTCGGCGACGCCGCGGTCGAAGCCGGCCGCGCCCTGCCAGTCCTGCCACGCCAGGTCGCGGGAGTCCTTGATGCCCATCAGCCGCTGCTCCGCGGAGTCGACGAGGAACAGCCCGCCGAAGGACCAGAACGCCTGGCCGCCCAGGTTGGTCTCCGGCTCCTGGTCGAGCAGAAGCACCTTGCGCCCCTTGTCCGCCAGTTCCGCGGTCGCGACCAGGCCCGCCAGGCCGTGGCCGATGACGATCACGTCGGCGTCCTGGGCCGCCGCGGCGTGGGCGGGGACCGCCTGGGCGAAGGCGGTCGCGCCCGCGAGCACACCGCCCGCCGCCGTCAGGACGCGGCGGCGGCTGGGCATGACGGGGTCGGTCTCTCTCTCCATGGCGTGCCTTCCGGAGGCTGCGGGGGGATGCGCGAAGGGTGTTGCCGGGATGACCTTGCTGTTACCTTCGGTAGCCGACAGGTAATCAGGTGGTCATGACAATGCGGTAGTGGCCGGCCGCCAATGCGCGCGCGGCTCGTTGTAGCCCGGCCACAGCGCGCGAACACCGAAGGAGCGGAGCTCTTGACGGTCACTCACCAGCCCGAACCCGTGGCCGGGATCCTCCGGGGCATGGCCGGCGACGCGGACGTACGGGGTGAGCTCGTGCACGCCGCCCGGACCCACTCCCCCGACGTGGCCCGGCTCGGCGAGGCGGAGACCCGGCGGCACGTCACCGCCATCGTGGCCGCGGCCGGCCCGTGGCTCGGCACCTTCGACCGGGTCGAGGGACAGGACTTCGCCGCCGCCCTGCTGCTGGGCACCGACCGGGCGGAACAGGGCGTCCCGATGACCTCGGTGCTCCGCGGCGTCCAGGCCGCCCTCACCCGCACCGTCGAGATCACCGTCGACCGCAGCAGGTCCGCCGGGGTGCCCGACGGCGCGCTGCTCTCCGCGGTCCTGCGGCTCAAGGAGTACGGCGATGCCGTCGAACGCAGCGTGATCAACGGATACCGCGCCGCCGAGCGGGACGCGCCGCCCGCGCCCGACGGCATACGGGCGCGGCTCCTGCGCCGGCTCCTGGTGGGAGGCGCGCCCCCGGCCGCCGACGACCTCGCACCGGCCGGACTCGCGCGCGGCGGGGTCCACCACTGCCTCGTCTCCGACGTGCGGGACGGCGCGCACGCCCGCCTCCTCGCGGACCGGATCGCCGCGCTGCGCGGGATCGCCGCGCGGATCGAGGGCCGCCAAGTGGGACTGCTGCCGCGGATGCCGTCGGGCGGGGAACTCGGGCCGGCCGGCGCGGCCGGGCTCGTCGTGCTCTCACCGGCCGTTCCCCTCGACCGGTTGCGCCCGGTCTACCGGCTCTGCGTCCGCGCGCTGGACGCCGGAGGGCGGCGCGGACGGCTCGGGGTGCGGGAGCTGACCGACTTCGCCGGTGAGATCGCCACCGGGGAGCAGCCGCTGCTGGGCTCGTTCCTGGCCGCCCGGCTCCTCGGCCGCCTCGACCGTTCGGACGCCTTCCACCGCCAACTCGCCCTCACGGCACTGGCGTTCCTGGAGCACGGGCGACGTCTGGACCAGACATCGGCGGCGCTGTTCACCCACCCCAACACCGTCCGCTACCGGCTCGGCCGGCTGCAGCAGATCACCGGCGAGCCGCCCGTCGACGGCGCGTCCGGGCCGCTGGCCACGCTCCACTGGTGGTGGGCGCTGACGACATGGCTCGGGCCCGACCGCGTACCGCCCTTCGCGGGTGATGGGCCGCGCGGATAGCCGCGATGCCGTCCCGCCTGTCCGCGCGGCCTCTCAGCCCGAAGCCGGATCCTGCGCCGTGTCGGCGTCGCCCTTCCGGCGGCGGGCCAGGAGGTGCCGCGTAGCGGCCTCCCCGGCGAGGATGCCGAGCAGGCCGACGAGGGAGATCCAGGGCGGGGCCGGGGATCTGACGCCCATGAGCCAGTACAGGACGCCCGCCAGGAGACCGACACCGAAGGACAGAAGGCAGTTGGTGAGCAGGCTCCTCACGCGACCCACTCCAGCACGGCGTAGCCGATCAGCATCCCGGCCAGGCCGATGAGGCAGATGAACGGCGGCGCGGGAGAGGTGACCCTCAGCAGCCCGTACAGGATGCCGACGACCAGGCCGGCTCCGAAGGACGCGGCGTAGCCCACGCCGACCCCTTTCCTTTTGCCAGATTCGGGAATTTCATCCCTTTCTAGCAGCAAGGACCTCGGCTGAGCGCGCCGCGCGGCGTCAGGTGAGCCAGTCCGTGTAGTGGGTACCGCCGATGCGCGCGTCGGCCGGGGCCGTGATCGCGTCCTCGGGGACGGCGGCGAAGATACCCGCGGACTCGTCGACGACGACGTGACGGTCGTCGTGGTGGGCCCGCAGGGTCAGCCTGCCGATCTCGTCCAGGGTGTAGACGTCGGGACCCGCGACGTTGAGGGTGCCGTTCAGCGGGGGGCCGGTCGCGACACCCGCGAGCGCATCGACCACCTCCGCGACCGCGATCGGCTGGATCCGGGTCGTCGGCAGGCGGACCGTGTCGCCCTCGCTGGTCCAGTCCATGATCCTCTCGATGAACTCCATGAACTGGGTGGCACGGACGATGGAGTACGGAATCGGGCCGTTCGCCAGCAGATCCTCCTGGAGGATCTTTGCGGTGTAGTAGTCCACGTCGGTGACGCGGTCGATGCCGACGATCGAGAGCAACACGATGTGACCGACACCGGCATCCGCGGCGGCTCGCAGGAGGTTCTCCGTCGTGGAGTGGAAGAAGGGCCCGGCCTCCGCGTCAAAACTCGGCGCGTCGATGGTGTTGACCACGACGTCTGCGTCCTCCAGTGCGCCCCGCAGCCCATTTCCCGTCAAAAGGTCGACGCCGGAGGACCTGTCGTGCGCGCCGACCTCGTGGCCCATCGCCGTGAGCCGGTCCACGAGCCTGGATCCGACGAAGCCCCTGCCACCGATGACCGCGATCTTCATGGCTGTGGTTCCTTCCGGTGCTGTGCCGGGTGTGGGTCGCCGCCGGGCGCCGGACCCGAGTGCTGGTACGGCGGGGCCCGGGACGTCACCGGGGGCGCTCCGGGACGGGGACAGGTGCCGCCCGCCGGGCGGCGAACCGAAGGGGGCGCCCCAGTCCCTGTGTGCCCCGCGCCGCGGGTCCTTGAGGGTGTCCCGTCGGCGTGCCAGTGGCTCCCGGTCCACGCACGTACGTTCGTACGCGGGAGGCCTCTCCCGCTCCGCAGGCGGCGCCCACCCGTTCGCGGCGGGCCCGTTGCCGTCCTCATTCCATGCTAGCCCGGTGACCGAAGGGACCGCGCGGCGTGCCGTCGTCGGGCGTCGCGATGCAGCCCGGGGTCGCCCTCAGCCCTCGTGACCCGGAGGAAGGCGGCGGGGCCGTGGTCGGGTGCGGGTTCGTCTCGCTCCCTTCGGTCGCAAAGCGGCCGGCTGCGGATGGGGAGGGTGGGGGCTCGGGGCCGGTTGGCGCTGTGCGGGTGGGTGCGTGGCGGGGGTTCAGGCGCCGGAGCGGGTTCCCTCTCCGGTGGCGTGGGTCTCGTTGCCGTCCGCGCGTATAGATGGCCGGTTGCCACGCCCACCCTTCGTGCGTGGCGCGCCCGCCGTAACCGGCGTCTGCGGGTAATTCCCCTACAGGGATCGGGTTCGGATTTCCGAGATCGGGCTCTGTTTCGCCGACATAGTCGGCGAAAGCGGACCCGATCTTGCCCGGCCCAGAGATCGGGCTCTGTTCCGCCGAACATATCGGCGAAAGCGAGCCCGATGTCCCGTCAACGGCTCAACAGCACACCGAAGCAGCCGCAGACGCCGGTTACGGCGGGCGCGCCCACCATCCACCGATGGCGTGGAAGCGGCCATCTATACCCGCGGACGGCAACGAGACCCGCGCCCATGAACAACGCACCCCGCTCCGGAGCCTGAACCCCCGCCACGCACCCACCCGCACACCGCCACAAGGGCCCCGCCCCCACCCTCCCCTCCGCAGCCCGCCGCTTTGCGACCGAAGGGAGCGAGACGACGCGACAGCCGAAAACCCGCAGTGCCGCCCGTCCACCCACCGAGACCCACCCACCCACCGGCGCTTCCCAGCCGCACACCCGGGGTCCGCTCGAGGACCCACAGCCCGCGCCGGCAGGGCGCGACAACCACGCCGCAGGCGGCCTCATCGGCGAGGGCCCGCCGCGACCGTCGGTTCCGGCCCGGTCCCGGGCGGCGCCCCTCCCGCCGTCCGCGCCCCGACTTCCGCACGTTAACGCGTGGTTGACGAATCCAAACCCGTCAGGCCGCGGTACGGGCGTGGGAAAGATCACCTCGCGTGCCCGCACTCCACGCGCGGGATTCGGGCCAGGATGCCAGCCGCCCCCACCCGGGCAGCCAGGAACCGTCCGCGGGCCGACCCGGCCCCACGGAAGAGCCAGGGAATTCCTTGAGACCATCACCCAGACGCCGGGGCGTGTTCGTCGCCGGAGTCGTCCTCCTGTCGTTGGCACAACCCACCGTCGTGTCCGCAGCCCACGCCGCGGCGCCCGCGGCCACCGGCTCCGCCGCCCCGGCCGCGCAGCGCAACGTGCCGCCGGGCGTCCACTCGATCACCCTGATCACGGGTGACATCGTTATCACCCGTCAGTCCGGTGCGTCCGGAGGCACCGTCGAGGTACGCGGCGCCGGCGGCACCAAGGCACGCGCGCACATCATGGAGTCGGGCGGCGACCTGTACGTCTATCCCGAATCCGCCCTCCCCTATGTCGCGGCGGGCACGCTGGACAGGCGCCTGTTCAACATCAGCGAGCTCGTGGCGGACGGCTACGACGACGCGCACCGCGACCAGCTGCCGCTGATCGTCTCGTATGGCACGCAAGCCTCCGGGCTGCGATCGGCGACGCCCGCCGGTGCCACCCGGGTCCGGGACCTCGACAGCGTCCGGGGTGCCGCCCTCACCGAGGACCGGGACCGGTCGGCCGACTTCTGGCGGTCCGTCACCACGCCGTCCGGCGCGGCATCGAAGGCCGTGGCAGGTGCCTCCGACGGCGGTCCCGCCTTCGGCTCCGGCATCGCCCGCATCTGGCTGGACGGCAAGGTCGAGGCCGATCTCGCCGACACCACCGCCCAGATCGGCGCACCGCGGGCGTGGTCGGCCGGCGACACCGGAAAGGGCGTCGACGTAGCCGTCCTCGACACCGGCGTCGACGCCGGGCACCCCGACCTGACCGGCCGGATAGCGGCCACGCGCAGTTTCGTCCCGGACGAGGACGTGACGGACCGCAACGGCCACGGCACCCATGTCGCCTCCACCATCGCCGGCACCGGTGCCGCCTCGGACGGCAGGGAGAAGGGCGTCGCCCCCGGCGCGGACCTCCGCATCGGCAAGGTGCTCTCCGACGCGGGCTCGGGCCAGGACTCCTGGGTGCTGGCCGGCATGGAGTGGGCCGCGGTCGACCAGGACGCGGACATCGTCAGCATGAGCCTCGGTTCCGAGAATCCGTCCGACGGCACCGACCCCCTCAGCGCGGCGGTCGACCGCCTGAGCGCGCAGACCGGCGCGCTGTTCGTGATCGCCGCCGGCAACACGGGCACCCCGGGCGGCATCGGCGGCCCGGGCGCGGCCGACGCCGCGCTCACCGTGGGGGCGGTCGACTCCTCGGACGACGTCGCCTGGTTCTCCAGCCAGGGCCCGCGCGTCGGCGACGGCGGGCTCAAGCCGGAGATCACCGCCCCCGGTGTCGACGTCCTGGCGGCCCGCTCGCAGTACGCGCCGGAGGGCGAGGGCAGCTACCAGACCCTGAGCGGCACCTCGATGGCCACCCCGCACGTCGCGGGCGCGGCGGCCCTGCTCGCGGCCGCCCGTCCCGGGCTGAGCGGCGCCCAGTTGAAGGACCTGCTGGTCAGCAGCTCGAAGCAGACCCCGCAGTACGACGCCTTCCAAGCGGGCAGCGGCCGGGTGGACGTACCGTCGGCGCTGGACGCCGGCGTCTTCGCCTCCGCGACGGCTTTCGCCGGACAGGCGGAGGCGAGCGGCGGCGCCGCCGCGGTCCGGCGCCCGGTCACCTACACCAACACCGGCGGCTCCCCGGTGACGCTCGCCCTGTCCGTCCAGGCCCCGAACGCCCCTGCCGGACTCTTCTCGTTGTCCGCGTCCCAGGTCGTGGTGCCCGCGCACGGCACCGCCGAGGTCACGGTCTCGATCGACGGCTCGAAGGCGACGGGGAACGGCCGCTGGTCCGGCCAGGTCGTCGCGGCCGACACGGCGGGGAAGACGGTCACCCACACCGCGGTGTCGCTCGGCGACGCCGCCCACAAGCTGACGCTGGTCCTGAAGGACAGCCAGGGCCGGCCCATGTCCGGGGTCGTCGAGGTGCTGCGCTCCGGTGACTTCGACCCCGGGTTCTACATCGTCGACCAGACCGGGCGGCTGGAGACCTGGCTCCCCGACGACGTCTACTCGGTGCTGTCCTTCAAGGACGTGCAGGGTGTCCACGGTCCGCACTCGATGGGGATGGCCCTGCTCGGTGACCCCGAGGTCGTCATGGACCGGGACCGGACGGTGAACCTGGACGCGTCGAAGCTGAAGCGGGTCGAGATGACCACGCCGCAGCCGACGGAGGCGACCTACCAGCGCCTGGAGTACAACCGCTCGATGGGCGGCGGCACCTGGCGCGACTACATGGAGACGCAGACCAGCTACGACAGCCTGTGGGCCCAGCCCACCACGCACAAGGTCACCCACGGCGACTTCCACCTGGGCGCCCGCTGGCGCAAGGAACAGCCCGCGCTCTCCGTCAGCGCCGGGAACGACGCCTTCACCGACGTCCTGCGGCAGGAGGACGTCACCCCGCTCCCGCAGGGCCGCCACTCGCTCCGGCTGCTGGCCGCGGGTGACGGCGCGAGCGCGGACTACGCCGGACGCGACGCCCGGGGCAAGGCGGTGGTCGTCCGCCGCAACAGCGCGGTCGGCGACGCCGAACAGGCCGCCGCGGCGGTCGCGGCGGGGGCCCGGCTCCTGCTGGTCGTGAACGACCAGCCGGGACGCCGGTTGCGGAGCTACACCGACGACCCCTTCACGCCCGCACGGATCGACGTGGCGCTGCTCAGCACGGACGAGGGCGAACGGCTGATGCGCCGCGCCTCGGCACGTGGCGCCGTGCTGAAGGTGGACTCGCAGCCGGTCAGCCCCTACGTCTACGACCTCATGTGGACGTGGCACAACGAGATCCCGGGCGACCTCGTCGTCAAGGGCGGCCCGAAGAACCTGGCCCGGGTGGACGTCACCTTCGACAGCCCGGACCCGGCGACCGGCGGCGGTGAGTTCCGCTTCGACTGGCCCGTGTACTCCAACTGGGGCATCGGCCTCACGATGCGGGAGCCGGTGAACTCGCGGCGGATCGACTGGGTCTCCACCGGACCCGGCTACTCCTGGGGCCAGGAGGCGTACATCGACGGCCTGCTCTACGAGATCGAGCCGCGCACCACGTACCGGCCGGGCAGCACGCACGAGCAGGAGTGGTTCAAGCCCGTCGAGCGGCCGCACCTCAACAACAACTACAAGCTGCCGACCCGCAGCGGGAGTTGGCTGGCCTTCGACATCCCCGCCTGGGGCGGCTCGGACCACGTCGGCATGTCGATGGACTACCAGCGCAGCCGTCAGACGCTCACGCTCTACCAGGGCGGAACGCGTCTGGGCCAGAGCACGACCAACACCAGCATGGGGGGCACCGCCCCCGGTGCGGGCCGGCTGCCCTACCGCCTGGTGCTGGACGCGAGCCGGGACGCCTCGGTGAGCCCGTACTCCTCCACCACGCACACCGAGTGGGAGTTCACGTCCAAGGCGCCGGAGGGCGACGACGCGGCGGTGCTGCCGCTGCCGCAGATCGACTACGGCATCGCCACGGACACGGAGGGCCGGGCGCCGCGGACCGCCTCGCTGTCCGCGACCGCCGCGCATCTCCCGGGGGCCGTCGGCGCGGGCACCCTCTCACCCGTCACCCTGGAGGTCTCCTACGACGACGGACGCACCTGGCGGAAGACCGCCTGCGGGCACGACGGCCGCTTCAGGCTGTCCGCCCCGAAGGGGGCCCGGTTCGTCTCGCTGCGCGCCCGGGCGCACGACTCGGCCGGCAACACGGTCACGCAGACCGTGAACCGGGCTTTCGGGCTCCGCTGAGGCGGAACGGGTTCTGATCGCCGCCGGTGGGGGCGGGCCGCTCCGGGCCCGCCCCCACCGGCGTCATCGGGGCCCCTACACTCCCGCACCGGTCACCGCCCGGTCCCGGCGGTGGTGCCGGGAACACCGGGACCCCGTGGGCGAAGGCTCACGGGGTCCCGGGGCGCCGGCGGAAGGGGGTCAGGCGGCGGCGGTGCCGGCCAGGGTGAGCTGCTCGATGACCTGGGTCAGCCCCTCGACGACCTCGGAGTCGTCGGCCGGGTGGGTCTCGGCGAAGCGGCTCACGGAGCCCGGGATGGAGAGCTTGGCGTCCGCGAGGACCGCGGCACCGGCGATACCCGCCGCCTTGCGGGCCTCGTCCTGCGCCCAGACGCCGCCGTACTGGCCGTAGGCGGTGCCGACCACGGCGACCGGCCTGCCGGACAGCGCGCCGGCGCCGTACGGGCGGGACAGCCAGTCGATGGCGTTCTTCAGGACGGCCGGGATGGTGCCGTTGTACTCGGGCGAGAAGAGCAGGAAGGCGTCGGCCGCGCCGGCAGCGGCCCGCAGGCGCGCGGCGGCCTCGGGGACGGAGCCCTCGACGTCGATGTCCTCGTTGTAGAAGGGCACCTCGGCCAGGCCCTCGTAGAGCGTGATCTCGACGCCCTCGGGCGCGTGCTTGACGGCGGCCTCGGCGAGCTGGCGGTTGTGCGAACCGGCGCGGAGGCTGCCGACGAGGGCGAGGATGCGGACGGACATGGGTGATCTCCCTGGTTGGCAACAAGCGGACCGTGGTCCGGTTACATGTCTACCAGCCAAACGGACCACGGTCCACTTTCATTCCCACCGCTAGGCTGTGGCCATGACCGAGCCGCCCCGCGCGACCTTCCCCGCGCGTGACGCAGCCGCCGGACCGGCGGACCTCACGCTCACACCGATCGGCGAGCCGACCCGGCTCCGCGCCGACGCCGCGCGGAACCGGCGCCGCCTTCTGGAGGTGGCGGCCGAGCTCGCCGCCGAGTACGGCGTCGCGAACGTGACCATGGAGGCCGTCGCCACCGCGGCCGAGGTCGGCAAGGGGACGGTCTTCCGGCGCTTCGGCGACCGGGCGGGACTGATGCTGTCGCTGCTCGACCACATCGAGCAGCAGCTCCAGGCGGCCTTCCTCACCGGCCCGCCGCCCCTGGGCCCCGACGCCCCGGCCGCCGAGCGGCTGCGCGCCTTCGGGCCCGCCGTGCTCCGCCACGAGCACGCCCACCGCGATCTGTACATCGCCGCGCGCAAGGAACAGACCCGCCGCTTCAACCCGTCGTACCAGCTCAGGCTCACCCACCTCACGCTGCTGCTGCGCGCCGTGGGCGCCCCGGGCGACGTCGATCTCGTCGCGCACACCCTCCTCGGCTACCTCGACACCACGCTCGCCGACCATCTGCTCACGGCCCAAAGGCTGCCCATGGAACGGCTGGACGCCTGCTGGCACGACCTCGTCGACCGCCTGGGCGCGCCGGCGTAGCGAACGCCGCGCGGTCCGGGGTACGCGTATCCCGGTCGATCCCGGTCACTGCAGGGGGCCGCGCCGCGAGGCCGCGACCGCGGTGCCCACCCCGCGCCACGGTGCGGTTCCCGGACCGGTCGACCCCGTTGAGCCGCGCGCCGTACTCGCGGATGTCCGGCCCGCCGCCGTGGCGGCGGGCCGGTGCGCGCGGTCAGGGATTGCAGCCGGGACCGGCGGCCGGATTGGTGCAGACGTCGATGCCGGTTCCGCCGTCGTTGGTGTTGACGCCGGAACCGCCGGACAGGACGTCGTTGCCGGCATTGCCGAAGAGGGCGTCGTTGCCGTCGCCACCGGTCAGGACGTCGTTGCCGTCGCCGCCTTCGACGCGGTCGTTGCCGACGCCGCCGGCCAGGGTGTCGTTTCCGGCCCCGCCGCAGATCAGGTCGTTGCCGCCGCGGCCGTCCACGACGTCGTTGCCGCCCAGGGCGAAGATCACGTCATCGCCAGGGGTGCCGAAGATGACATTGGCGCTGTTGGTCCCGGTGATGGTCGGGGTGCCGGTGGCACACGTCGCGGCGGAGACCGTCAGCGTGAAGGTCTGTGCGGCCGTTTGCGCGGGGTCGGTCTGGGAGGCGGTCACGGTGAAGGTGAACGCGCCGGACGCGGTGGGGGTCCCGCTGATCTGCCCCGTGCCCGGGTTCAGGGTGAGGCCGGGAGGCAGCGCGCCCGAGGTCACCGCGAAGGTGGGCGCGCCGACGCCGCCGGAGGTGGCGATCGTGGCCGAGTAGGGGGCACCGGTCACGCCACCGGGGAGCGAGGTGGTCGTGATCACCAGGTCGGGTACCTGGTAGGTGATCGTCACCGATGCGGGGCCGGACGCCGTCGCGGACGTCCCGCCCGCCGGGACCCGGTTGGAGCCGCCCCCGCCGCCGGCGGCGCCCAACGAGTCCGAGCCGCTGACCGCGCAGCTCCCTCCGCCGCCCCCGCCGAACCACCCGCCGCCGCCCCCGCCGCCGCCGAATCCGATACCGCCTCCGGCACCGCCGAGCCCGGCCGTACCCGGGCTCCCGGTGCCGCCGTTGACGCCGACGCATGCCGCACCGCCCACCCCGCCCGCGGCCGCGGTTCCCCCGCCGCCGCCTCCGGCGGCATTGACGACCGCCCTGGTCACGCCGGGCTCGCCACTGTCGCCACCGGCGCCGCCGGCTGCCCCGCCGCCGGAGACGGCCGCGCGTCCGCCGCCTCCGGCGGCCACGATCAGGCGGGGATCGGTGGCCGGATCACCGGTCAGGACGCACCCGGCGCCGGCCGAACCGCAGGTGGCCACATCGCTCGCGCCACCACCCGCTCCGCCGCCCGCGGTGGACGCCGCGCCGCCCGTCGCAACGTTGGCGTAGAGAGTGCTTCCGCCCGTCACGGCGACGGACCCGGTCACCGTGGCTCCCGATCCTCCCGCGTTGCCTCCGCGGGCTCCGACGGCGGTGATCGTCACGGTGGTCACCCCCGTGGGGACGGTGAAGGCGTGCTCCCCCGGGGAGGTGAACGTGATCGTCACCGGCACGCTTGCGGCGGCTTCCCCACCGGGGACGAACAACGGACCGGCGGCCAGGAGCCCCGCGACCGCGAGCCACCCGTACCGGCGGGAGCGGCCCCCCTGCCGTATTCGGCCGCTCGGACCCCAAGGGCCTTGATCCCTGGGCGAGGACGGATGGAATCCACGGTCACGAGACAAGGAAAGTGCGAACAAGTGTGCTCCCGGTGATCGGAGGGCAGTGACCGCGGCTCACAATCCAGCCGATCCGGTCATTTCGGGAAAATCGTAACTACGCGCGAGGGCGGCGACCTTCGGCCGATCCGCTCGTTGGGCCGTCCGTGGCTTCGCGCACGCGGTCGCCGCCCCTCGCACGCCGACCTCCACGAGCCGACGGAAGGGCGGCACCGGCCGACCGCGCCGGCGAAGACGGCGACAGTGGCGGCGAACCGGTCACGCGCGATCCTCGCGCTGGCGTGATCGCGACAAGCGGCAGAAAGACGCCACCGTTCGACCCCTGTTTCCCCACCCGTTGAAACGTTTAACTCGCTAGCATGCGGCGGACATTGGATGGATCTAACGTGAAGGATCCCCTGTGAGACCGCTCTTCCCGGGCCGAACCGGCCTGCCGATCGTCGCGGGTGTCGCGGCAATGCTGATGGCGATCCCACCGGCGTCTGCCAGTGACCACGCCACCACCTCCTCCTCGACGGACAGCGTGGTCGTGACCGGCCGGGCCCACTCGGGCTCCACCCCGCGCACCGTCACCCTCATCACCGGCGACCGGGTCACGGTCACGCCGGGCGGCGACGGCCGCTCCTCCGTCACCGTGCAGGGCCCCGGCGGCCACCGCGCGGACGCCCGCATCACCACGCGGGACGGCGACACCTACGTCTACCCGTTCGCCGCCGAGCGGTACGTGGCGGCAGGGCTGCTCGACACCGACCTCTTCAACGTCACGCGGCTCATAGCCGACGGCTACGACGACGACCGGTCCAAGGGCCTGCCCGTCATCCTGACCTACTCCTCCGACGCCCGGCGGAAGCTCGCGGCGCCGTCCCTCCCCGAGGGGGCCACCGGCGCACGGGCACTGACCAGCATCGACAGCACCGCCACCACCCAGGACCACGACCAGGCGGCGGAGTTCTGGGCCGACCTGACCCGCCAGGCCGCCCCGCAGACGGCCGCGAGGGCCAAGGCGAGCGGCCTCGCGCTGAGCGGCGGCATACGCAAGGTGTGGCTCGACGGCAAGGTCAAGGCCGACCTGGCGGACAGCGTCGCGCAGATCGGCGCCCCCGAGGTGTGGAAGGGCGGCAACACCGGCAAGGACGTGGACGTCGCCGTCCTCGACACCGGTTACGACACCGGCCACCCCGACCTCGACGGCATCGTCACCGACTCCCGCAGCTTCGTGCCCGGCGAGGAGGTCGACGACCACCACGGCCACGGCACGCACGTGGCGTCGACCATCGCGGGCAACGGCGCCGCGTCCGGCGGCAAGGAGAAGGGCGTCGCCCCCGGCGTGCGGCTGCACGTCGGCAAGGTCCTCAGCAACGCGGGCAGCGGTTCCGACTCCTGGATCATCAGCGGCATGGAGTGGGCCGCCCGCGACGCCAAGGCCCGCGTGGTCAGCATGAGCCTCGGCAGCGACCAGCCCACCGACGGCACCGACCCGATGAGCCAGGCGGTCAACGAACTCAGCGCCGAGACGGGCGCGTTGTTCACCATCGCCGCCGGCAACTCCGGCCCGTACGAGGGCACCGTGGCCGCGGCCGGCGCCGCGGACGCCGCGCTCACCGTCGGCGCCGTCGACTCCTCCGACGCCATCGCCGACTTCTCCAGCCGCGGCCCCCGCTTCCGGGACGACGCGATGAAGCCGGAGATCACCGCCCCCGGCGTCGACATCCTGGCGGCCCGCTCGCAGTGGGCGCCCTTCGGGACCGGCTCGTACGCCACCCTCAGCGGCACCTCGATGGCCACCCCGCACGTCGCGGGCGTCGCCGCCCTGGTGGCGGCGGAGCACCCGGACTGGGACGGGGCCCGGATCAAGGACGCCCTGGTCTCCACGTCCGTCGCGACCCCGGACATCCCCGCGGACTCGGGCGGCAACGGACGCGTGGACGCGGTGGCCGCCACCAGCAGCACGCTCGTGGCCTCCGCCAAGGCCGACGCCGGCATCCACCCCCCGGGCGGCGCTTCCGGCGGTACCGTGACCCGGACCGTGGAGTGGGCCAACTCCGCTGACACCGCCGTCACCGTGACCCCGCGGGTGGACGCACCGGGCGCTCCCGAGGGCCTGTTCACCGTGGCGGACGCCCCGCTCACCGTGCCCGCCCACGGCACCGCCTCCACGACCGTGACCACCACGCTCGACAAGGCCCCCGCGGGCTCCCGCTTCACCGGGCACGTCGAGGGCGTCGTCGGCGGCAAGGCCGTCACCCGCACCCTGCTCGCGGTCAGCACCCGGGACGAGTACCACCACCTGCGCGTCCACGTCACCGACCGGGCCGGCGACCCGATGGTCGGCATGGTGATGTACCAGCGCAAGGGCGACGAGTTCGCACAGTCCCTCTACACCGACCTCGACGGCGTGCTCGACACCGTCGTCCCGCCGGGCACGTACACCGTGTGGACCTGGGGCGCCGTCCGCGGCGTCCACGGCGAGTCCTCCTTCGGGCGGGCGCTGCTGGCCCGCACCGGCGTCGTGGTCGCGGACGCCGACACCGACACCACGCTGGACGGGACGAAGCTGCGCAGGACCCGGGTCGTGACGCCGAAGACGTCCACGGACAGCGACATCCGCATGGACTTCTCCCAGTCCTTCAAGGACGGCTCCCCGGCCATCACGGACACCGCGACCGTCGGCGACGGCTTCGACAGCGTGTGGGCGCTGCCCATGCCGAAGGCGTCCGGTGGCGACCTGGCGTACACGGTGCGCTGGCGCATGCAGCAGCCGCTGCTGGCGCTGTCCTCCGGCGACCAGGTCTTCGACGACCTGTGGCTCCAGCCCGGTTCCGGCCGCCCGGCCGAGGGCACCAAGACCCTGCCCGCCGTCTTCGCGGGCAACGGCACCGCGGCGGAGTACGCCGCCGCCGGCGCCAAGGGCAAGGTGGCGGTGGTCCGCTTCGTGGCGGACGACGACGACCGGGTCGCCGCGGCGGCGGCCGACGACCAGTTCACCGCCGCGCAGAAGGCCGGCGTCGCGCTGCTGGTCGTGGTGAACGACCAGAACGGCCGGCTGCGGGAGCCCGTCCGCCGCACCGACCTGGTCATCGCGGGCGTCTCCCGCACCGAGGGCGAGACCCTGATCGGCCGCATCCAGGCCAGCCGTACCGGCTCGGTGCCGATGCGTGTCGTCGGCCACGCCGAGACGGACTACCTGTACGACCTGGTGCACACCTGGCACGGCACGATCCCGCAGACGCAGACCTACGCGCCCGCCGAACACCGCCTCGCCCGCGTCGACGTCGGCTTCCGCAACGAATCCGGCACGGCGGTCGACGAGTTCCGCTACGACATCCAGCCCTACCTCGGGGTCAAGGTCGGCGGCACCCGGCTGTCGACGGCGGGCGCCGAGCGCACCGACTGGGTCACCCCGGCCGGTGAGGCGACCTGGATGGAGGAGGCCGCCAACGGCATCCGATCCATCCAGTTCTCCGGGCTGGTCGACTACCCGGCGGGGCGCACCACCGACGTCCAGTGGTTCGGGCCCGTCGAGCACCCGCGGATGAACGAGAGCCAGTGGCTGCCCCAGCGCAGCGGTGACGTCCTCGACGTGACCATCCCGGCCTGGGGCGACGGCGGCCGCGACCACGCGGGTGTGGTCGGCCCGGGCACCACCTCCCAGGTGAACGAGCTGTACCGGGGCGGCGATCTGGTCACCCGCACCGAGGGCGGCTGGCTGGGCGGGGACGTCCCGGCGGCCTCGGGCCGGTACCGGCTGGTGACGTCCACCGAGCGGACGGAGGGGTACCCGTACTCCACCGCGACCCGCACCGAGTGGGGCTTCACCTCCGGGACCCCGCGTTCGGACGACCCGCAGGTGCTGCCGCTCCTGCAGCTCGACTACGGGATCCGCACCGACGCGGGCGGTGCCGCGCGACGCGACGCCGAACTCACGGTCGGCGCGTCCCCGTTGCGGGGTTCCTCGGCCGGGCGGGCCGGCACGGACGCGGTCGAGGTCTCGTACGACGACGGCCGGACGTGGCACAAGCTCGCGCTGCGCGGCGCGGACGACGGCGCCGCCCGGGTCCGTCTGGACGCGCCGCGGCGGGCCGAGTTCCTGTCGCTGCGCGTGCGTGCCTCCGACAAGCGCGGCAACACGGTGACGCAGACGGTGATCCGGGCGACCGGTCTGTCCTGATCCGCCTCCGCACCAAGCGCGGCCGGTCCCTCCGCACGGAGGGGCCGGCCGCGTCGCCGTTCCACCGGTGTCCCCTCCTTGCCTTGATCCGGCAAGCCGGCGCGTCCCACGCTGCCGGCCGCGGGCCTGGGCGGCCCTCGGCACGACATGATCGGATGGTCGTCGCGGGGGCGCACGGGGGTGAGGAGACGCGGTGGGATCGGCGGAACAGAGGTCACGGGCCGGGATATGGCTGCTGATCGCCGTGGCGGCGCTGGCCATAGGGGTGGCGATGGTCTTCCTGACGCGCGGTGCGCTAGAGCGGGAGCGGGAGTTCCGTGCGGCGCCGCCGTGCGTCTCCGTACCCGTCGAGGTGTCGGACTGCCGGTGGGAGCAGTCGTTCACCGTGCGGTCGGTGGACACGCACAGCGGCGAGCGGGAGTCGCCCGAGGCAGAGTTGTCGCTGCCGTCCGGCAAGCCGTGGCATCTGACCTTCCGTTGGCCCGGTCCCGTGCTGTCGCAGTTGGAGCCGGGCGACAAGGTCGTCGGCCTGATCTGGCGGGGGCAGGTCGTCGAGGTGCGGAACGCCGCGGGGACGTGGCAGGAGACGAGCGACGGGCCTCTGGAGTGGCCCGAGGACCGCCTCGGCGGCGCGCTCGCCGGCCTCTCGTTCGGCCTGGTGGGGCTCGTCGGGGCGCTGTGGTCGCTCTTCGCGCCGGGGCCGCGTCACGCGAACGCCGCGAAGGCCGTGCGGTGGCACGGCGTCGCCATGGGCGTCACGGCGATCGTGACGCTCTGGGTGCAGTCGGCCAACGACTGGCCGATGTGGTCGATCCCGGCGGTCTGGGGGCCGCTGGCGCTGGCGCTGCTGGCCTCCGCGGTGGCCTTCGCCCGGGCAGGGCTCCGCGGCGAACTCGACGGCGGCGCCGTTCCGTCCACCACGTGACCGCCCCTGAGATCGAAGGGCCTGCCGGGCGGGCCCTCGGGGCCGGGGGTCGTACGCCCAGTACGTACCCGAACCGGACGGCGCCCGGAACGGACCGGTGCCGGCTCCTCCCTCGTGACGAGGGGGCCGGTACCGTTGCGCGGGGCCGGCCCGGCTCGAACATCCCGGTCGGCCGCACCTCACCGGCGCCCTGCGCGCAGAGGCCGGGACCAGGTGGGGTGCTCGGCCAGGTAGAGCGCCGCGGGACCGGCGATGTGCGGGGTCGCCATCGACGTGCCGGTCATGAAGTCGTAGTCGTGGCCGAAGTTGGAGGCGGGCGCGACGGCCGCGAGCATGCCGACGCCAGGGGCCGCCTCGACGCGAAGACCCGTTTCCAGGCCGGTGTGGAAGCGGGTGCGCGTGGCTGGATCTGATCCTTCCTGACGGCACATCGCACCGGATCCGATCACAAGCGGTCAAGTGCACACGGAGCGGACCGTGGCGGGCCACCATCGGGGCATGACTGCATCCGCGACCGCCGCCCTCACCCCGCTCCCCGACGGAGTCTGGTCCACCCTGTCCGCCGCGCGCGACGCCTACCGCGCCGCCGTACCGGCCGCGTACGACGAGGTGCTGACGGAGATCGCGGAGCGCGCCCGGGAGCACGGCAGTCTCGGCAAGGCCGACATCGCCGCGCTGGTGGTGTGGAAGCGCCTGCAGGCGAGCACCGCGTGGGTCGTCGAGCTGATGAACCTGCCCGACACGGAGGTCCGGGCCGTCACGGCCGGGGCGGTGCGCGCGGTCCGCGACACGGATGCACCGCGCGGCGCGGCCGCCCGCGAGGGCCGCAGGGCCCTGCTCCCCCTGCCCGGTTGCCGCCACGGCGACGCGCTGGCCTCGGCGCTCCTCACGGCCGCCGCCCCGGACCGGATGGCCGTCTACGACCGGCGGGCCCAGTTCGGCCTCGAGCAACTGGGCTACCAGCTCTCCGCGGCCCCCGGGCGCTACGGGCGGTACATGGACCTCCTCGACGACCTCCTCGTCCGTTCCGGCCCCGGCGCGGACGGCTGGACCGCCCGCGACGTCGACACCGCCCTGTACTGGCTGGGCCGTCAGGCGCCGGTGGACGCCGAGGAGGAGTAGCGGGCCCGTCCGTCGGTTCCCGGCCCTACGGTGTACCGGGTGAAGACCACCTCGTCCATTCTCGGGCAGTTCGACCTGTGCGCGGATCAGGCCACCTTCCCCGACCTGCTGAACGGCTACTACTACCCGGTCGACACCCGGATCCACCTGTTCGGTGACTCGACTCGCTGGGCGATGGTGGCCGAACTGCTGGGGTACTGCCCTCGCGTCGGCAACCTCATCGACGTCGTGCACCGGTTCGGCAACTGCCTGACCCATGGCGAACCGGGGTTCGGCGAATTCCTCGACCGGGTGGACAACATGGGGGAGATCGTCCTCGGCGACGACGAGGTCTACGCCGGAGGGGTTCCGGTGGTGGTCCGCGGACAGGCCCTTCCTGTCGCCGACCCCGGCGGAACACCGCTGGAGGAGGTGTTCCGCCGGCTGGTGCCCGCGCACCGCGTGCTCTTCCTGGCCGACGGCGCCGAACTGCGCGCCGGTGTCCCCGCCGACCTGCCGGTGCTGCTGCGGCTGGACGAATGGCACCAGCCGGAGGACCTCGGAGACGTCACTCCCGGAGGATGCGAGGCGTTCCGGATGATGGCCGAGGTCCTGGACTCCGGGGACCCGTCCCGCTACCGGCCGACGCTTCCTCCCAACACCCATTGGTCGCACTGGCCCGATGCAGGAACGCTGTAGGCCGGCCCACGGAACCGGGGCACGGACGGGTCAGTCGGCCTGGCGCACCTCGATCAGGAGGGCCTGTTCGGGGTTGAGCTGCGGCATCGGCACACCGGCGGTGGCCAGCACCATGCCGGGGAGGGTGAGCCGGCCGTCGATCGCCTCGGTGAGCCAGGCGGGACCGCTCGTCTGGTGGAAGGACGGCAGCCCGAGCTCGGTGCGGACGCGTACCCGGTAGCGGAGGCCGGGCTCCAACCCGGGGAAGGGCACCCGGCCCGGCTGGCCCTCCGGGGAGGTCGCCACCCGGGCCCAGCAGTACAGCGCGGCCGTGCCGTCGTGGGCGACGACGCCGTGCAGCAGGGTCGCGTCGCCGGGGAGGTCGGCGCGGACGGTGCGCCCGCCGTGCAGCAGTGGGCGCAGCTCCCGGTACAGGGCCGTCCAGGCGGTGAGCCGGGCCAGTTCCTCCGGGGTGCAGCGGGTGATGTCCTGCTCGATGCCGGGGTGTCCGAAGAGCGCGGTGGCCAGGCGGAAGCTGTCCGGGCTGACCCGTGCGGTGGTGTGACTGGGCGTGGGACCCACATGGGCGCCGACGAGTTCCGGCGGGAGCAGCTGACCCGTCCACCGCTGGATGGACTGCCGCTCCACCGGGTCGTTGCAGTCGGAGGCCCAGACCCGGTCGGTCCTGGCGAGGATGCCGAGGTCGACCCGGCCGCCGCCGCTGGCGCAGCTCTCGATCTCCAGGGCGGGGTGGCGCTCCTTGAGGGAGTCCAGCAGGCGGTAGAGCGCCTCGACCTGGGCGCGCGCCGCCGGGCGGTCCGCCGGGCCGCTCACGGCCTCGTGCACCTCGCGGTTGTGGTCCCACTTGAGGTACGCGATGCCGTACTCCTTGACGAGCGCGTCCAGGGCTCCCAGCAGATACGCGCCGACGCCGGGGTGGGAGAGGTCGAGGACGTGCTGGTGGCGGGCGGAGGGGCCGACGCCGCCCGCGGGGGCGAGAACCCAGTCCGGGTGCTCGCGGGCGAGCTCCGAGTCGAGGTTGACCATCTCGGGCTCGACCCACAGGCCGAACTCCATGCCCAGGGAGCGCACATGGTCGGCGAGCGGCGCCAGCCCGGCGGGCCACACCAGCGGATCGACCGTCCAGTCGCCGAGCCCCGCCCGGTCGGAGCGGCGGCCGCGGAACCATCCGTCGTCCAGGACGAAGCGCTCCACGCCGACCTCGGCGGCGCGGTCGGCGAGCCGCAGCAGGCGGTCCGGGTCGTGGTCGAAGTACACCGCCTCCCAGCTGTTGAGGATGACCGGGCGCGGGCGGCGCGGGTGGGCGGGGCGGTCCCGCAGCAGGGTGTGGAAGCGGTCGGCGAGCCCGTCGAGGCCGGCGCCGGACCACGCGTAGTGGCAGACCGGGGTGCGGTGGGTGTCACCGGGTGCGAGCCGGACCTCGCCCGCGCGCAGCAGCTCGCCGCCGCCGAGTACGGAGGCGTGGACACCTGCGCCCTCGGGCAGTTGCTCCACGAGGTACCGCTGGTCGCCGCTCCAGGCGACGTGCAGGCCCCACACCTCGCCCTCACGGAAGCCAAAGCCGGGTACGCCGACGGCGACGAGGTACGGCGAGTCCAGACCGGGCTTGCCGCGCCGGACGTCGCGGGCGTAGGTGCCGTGGGCGAGGGGCCGGCGTTGCGGGGAGCGTTCACGGCTCCACTTGCCGGTGAAGTCGAGGATCTCGCCCGCCCGCCGGGGCAGCGGGAGCAGGGCGGTGACCTGCGCGAGGTCGTACGGGGCCGGGTCCGCCGTCGGCTGCCGGGTGATCTCGCTGTGGACGGCGAGCACACCGGAGGGCTCCAGCCGGTAGGTGATCGTGATGTCGAGGCCCGCGGCGGCGTCGGTGAGGAAGACGGCCAGTTCACCGCCCTCGGCGTCGCCGCGGAACGCGGTGCCGGTCGTGACCGGGCGCGGGGCGGCGGCGGCACCGTCGAGGTGCCCGTGGTGCGCGGGGGTGCCGGCCCAGCCGTCCGCCTCGGTGGGCCAGACGGTGAACCGGCGCGGCACGTCGATGGAGTTGTTGAGCACCGCGGGCTCGGCGGTCAGGACGAGGGCGGCCAGGTCGTCGTCGGACAGCGGGCCGAGGTCGGCCCCCCAGTGGAGGACCCGGGGCACCGGTTCGGTGAGCTCCACGACGAACGCGGTGCCGGCCGCGCGCAACGAGACGACCCGCGCGGTGGTGTCGGCCATGGAAGTCCTTTCGATGTGCCCCGCCGCCGGAGCGGCCCCGGTCGGGGGCCGCTCCGGCGGCGAGGGCTCGGTTCGCTGTCGGTGGCTCAGTTCTTCGCGAGCAGGGTCTTGCTCTGGTTCTGCATGTCCGCGAAGACGGAGTCGTCCTTCTGGCCGGCGAAGTACCCCTCGAAGAGCGGGTTCAGCGCGTCCTGGACGGCGGCTCCGTTGCCGTAGACCGGGGACGGGTAGAGGACCTTGTTCTTCAGCATGTCCGTGAAGACCGTCAGGTCGACGCCGTCGGCGGACAGCGCCTTCGCCGAGGCCTCCATGGAGGCGGGGATGGACGGGAAGAACGTGCCCGTGCGCGAGGCCTTGGTCTGGCAGTCCTCGGAGCCCATGTAGGAGACCCACTTCCAGGCCAGCTCGGGGTTCTTGGTGCCCGCCCAGATGTTGTTGCCGTTGGAGTTGCTCATCACGGCCCGGGTCTTGCCGTCGGGGCCGTACGGGGGCGCCGCGATGCCGGTCTTGACACCGGGGATCTTGGCGAAGGTGGAGGCGGACCAGGAACCGCCCAGCTCCATGGCCACCTTGTGGGAGGAGAGCAGGTCGACGTCGCTGACGCTGGAGGTGAACTCGCCGATCTTCGGCGCGTACCCCTTCTCCGTCAGGGAGCGAGCCCACGAGAGCGTCTTCACCAGGCGCGGATCGCCGTAGTTGAAGACCGTCGGCCAGCTCTCCTTGTCACCGAGCCGCCATCCGGTGCTGGAGGCGAACGGGCTCCAGGAGGTCTGGCCGATGAAGTCCTTGGCCGCGATCTGGCCGAAGCCGAAGGTCTTGACGTGGGCCTTGTCGAAGCCGCGCTCGTCGCCGCGGCGGCCCTTCTCGTCGATCGTGAGGTGGGCGATCATCTTGCCGAACTCGCCGCCGTCGTCGGGGTTCCAGGTCACGGACTCGACGTCGCTCTTGCTGTAGCCGGCCTTGGTCAGGGCGTCCTGGTCGTAGTAGAGGCCGGCCGCGGCCCAGTCCAGCGGCAGCGCGTACTGCTTGCCGTCGGTGAACTTCCAGGCGCTCACGCCGACGGAGAAGCGGGACAGGTCGAACTTGTCCTTGGCGATGTAGTCGTCCATCGCCAGCAGCTGGTGCTGGCTCGCGTACGCCTGGAAGAACTGGACGCTGTTCTGGAAAGCGTCCGGTGCGTTGCCCGCCACGAAGCCGGCGGTCAGCTTGGTGAAGTAGTCGTCGACGTTGTACTGCGAGATCTTCACCGTCGTGCCGGGGTTGGCCTTCTCGAAGTCCGCGGCGCAGGTCTTGTACGCGGCGGCCTGCTTGTCGTCCCAGGTCCACCAGTTGACGGTCTGCGAACCGCCCGCGGAGTCCGAGCCGGAGGAGCAGGCGGACAGCACCGCGGCGAGGGTGAGCGTGGCCCCCAGCGCGACGACTCTGCGAATTCTCATGATTCCTTCTTTCGGGACGGTTCCTGGTGAGGGTGGTGGGACGACGTCTTGAGGAGCGCGCGGAAGGCGCTCAGGGAGATGGCCAGGTCCTCGGGGCCCCCGGCGTCGTGGCCGTTGAACTCCCACAGCCGCATCTGCTTGGGCCCTCCGTAGGCGTGGTAGGCGGCGAGGGTGGTGGCGGGCGGGCAGACCTCGTCGCGCAGCCCGGCGGAGAACCAGGCGGGCGCGGTGGCCCGGCGGGCGAAGGCGAGCCCGTCGAAGTAGCCGAGGGTCCGGAAGGTCTGCTCGACCCGGTCCCGGCGGGCGGCGAGATAGCCGATGAGCTCCGCGTACGGCTGCTCGCCGGTGAGCCGGGTGGCCTGCCGGACGTCGCACAGGAACGGCGCCTGGAAGTGCGCGGCGCGCAGCCCCGGGACGAGTCCGGCGACCGCCAGCGCGATGCCGCCGCCCTGGCTGGGTCCGGTCACCGCGATGCGGTCGGGGTCGGCGTGCGGTGAGGTGCGCAGGGCCTCGACGGCCCTGACGGCGTCGGTGAAGACCCGTCGGTAGACGTAGGAGTCCTTGTCCTCGATGCCGCGGGTGAGGAACCCGGGGTGCGAGGGCCCGCTGCCGACCGGGTCGGCGGTGGCGCCGCCGCCCGCCCAGGCGCCGCCCTGGCCGCGGGTGTCCACGAGCAGGTGGGCGTAGCCGGCGGAGGCCCACAGCAGGTCCTCGATGGGGGCGCCGCGTCCGCTGCCGTAGCCGTGGAACTGCACGACCGCGGGCAGGGGGCCGCCGCGGTGGCGCGGCAGGCGGAGCCAGCCGCGGACCGGGTGGCCGTCGAAACCGGGGAAGACGGCGTCGTAGACGTCCACGGTCTCCAGGCCGGTGTCCACCGCGGTGAGCTCCAGCCGCGGCCGGTGCGCGCGGGCGGCGTCGAGGGTGTCCTTCCAGAAGGCGTCGAAGTCGGCGGGCTCGCGATAGGCGCTGCGGTAGGCCCACAGTTCGGGCACGTCGTTCTCGGTCAGCACGGCGGGGCCTCCTCGCGCGTGATGAGGTCGGCGTCGAGGGTGACGGCAGAGCCGGTGGCGACGCGTACCCGCACGACGCGATCGCGGTGGCGGAGGGCCACCGGTTCGGCGTCGTCCCCGGCGTGCCGGCGCAGGGTCACGGAGGTGAGGGCACCGTCGCGCCAGGCGAAGTCGGCCGCCAGGCCGCCGCGGCAACGCAGGTCGGTGGCCTCGCCTTCGGGCCATTGCGGGGGCAGCGCGGGCAGCAGGTGGATCGCCCCGCTGTGGCTCTGCAGCACCATTTCGGTGAGCGCGGCCATGAAGCCGTAGTTGCCGTCGATCTGGAACGGCGGGTGGGTGGAGAAGAGGTTGGGGAGCAGTCCGCCCCACTCCGAGCCGTCGACGGGCGCGTCGGTGTCCGGGTCTCCGTCGTACGGGCGGGTCGCCTCGAGAAGGAGCGTACGGGCCGTGGCGGCGTCGCGCAGCCGGGCGCGCAGGGCGATCTTCCAGGCCCAGGACCAGCCCATCGCGCCGGGTCCGCGCCGGTCCAGCAGGGCGGTGGCGGCGACCGAGAGTTCCGGGGCGGTGTCCGGGTCGACCTGGCCGAGCGGGTGAACGGCGACCAACTGCGAGAGGTGGCGGTGGTGGGGGTCCTGCTCGGGGAGGTCGTCGGCCCACTCCTGGAGCCAGCCGCCCGCGGCGATCCGGAGCGGGTGCAGTCGCGGCAGCGTGTCGGCGATGCGGCCGCTGAGCGGGGTGCCGAGGCCGAGCAGCTCCGCGGCCCGCAGGGTGCGTTCGAGGACGGCCCGGGTGAGTGCGGTGTCCATCGCGGCGGAGCGGGTGAGGGAGGCCATGGAGCCGTCGGGGGTGAGGAAGTGGTTCTCCGGCGAGGTGGAGGGGAGGGTGCCGAGGTGTCCGGTGCCGTCGTCCACCAGCCAGTCGAGCAGGAACTCCGCGCAGCCGCTCAGCAGGGGCCAGGCGCGCTCGCGCAGGAAGGCGGTGTCCTGGGTGAACTCCCAGTGGTCCCACAGGTGCTGGACCAGCCAGGCGCCGCCCATCTGCCAGATCGCCCAGGACGCGGCGCCGTGGCCCATGCCGACGGGCAGCGCCCATCCCCACATGTCGGTGTTGTGGTGGGCGACCCAGCCGCGGGCGCCGTACAGCTCCGCGGCAACGCCCCTGCCGTGCGCGGCGACACGGTCCAGGAGGTCGAACAGCGGCTCGTGGCAGGGACCGAGACCGGCGGCCTCCGCGCCCCAGTAGTTCATCTGGGTGTTGATGTTGATCGTGTAGTTGGACGACCAGGCCGGTCGGAGGTCGGCGTTCCAGATGCCCTGGAGGTTGGCCGGCGGGCCGGCGTGCGGGCGGGAGGCGGAGGCCAGGAGGTAGCGGCCGAGCTGGAACATCACCGTGGCGGTGAGGAGTTCGTCGTCGCCGCCGAGGATGTCGCGGGCCACGTCATAGGTGCCCGAGCGGCGTGGTCCGATGCGCAGGGAGGTACCGCCGAGCAAGGCCCGCAAATCGGTCTCGTGGGCCTTGAGCAGTTCCCCGGTGCCGCGTTCCGCCGCCCGGGCCGCGTCGCCCGCCGCGGTGTCGAGGTGGGCGGCGCGGTCGGCCGGTTCCGTGCGGCCCTGCCAGTGGCGGCGGGCCTCGGTGGAGCTCGCCACGACGGCGAGGAGCCGGGTGGCGCCGGTGACCAGGAGGGCGTCGCCGTCCGCGGTCACCTCGCCGTCGGTGGCCACACGCAGGGCGAGCGCGCCGAAGGGGTCGTGGCCGTCGACGGGCCCGTCCGCGTAGCGCAGCGGTTCCTCGACACCGGGTTCGTGCGCGGGCGCCCCGTCGACGGGGATCTCCACGCCGATGACGACACCGTCCCGGCCGGCGCTGCGGTGGACCTCCCGGAGGGGGGTGGTGAGCTCCAGGCGCAGGTCGACGCGGCCGCCGTGCGTGGCGAGGTCGGTGCACAGCGTCCCGGAGGTGGCGTCGGCCCAGGTACGGCGGCGGACCGAGGTCGCCGAGGGCAGTTCGAAGGCGTCCTCGGCGATCCCGCTGTCGAGGTTGAGGGTCCGGCCCCGATAGACGGCGTCCCGCGCCCCGGACACCGTGAGCCACAGGTCGGCGTAGGGCAGGTACTCCTGGCTGTACGGGCCCTCGAAGGCCATCAGGAGTTCCTCGGCGCGGTGCGGGTCTCCGGCCCGGAGCGCGTCGCGGACCTCCGCGAGCCGGCCCGGGCCGGCGCCGGCGGCCACGACGTCGGCGAGCGCCTTCGCCGGCCCGCCGGGGGTTCCGGACCACACGGTGGAGTCGTTGATCTGGATCCGGGCGCGGTGGGTGCCGCCGAAGACCATGGCGCCCAGGCGGCCGTTGCCGACCGGGGCCGCCTCGTTCCAGTCGGCCGCGGGCGCGGGCCAGCCGAGCAGCAGGTCAGTGGAGTTCATGAGGGTGCCGTCCAGGTGCGCGGGCGCGGTCACTTGAGCCCGGAGAAGCCGATGGAGTTGACGATCCGCTTGCCGAAGGCGAGGAAGAGCAGCAGCATCGGCAGTGCCGCGATGAGGGCGGCGGCCATCAGCCCGGCCCAGTCGGGGGCGGCCTGCGGCGAGGACTGCTTGAACACGCCGAGCGCGAGCGTCAGCGGCTGCACACTGGAGTCGTTGGTGACCAGCAGCGGCCACATGTAGTCGTTCCAGGCGTTGACGAACATCAGCAGCGACACGGTGGCGATCGGCGCCGCCGACATCGGCAGGATGATGCGGTAGAAGATCCGCAGCGGTCCCGCGCCGTCGATGATCGCGGCCTCCTCGATCTCGCTGCTCAGACCGAGCATGAACTGCCGCAGGAAGAACACCGTGAACGCCTGGAACAGCCCGCCGGGCAGGATGAGTCCGGCGAAGGTGTTGGTGAGGCCGGCGTCCTTGACGAAGACGAAGTTGGGCAGCAGCGTGAAGACGCTCGGCACCATCAGCGCGCTGATGAGGATGCCGAACACGAGGTTGCGGCCGCGCCAGTGCAGTCGTGAGAAGGCGTAGGCCGCGCAGGCCGAGAACAGCACGATGAGCACCGTCTGCACCGACGCGTAGATGACCGAGTTGCGCAGGTAGAGCGCGATGTCGAGGGAGGCGCCCGAACCCCCCTGGGCCTGGGCCTCGGCGAGGGAGGCCAGGCCCAGCGCCCGCTTGAAGGCACCGAAGGTGAAGCCGACGGGCAGGGGCGAGGAGGGGTTGGTGGCCAGCTGGTAGTTGTTGGACAGCGCGGTGCGCAGGATCCAGTAGAAGGGGAACAGGGTGATCAGGGAGACGAGGCCCAGGTAGCACCAGGCCACGATCCGGCCGGGCGTGGTCTTGCGGGTGCGGGGGCGCCGCTCGGTCGTCGAGCGGGGCGCGAGGGTTGCCGCCATCGGGGGCCTCCTTCAGTTCAGGTCGGATTCGTCGGCCCGGGCGAGCCGCAACTGGGTGAAGGTGACCGTGATGAGCAGGACGAACAGGGCCAGCGACATGGTCGCCGCGTAGCCGAAGTCGAACTGGCGGAAGGCCTTGTCGTAGATGTACATCTGCAGCACGTTCGAGGCGTTGGCGGGTCCGCCCTTGGTGGTGACGGCGACGATGTCGAAGACCTGGAAGGCGTTGATCACCGTCAGGACGACCACCATCACGAGGATCGGCCGCAGCAGCGGCACGGTCAGGCGGCGGAACATCTGGAACTCGCTCGCGCCGTCCACCCGGCCGGCCTCGTAGATGGTGGACGGGATGGTCTGGAGTCCGGCGAAGATCAGCAGCGCGTAGTAGCCCATCCACTTCCACACGCTGATCGCGGCGAGCGAGGGGATGGCCCACGGGCCGCTGCCGAGGAAGAGGACCGGGTGGCCGATGACGTGGTCGAGCACGATGTTGATGACGCCGAGGTGCGGGTCGAGCATCCACTGCCACACCAGTGCGGCGATCACGTTGGAGATCAGGAACGGCAGCAGCATCACGCCGCGAAGGGCGGAGGAGTCGGTGACGCGGTGCAGAACGACCGCGGTCACCAGGGAGATCAGGGTGCCGAAGACGACGGAGAGGACCACGAACCAGAGGGTGACGAGGAGGGAGTGCCAGAAGACCCCGTCGCCGAACATCTCGCGGAAGTTGGCGAGTCCCGCCCAGCGCGGCGGGGTGAGGACGTGGAACTCGGTGAAGCCCAGGTAGATGCCGCGCAGGGTCGGGTAGGCGTAGAAGATCGCGAATCCGACCACGGCGGGCAGGATCAGCAGCAGCGCGACCGGCAGGTCCCGCCGCCGGGCCGCCGCGGACCGGGTCACGGTCACGCGCCGAGGGCGGCGGCCCGCGGTGTTCTCACGGACCTTCAGGGGTCCGCGGGTCTTGGGGGTGGAAGAGGCCGTGGCGGCCCCCGCGCCGGCTGCGCCGGACGGTGGTGTCACCGGCGTCGTGTGGTTGTCCTGCGATGTGACCACCACGGCACTCTCCTTTGCGTGTGTCGGGTCGGACGGGTGGGGCGGTGTCCCGCTGCCGGGCCGGCCGTCGGTCAGACGGTGATCCGGTCGACGTCGGACACGTAGTCGGACGGGTTGCCGAAGGCGATCGTGTTGGCGCCGGCCTTCAGGTGGACGGGCACGGTGACGGACCGCGGGCGGCCCCAGTCGTTGTCGTTGCCGCCGTGCAGCGGGAGCTGGAAGGCGGTGCCGTTGACGGTGACCACGGCCGTACGCCCCGAGGAGCCGTCGGTGAAGTCCAGGGTCATCAGGTAGGTGCCGTCCTTCGGCGCCGTCACGTCCTTGATGGTCACGGAGGCGTCGCCGCCCAGGTTGCCGACCTTCTTGCCGCCGGAGCACCGGGAGCAGTCACCGACGCTCGCGTTGCCGGTGCGGGGGTTGCCTGAGGCCTCGGCCTCGTAGGCGGTGGGCCCGCCGGCAGCGGGGGTGGTCAGGGAGACGGCGTTGCCCGGTGCGGACTGCCGGCCCCTGGCGTCGTGGGCGACCACGGTGAACGAGTAGCCGGTGCCGGCCTGCAGTCCGGTGACGGTGGCGGAGGTGCCGTCGACCACGGCGACCTTGGCCTCGCCCGCGTAGACGTCGTAACCGGTGGTGGCGGTGCCGGTGTTCACCGCGTCCCAGGCGAGCGAGACGCTGCCGGCCGTGGAGGCGGTGGCGCGCACGCCGAGCGGGACGCCGGGCCTGCCGGTCACGTTCGCCGGGGTGACGCGCAGCAGCCGGGAGCCGTGCGGGGGCAGGTTGTCGGTGAACCCTTCGGCCACCTTGCCGAGGTTCTTGCGGCTCCACAGGTCGCGGACGGCGGGCTTGCCGGCGATGCCCAGCTCGCTCCAGTCGGCGGTGACGTCGGAGTAGCCCTTGCCGAGGTTGAACAGGGCCACCGTGTAGCTGCCGTCGGCGTTGCGGGCGTACCAGACCTGCTGCGGGGTGTCCTGGCTGAGCGGCTTGGCGGGGTTGCCCGCCTGGTCCACCGCGATGACCTCGTCGTTGGTCAGCAGGGACAGCCCGTACGGGTCGAGCTTGGTGAGGTCGTCACCGATGTACAGCGGGGCGCTCTCGATCGCCCAGAGCGTCATGTAACTCTGCCGCTCGACCTCGTTGAGGCCGTCGAGCGGTCCGGCGCCGACGTCGAGGGAGTCGAGGTTGTTCCAGTGCCCCGGTCCGGCGTCGTCGATCCACGGGACGACGTCGTTCCACCGCTGCTTGACCGAGTTGTTCCAGGTCACCAGGGTGTCGCAGTAGCACTCGACGTCGGTGTCCACACGCCAGCCGTTTGAGTTCTCCTTCCAGACGTCGACCTTGTCGTGGCTGAGCGACCAGGACAGGATGAACTCGATGGGGCGGCCGGTCCGCTGCAGCGCGGCGTGCCAGGTCTTGATGTCGGGGACGTTGTCGTGCGCGGCGTCACCCTGGTTGGAGCCGGGGCCGACACCGTCGATCTTCAGGAAGTCCACCCCCCAGCCGGCCAGCTGGTCCGCGACGGACTGGATGTACTTCTCGGTGCACGGGCTGGCGAAATTGAGCTGGTAGGAGACGTTGTCCCAGCCGCTGGTCTTGCGGAGGTCGGGGTAGACGATGTCCTTGGTCGTGCAGCCGGGTGCGCCGTGGATCGGGGTCTTGCCGTCGTTGTACGTGTCGATGTAGAGGCCGACCGCCAGGTAGAGGCCGAACTTCAGTCCCTTGGCGTGCAGTTGGTCGCCGAGGTACTTCATCCCGTGCGGGAACTTGACGGGGTCCGCGACGGGCCGGCCGTACTCGTCGGAGAGGCTCTTGTTCGTCTCGCTGCCGACGTTCCAGCCGGCGTCGACGTTGACGTACTCGTAGCCGTGCCGCTTCAGCTTCGAGGCCAGGATGTCGGCCTGCTGCAGCACGTGCGACTCGGTGAGCCAGGAGCCGCCGTAGCCGGGGAAGTTGGTGGACTCCAGGCTCCAGCTGCTCCACCCCATGTAGGGCTTGGCGGCCACCGCCGGAGCGGGCTTGGATCCGGCCGCGCCGGAGGGCGACGCCGGTGCCGCCGGCGACGCGGCGGCGGGGACGGCGAGGGCCGTCGCGAGCGCGCCGGCGACGAGCGCGGGCAGGGCAGCCCTGCGCAGGCCGCCGCCGGTTCGTGTCACGGGCCATCCGAGACGTGCGAGTAGAGCTGAACGAGCCATGGGGGCACTCCATCCCGGCGCGACGGCGTCCGCTTCGAGTGGGCAGGGGTACGAAAGGCAGGGCGTCCCTCGGTGGCGGTCGTCCCGGAACACCACCGAGGGCGGGCGTGCTGCGACCGGGGGGAGGCTCCGGTCGCGCTCCTCGGCCGGGGGCGCTTCGTCCGCTCCGGGCGAGGAGTGCGGCGAATGTAGCCAGGGTTTCCTTCCAGCGTCAACATAATCGGAGGCAAAAATCGGATGTCTGCCTTGCTGCGTTGCGGAACGAGCCGGAAAAGCGTGCTCAGATGCCATGTCATGCACCGAAAGATGGGATGAGTAGGCCCCTTCCTTACTTTCCCTTGGAAAGGTATGGTCCGGGGCATGAGCCTCGCCGACCAGCCCCCCGCCGCCGTCCTGGTTTTCCAGACCCTGCTCGCCCACGGCCCCCTCACCCGGGCCGAGATCGGCAGGCGCACGAGGCTGTCGGCGGGCGCGGTGACGAAGGCGGCCACTCCCCTGCTGGCGGACGGCTGGATCACGGAACTCGGCAGACCGGCCGGTGAGCGGGCCAGCGGCCGTCCCGCGACGCCGATGGCCGTCCGCGCCGACCGCGCGCGATTCGTCGGCGTGAAGGTGACCGGCGACGAACTCATCGGCGTGCTCACCGATCTGACCGCCCGGCCGCTGGCCTCCCGGCGCGCGGCCCTGGACTCCCGCGACGTCGGGACCGTGGTGCTGGCGATCGCCCGGCTCATCACGCAACTGCGCGCCGCCGCGGGAGCGGAGGAGGACGACGCCGTTCACAGCGTCGGCGTCACGATCTCCGGCGACGTGGACGGACAGACCGGCACGGTGCAGTTCTCGCCGTTCCTCAATTGGCGCCGGGTGCCGCTCGCCCAGCTGGTCGAGTCGGCGTCCGGCATCCCCACGGTGATCGAGAACGACGTGCGCGCGCTGACCGTCGCCGAGCAGTGGTTCGGCGCCGGGGTGGGGCTGTCCTCGTTCGCCCTGGTCACGGTGGGCGCCGGCATCGGCTGCGGGCTCTCCATCGGTGGCCGGGTGGTGTCGGGGGCGCACGGCGTGTCCGGAGAGGTCGGACACCTCCCGGTCGGCGGCACCGACCGCGTCTGCACCTGCGGCAACACCGGCTGCGTGGAGACCATGGCCTCCACCCACGCCATCACCGAGCAGGCCCGCCAGGCCACCGGCGAGCCGGCGCTCACCATGGAGGAGGCGGTGCGGCTCGCCCATGCCGACAACGCCGCCGTCCGCGCGGTCTTCTCCCGCGCCGGACATGTGATGGGCCTGGCCATGGCGTCGGTCGCCAACCTCATCGGCCCGGAGCGCATCATCATCTCCGGCGAGGGCGTGGCCTCCTACGACCTGTTCGCCGACCAGATCCGGCAGACCTTCGCCGACCACGCTTTCGGGGCCGCGGCCGACTGCGACCTCGTCGTGCGTCCGCTGCCCTTCGAGGAGTGGGCGCGCGGCGGCGCGGCGGTCGCCGCCCAGCGGGTGTTCGCCCCCGCCAAGTGACTCCCCCCGTCTGAGCGTCCGCCGGGAAGGCCGGTCGCCGCCATGAGCCGGATTACGCAGGCCGCCCCCGCGGGGCGTGCCCCGGTGGGCGAGCACGACGAACTCGGGCGAGGGTCAACCCCGTTCGGCCCGACCGGCCCCAGACCGGACGGCGGACCGCCGGAAAAGGGGAGCGGCGCGGCGGCGCGGCGGTGCAGACTCGGGCGGTGATCGTCGTACAGCCCGTGCTGGACATCGGAACCCGGGACGGCTTCGCCCTCTGGCCGGTGGCCGAGAGAGAGCCGTTCACCTTCATGCCGCTCCACGGCACGCTGTCGGCGGCCGAGATCGGCACGGCCGTGATGACCGTCGCCGCGTACAACAACGTGCGGCCGGACGCCGAGGACGCCGAGTGCCCGCCCGCCCGGCCCGGCGACCCGGTCGAGGACTTCCTGCGGGGGTTGCTGACCGAGGAGGACGTCCAGGCCCCGGGCGGCCTGCGGGTCACCGACACGGCACGGGACATGGCGTTGCTGCCCGGCTGCTGCAACGGCCTGGAGGAATGGCGCGATTGGCTGGACGTCCTCGACGGTGCCGGTCACGCGGGGTTCGGGCACGACCCCTCATCTTTCGCCGAACGGCACGGTGACGTCGTTCGGTTGACCGTCGACGCGCAGCGGGACGACAGCCCGGTGCTCGAGGTTCCCGTCGACGTGCTGCGGACGGGGATCGCCCGCGCCGAGCGGGACCTGGCCGGATTCCTGCGTGCGGCCGCCGGCTGGGCCGCCGTGCGTCTGCCCGCACACGCCCCCGCAGTGGCCACCGCCCTCGCGCGCAGCCTGGACATGCCGCCGCCAGGGGCGTAGCCGGACGGCGCCCGACCGCGTGAGCCCGACCCCGACGAGGCCGACCGGCTTGCCCGCCACCACCCGGGCACCCACCGACTCGTCCAGGACGAGCGCGCCGAGCCGCACCGACCCGACGGGGAGGAGGCAGCCGACGGTTGCCGCATGCGTCGGGCCCTCGGCGGCGATGACGCGCACCGTCAGGAGGCCCGCGCGGCGGCCGGGTTCGACCCGGACGTGGTGCACAGCGAGGACTGCGCCACCGCGAAGGGGTTCGCGGCCGCCGGGCTCGGGGTGAGCCTGCTGCCGCCGGCCGCCCTGGCGCGCCACCACCCCGGGGTCGCCGTACGGAGTGTGCGGGGCCCCCCGAGCCGGTCCGGGCGATCCATGCCGCGGTGCGGGAGACCTCGTTGCCGCAGCCGGCCCTGCGAGGGCTGCTCGACGCGCTGCGGGACGTGGCGCGGGGCACCACCGTCGGCGCGACGAAACCCGCGCGTCGTTGACGGACCGTCAGGCAGGGCTCTGCGGGTAGCCGATGCCCGCGATGTCCTCGGCCAGCCGCCCGAGCGTGACCTCCCCGTTCAGCGTCGCGACGATCTCCGGGGTGAGCGGCCGCAGCGCGTACACATGGCGTACGGCCTCCAGGTCGACCGGCACTTCGTAGTAGTCCTCGGCGAAGGCCCGGAACGCCTCGGGGGAACGGTCGGTCAGCAGCTCGAACAGATACGACGCGCCGTCGGCGTCCTCACGGCCCTCCGGCAGGGCGACGGAACCGTGCCGCCACGCCTCGTCCCCGGCGCCGCGCCACAGGCAGACGGTCGCGACCGGCACGCCGTCCTCGTCACAGAAGGCCGGCTCCTCGAGGTACGGCCGGAAGGCCTCGGGAACCTCGTCGACCACACCCGGCCAGGGCTCGTGGTCCTCCGACGCGTAGGGGCTCATGGACGACTCGTGGTCGAAGCCGCGGACGAAGGCCCCGGCGGCGGAGAACACGATCGCGTACTCGTCGCCCGAGCCGTTGCGCAGGGAGCCCATCTCCTCGCCCGTGTCCCATGCGGCGTCGAAGGAGTGATACCGCATCTCCCATTCGGGGCTGAGGATCGCGTCGAGCATCGCCAGGGCGCGGCAGTGGTCGCGCAGTTCGGCGATCGAGGGCAGTCGGGGGGCAACGTCTTGAACGGTCACGCGCACATCCAAGCCCATGGCCCGGACACCCGCTCACCCCGGGGCTCCGGGCGCACGGAAAACCCGCTGCCCCGCACGCTCCCGGTGCTGCTAAGCATGGTCCGGTGAGCTCACTTCGAAAGGCGGACATGCCCCCACGCACCCTGCATCCCGACGAGCCCGAGATCGACGTGGCGCTGGTCCGCCGGTTGCTGCGCGAGCAGTTCCCCCAGTGGGCGGACCTCGCTCTCGCCGCCACCGGATCGGCGGGCACCGCGAACGTCATGTACCGCCTGGGCGCGGACATGGTCGTACGGCTGCCCAGGGTCGCGGGCGCCGCGAGCGACGTCGAGAAGGAGCACGCCTGGCTGCCGCGGCTCGCCCCGCGGCTCCCGGCGTCCGTCCCCGTGCCCCTCGGCAAGGGGGTTCCGACCGACCGCTACCCCTGGCCCTGGTCGGTGTACGGATGGCTCGACGGCGAGAACCCGTCCGCGGGCCGGGTCGCCGATCCCGGGCCGCTCGCCCGCGACTTGGCGGAGTTCGTCGCCGCCCTCCACCGGATCGACACAGCCGGAGCGCCGCCCGCGTACCGCAGCGAGCCCCTTCCGGATCGCGACTCCGCGACGCGCTCCGCGATCGACGCGCTGCGCGCGGAGGTGGACGCGGCGGCGGCCACGGCGGTGTGGGAGGCCGCGCTGCGAGCCCCGCGGTGGCCGGGGGCACCGGTGTGGATCCACGCCGACCTCCAGCCGGGCAACCTGCTGGTGGCGGCGGGACGGCTCGGCGGGGTCATCGACTTCGGGTGCATGGGCCTGGGCGATCCCGCCGTCGACACCATCGCCGCGTGGTACGTGCTGCCCGCCGCGGCGCGGGGGGCCTTCCGCGCCGCGCTGGGGTACGACGAGGCGACCTGGGTACGCGGCCGCGGCTGGGCGCTGTCGATCGCCCTCATGGAACTGCGGCACTACCGCGGCACCCACGAGCGGATGGCGGGGATCGCACGGCACGTCCTCGGCGAGCTGCTCGCCGACGGGGAACGCCGACCCGAGGGAGCGGCGCATCCTACCCGGGGCCGACCGGAGCGCTCCCCCGCATCGGTGATTCCCCCACCGCGGCGGTGACGTTCAGTAGCTTCTGCGTCACCGACCGGGACGGCGACGTGCGGACGCGCGGACGCCGGCGACGAAGCGACGGCAAGGAGCGAGCGCCGATGGCGAATGTGGAGACCTCCCTGAAGGAGACGATGACATCGATCGAGGGCAGCGTGGGTGCCGCCCTGGTCGACTACACCAGTGGCATGGCGCTGGGCACGATCGGCGGCGGCAAGGACCTCGATCTGACCGTCGCGGCCGCCGGCAACACCGACGTGATCCGGGCCAAGGCCCGCACCATGAAGGAACTCGGCCTCAAGGAGGAGATCGAGGACGTCCTGATCACCATGGGCACCCAATACCACCTCATCCGGCTGCTCAAGAGCCGTGACGGCAACGGGCTGTTCCTGTACCTGGTCCTCGACCGGCGCAACGCGAACCTCGCGATGGCCCGTCATCGCCTCAGGCAGATCGAGGCCGATCTCGAGCTGTAGCCGTCCGCCCGCCCTCGGGGCTCCGTGCGCCGGTGAATTGAAGAATCCTTCAATTCGGCACATCCTGATCAGGACAAGCACGGCGGTGCACGGGCCCCGGAGGGGGAAGGATTGGACCGCAGCGTCGCGCCGGCGGCGGGGGCGGCGACCGCCGGCGCAGGAAAGGGCCGTCGAATCCGGGCAGGAGCGATCACACGATGCAGGTACCCCTGTACCAGGCCAAGGCGGAGTTCTTCCGCATGCTCGGGCACCCGGTGCGGATCAGGGTCCTCGAGCTGCTCCAGAACGGCCCGGTGCCCGTGCGGGACCTGCTGAACGAGATCGAGATCGAGCCCTCCAACCTGTCCCAGCAGCTCGCGGTGCTGCGCCGCTCCGGCATCGTGGTGTCGATCCGCGAGGGCTCCACGGTCAGCTACGCCCTCGCCGGAGGGGATGTCGCCGAACTGCTGCGCGCGGCCCGCCGAATCCTCACCGAACTCCTCGCGGGGCAGACCGAACTGCTCGCCGAACTCCGTCAGGCGGACGCCCCGGCCGCCCACGCGGAGGAGCACATCACCCACCCAGCCGGCTGAGCGCCCCGGCGCCACCTGGGCCAGAATGGTCGGGAGGTGACCGCGATGACGCCTTGGCGGGTTCGTAATCTGGAGGAAGGCGACCTGGACCAGGTGGTGCGCATCTGGGAGGAGTCGCGCGACACGGCCGCGGATCCCGCGGTGACCCTCGCGGAGGTGGTCAGCGCCCTACGGGTGGGCGCCCCCGCCGTCGTGGCGATCGTGGGCAACCGGATCGTGGGGGCCGCGATGTCCTCGACCGCCCAGGAGCGGGCGTGGGTGCTGCGGCTGGCCATCGCCCGGCAGTGGCGCCACCACGGATTGGGCTCGGCCCTGCTGGCCGCCCTGGAGGACGGCCTCGGCCAGGCGGGGGTCCGCCGGATCGGCGCGCTGCTGCCGGCGGGCGAGGTCGGCGAGCAGGCCTTCAGGAACTCCGGGTACTCCTGCCGCCCCGGGCTCAGCTACTTCGAGAAGCTGCTGTCCGCCGACTCCGCGGAGGCGACCCTCCTCGACCAGCTCGGCGGTGCGGTGCCCGCGGACGGCCTCTGGGACGGCATCGCGGGCATGGCCGCGGAGAAGGAGCTGATCGAACGGCGCCTGGTGCTCCCGCTGGAGAACCCGGAGGTCGCGGAGCGTTACCATCTGGTGCCGCCGCGTGCGGTGGTCCTCTTCGGCCCGCCGGGCACCGGCAAGACGACCTTCGCCAAAGCGATGGCCTCCCGTCTGCGCTGGCCCTTCATCGAGGTGCTCCCGTACCAGTTGGCCGAGGACGCGCACGGGGTCGCGGACGGACTGCGCCGGCTCTTCGCCCGGGTCGAGCACCTGGAGCAGGTCGTGCTGTTCTTCGACGAGGCCGAGGAGATCGCCTCCGAGCGGCAGGACCCGTCCACCCTCGCCCACCGGGTGACCAACGAGCTCCTCAAACTCATCCCGCAGTTCCGGCGCGGCGAGCGCAGGCTGCTGATCTGCGCGACCAACGCGGTGCGCTCGCTGGATCCGGCCTTTCTGCGGCCGGGCCGCTTCGACTTCCTGATCCCGGTCGGCCCGCCGGACCCGGAGGCCCGCCGGGCCATCTGGATCCGCTACATCGGGCCCGACCGGGTGGCGGGCATCGACCTGGACGCGCTGGTCGAGGCGAGTGACCGCTTCACGCCCGCGGACATCGAGTACGCGGCGCAGGCGGCCGCACAGACCGCCTTCGAGCGGCATCTGGCGGCCGACCCGCGTACCGCGGGGGACCTGGCGCACCGGACCGAGGACTATCTGCAGGCGGTCGCCCGCACCCGCACCACCCTCACCCCCGAGGACATCCGCGCCTTCGACCACGATCTGCGGTCCGCCGCCCGCGTGTGAGACGCGGCCGGTCCCGCGGGCGGCCGCGGCCCGTCCGTCATGGCCGAAACCGGCGGACATCCCCGATGCCCGGGCGGCGCACCCCGTCCGGGCCCTATGGTGATCGAGGGTCGGCAGATACGCGCTCCCCCGTCCGTGTCTGCCGGCCCGTCGTGCCCCGGCCCGCGGAGCGGCGCTCGGAACCGCCGAACCCGCCCCGCACGCCCCCGGCCGTCGCCCGGGCCGATCTCGCCCCCGAATGGGGTGCGGGGCCCGGCGCGTGCCGGGCCCCACGAGATGTCAGGACAGCGTGGGCACGTCGATCCGGTCGATGTCCGGGGCGTACCAGTCGGCGCTGTCGAAGGTGATGGTGTTGGCGCCCGCCTTGAGCGTGACGGGGACGCTGACCGTCTCGACGGTGCCCCAGTCGCCCGTGGACGCGAACTTGTGGCCGGTGGCGGCGCCGCCGTTGGCCGAGACCCGCACGGTGCGGGCGTCACCGCTGACGTAGGCGACCTTGACCAGGTAGGTGCCGGGCTTGTTCACCACGACGTCGTTGAAGCGGAGCGAGCCGCCGAGGTAGAGGTTGCCGACCTTCCGGCCCCCGGAGCAGGCGCCGCAGTCGGCGAGGGAGGCGTTGCCGGCGAGGGTGTTGGCGGCGGCCTCCGCCTCGTAGCCGGTCGTCGGCACGACCGGGCCGTGCGGGGTGACGGTGAACAGGCGCGAGCCGTGCGCGGGGAGGGACTTGGCGACCTTGCCCTTGAGGGAGCCGAGGTTCTCGTGGCTCCACAGGTCGCGGACGGAGGCACGGCCGGAGAAGCCGAGCGAGGCCCAGTCGGCGGTGACGGCGGCCGGGGCGTCGCCGAGGTTGAACAGGGCGACGGTGTAGCTGCCGTCCGCGTTCTTCGCGGCCCAGACCTGCTGGTCGTCGGCGGGGGTGACCGGACGTGCCGGCGGGGTGCCGGTCGCCTGGTTGAGCGCGATGACCTCGCGGTTGGTCAGCAGCGACAGGCCGTAGTCGTCGAGGCGGGTGAGGTCGTCACCGGTGTAGAGCGGGGACTTGGCGATGGCCCACAGCGTCATGTAGGTCTGCCGCTCGGCCTTGGTGAGGCCGTCCATCTCGCCGTTGCCGACGTCGAGGGAGTCCAGGTCGTTCCAGCCGCCCGGGCCGCCGTGCCGGCTCCAGGCCGCGGCGTCGTCGAAGCGGTCGTCGACCGAGTTGTCCCAGGTGACGAGGGTGTCGCAGTAGCACTCGACGTCGGTGTCGATGCGCCAGCCGTTGGAGTACTTCTTCCAGTCGGCGACGTGGCCTCTGTCGAGCGACCAGGACAGCTCGAGGTGGATGGGGCGGCCGGTGTCGGCGATGGCCTTCTGCCAGGCCGCGATGTCGGCACGGTTGTCGTAGTTGTCGCCGCTCTTGAAGGAGCCGGGGCCGACGCCGTCGATCTTCAGGAAGTCGTAGCCCCAGTCCGCGATCATCCGCGCCTGCGAGTCGACGTACTTCTGGGCGCAGGGGTTCGAGAAGTCGATCTTGTAGGAGCTGTCCCAGCCGTTGGTGGTGCGCAGGTCGTCGTAGACGATGTCGGCGGTGGTGCAGTCGGTGGTGTTCCAGATCGGCACCTTGCCGTCGCCGTACCCCTCCTTCTCCAGGCCGACGGGCAGGTAGATGCCGGCCTTGAGGCCCTTGGCGTGGATGTGGTCGGCGACCGCCTTCATGCCGCGCGGAAAGCGCTCGGGGTCGGGGGTCTGCCGGCCGTACGCGTCGAACTCGGGCTTCCAGGACTGGTCGCGCCACCAGCCGGCGTCGAGGTTGACGTAGCTGTAGCCGTACTTCTTGAGCTTGGCGGCCATGGCGTCGGCCTGCTTGAGGACGTTCTTCTCGGTGAGGTAGCTGTAGTCGCCGGTGGGGTTGAGCCCGGGGTACTTCGAGGACTGCATGCTCCAACTGGACCAGCCCATGTAGGGCTTGGCGGCGACCTGGTGCGCGGTGGCGGTGGTCGCGGCCGTCGTGGTGGGCGCACTGCCGGGGCCGGTCGCCTGGGCCGCGGGAACGGCGGCCGACACTCCGGCGGTGAGGGCCAGCACGAGCAGTGTCCTGGCGGCGGTCGAGGGCAGGGCGGAGCGCGAGGGTGACCGCATGGGTCGGGCCTCCTGGGGGTGGGGGTACGGCGGGTGCGGTGCGGGTGTTCCGGGCCTGGGTCGTCAGCCCTTGCCGGAACCGATGGTCAGGCCGCTGATGAACTGCCGCTGGAGCGCGAAGTACACCAGCAGGGTGGGGACGGCGGTCATCAGGGCACCGGCGGCGATGAGGTTGGGGTTGGTGAAGTACTGGCCCTGCAGGTTCGCCAGGGCGGAGGTGATGGGCCGTTTGTCACCCGTCTCGATGAGGGCGAGCGGCCAGAAGAAGTCGTTGTAGATCCAGATCGACTCCAGGGTGGCCAGCGCGGCGAAGGCCGGCCGGCAGAGCGGCAGGATGATCTGGAAGAACTGCCGCCACACGGGCGCGCCGTCGACGAGCGCGGCCTCGGTGATCTCCTTCGGGATCGTCTTCATGTAGTTGCTGAGCACGAAGGTGCAGAAGCCGCACTGGTAGGCGATGTGGATCGCGATGATGCCCCACGTGGAGTTGTAGAGCAGCAGGGAGTCGCTCATCCACGGAGGCAGCGGGACCAGCAGGTAGAGCCGGTAGAGCGGGGTGATGAGGACCTGGGCGGGCAGCAGGTTGCCCGCGGTGAAGAGCATCAGCAGCGCGATGTTCCACCGGAAGTCGAAGCGGGAGACGAAGAAGGCGACGGCCGCGGAGAACAGCAGGGTGCCCAGGACGGACGGGACGGTGATGAGGACCGAGTTCCAGAAGAAGTGCGGCATGCCGGACTGGTTCCAGGCGTCGGTGTAGTTCTGCAGGCTGATGCCGCGCGGCCAGGACAGGTAGCCGTTCTCGCTGGTGTCCGCGTAGGGGCGCAGCGAGGTGTAGACGGCCCAGAGCAGCGGCAGCAGCCACAGCAGCGCGATCGTGGCGAGCAGCAGATGCCGGCCGGTCTGCCGCGGCGGCCGGGAGGGCCTGGTGCCGGGCGGCGGTTCACGGCGGGGCGGGGCCGGGGTGACGGGCGGGGCGGCGGTCGTGGTCACCGGTCCTCCTTGCGGAAGTTCTGGACCAGGAAGGTCCCGATGGCGGTCAGGGAGACCAGGAGCAGCACGACCGCGAGGGCGGAGCCGTAGCCGATGTGGCTGGATTCGCCGATGATGTTGTCCGTGATCAGCAGCGACAGCAGTTCCATGCCGGGTTTGCTGCCGACGCCGCCGCCGAGGACGTAGACGACGTCGAACGCCCGCAGCGACTCCATGACGGTGACGACCAGGATGATGACGTTGACCGGCTTGAGGGCGGGGAAGACCACCTTCAGGAAGGTCTGGCGGCCGTTGGCGCCGTCGAGGGCGGCGGCCTCCTTCAGGGCGGGGTCGAAGCTCTTCAGCCCGGCCAGGTAGAGGATCATGATGTAGCCGGTGTGCCGCCAGGCCGAGGCGACCAGGACGGCCCACAGGTTGAGGTCGGGGTCGCCCAGCCAGTCGATGTGGTGGCCGGGGGCGGCCGCGCCCAGGATGCCGTCCAGCAGGCCCGTGTCCGGGTTGTAGATGATCTCCCAGATGAGGCCGACCACGGCCAGGGAGAGCACCATCGGCAGGAAGATGGCCGTCTGGTAGACCCGGGTGAAGCGGAGCTTCCGGTCGAGCTGGTAGGCGAGGAAGATGCCGAACGGGGTGGGCAGCAGCGCGGTGAACAGCAGCCAGATGACGTTGTGCCGCACCGCCGGCCAGAACGGCGGGTAGTTGGTGAGGATCTGGTGGTAGTTGTCGAGTCCGACCCAGTGGATGTCGGACAGGTGGATGCCGTCCCAGCTGGTGAACGACAGGCCCATGGAGGCCAACGCCGGAAGCCAGACGAAGACGAGGAGGGCGAGCAGCGGCACGCCGATGACGGCCGCCAGGAAGACCCGGTCACCGGCGCCGAGCCGGCGGGGACGGCGGGCCGCCGCGGCGACGGGGGCTCCGGGCGCGGGGGGTGCGGCGGGGGATGCCGAGGGGGACGCGGAGGGGGACGCGGAGGGCACGGTGAACCTTCCCGGTCCGGTCAGGAGGTGAAGAAGCGCGAGCGCTGGGACTCGATGCGCTTCAGCAGGGCCGCGCCGTCGTCCGGGTGGCCGAGCCACTGGGTGAGTCCGGGCAGGACCACCGTCGAGATGAAACCGGGGTCGCTGTCACGGTCGGCGAACTGGGTGATGTGCTTGGCGGAGGCGATGAGTTCGGCGGACTTCTTCTGGAGCGGGTTGTACGAGCCGGTGTCGGCCTTCGCGTGGACCGCCACGTTGCTGGGGTCGACTCCCATGTAGAGGCCCTCGGCCTTGGCGCTGCCGAGGAACTCCAGGAGTTTCTTGGCGCCCTTCTCGTTCTTGGGCTTGCGGCTGAGCATGAAGCCGTCCGTGGGCGCCTCGACGGCGTCCTGGCCGTTGGCCGGGTCGATCTCGGGGAAGGGGAAGAAGTCGATGTCGGCGCGGAGCGCCTCGTCGGAGACCTGCTGGCCGAGGAAGAGGCCGATGACCGCCATGCCGGACTTCTTGTCCAGCAGCGACTGCGCGGCGTCCTGCCACGAGCGTCCGCCGGCGCCCTGCTGGTAGTACGGGCTGATCTCGCGCCACAGGTCGAGGGTGGTCGCGGCGCGCTTGTCGGTCCAGGAGACCTCGCCGCGCATCAGGGACATGTGGAAGTCGTAGCCGTTGGCGCGCAGGTTGAGGTAGTCGAAGGCGCCGAGGATGCTCCAGGCATCGCCGCCGCCGTAGCCGGAGGCGATCGGCGAGAGGCCGTCCTTCTTCATCCGCTTGGCGAGCGCGGTGAACTCCGACCAGGTGCGGGGGACGGTGTAGCCGCGCTCCTGGAACAGGCTCTTCCGGTAGAAGACGCCCCAGGGGTAGTTGTAGAGCGGGACGAAGTAGAACTTGCCGTCCTCGCCGCGGGAGAGCTGCTTGGTGGCCTCGCTGAAGCCGCCGCCTATCTTCTCCCACACGTCGTCGAGGGGGGTGGCCAGGCCCTTCTTGGCGAAGTACTGCATGCGGTAGCCGGCGAACCAGGTGAACACGTCGTCCGGGGTGCCCTGCAGATAGCTGGAGATGCTCTTCTGGAAGCTGTCGTGGTCGACGGTGTTGGTCTTGACCGTCAGGCCGCTGTCCTTGGTGAAGGCCTTCGTGACGGCCGCGTAGGCGGACTTGGGCGTGGCGTCGGCCCCGTTGGATCCGAAGGTCACCGTCTTGGGGTCGGCCGCCGCTCCTCCCCCGCCGCAGGCGGTGAGGAGGGGGGCGGCGAGTGCCGCGGCTCCGAGTCCGAACATTCCGCCGACCACGGTGCGGCGGCTGGGCTGGGGCGCGGTCGGGACGGTGCGGCTCTGCAGCGTCATCGCTACTCCTAGTACGTGTCTGATCTGATGAAGGACTGGATCGCGGTGGCCGCGGCCCCGCGCGCCCACTCCTCGAAGGGCAGCGGTCGCGTTCGCAGGTCGCACTGCCCGGCGGTGCCGAAGGCGGAGGCGGCGAACGCCTCGCAGATCTGGTCGGCGAACAGGTCGTAGGCGACCAGGCCCTCGCCCGAGATGATCACTCGCTCCGGGCCGAAGAGGTTGGCCACCGAACCGATGGCCCGGCCGATCGCCTCGCCGGCCCGCGCGTACACCTCCCGGGCCCCCGGGTCGCCCCCGTGGGCCAGTCGCAGCGCCTCGGCGGCGTCGGCCACGGGGGTGCCCGTCGCCTCGCGGACGGCGCGGACGATCGCGGGGTCCGCCGCGATCGCCTCCACGCAGCCGTGGTTGCCGCAGTGGCACAGCGGTCCGGCCGGGTCGATGGACAGGTGCCCGATCTCGCCGGCCACCCCGTACGCGCCCGAGACCACCCGCCCGTGCACGACGAGGCCGCAGCCGATGCCCGCGCCGACCGTCACGACGGCGAAGTCCGACAGGCCCACGCCCGCGCCGAACCACTGCTCGGCCACGGTGAGCGCCCTGACGTCGTTGTCGACGGTGACGGGCAGGCCCGTCACCGCCCCGGCCAGCTCGGCCAGCGGGATGTCCCGCCAGTCGAGGAAGGGCGAGTAGCGCACCACACCGCCGGCCCGGTCCACATCACCGGAGACGGCGACGCCCAGGCCGCTGACGTGAACGCCGAAGCCGTCAGCCTCCGCCAGCAGTTCGTGCACCAGCGCCGCGGCCGCCTCCAGGACGGCCCTGGGGTCCGGGGCGGCCAGCGGCACATGGCGGGAGGCGCGGATCCGGCAGCACAGGTCGGTCAGCACGCCGATGATCTCGTCACCGGTGATCTTGAGGCCGATGAACAGCGCCCGGCCGCCGTCCACCCGCACGGGGTTGGCCGGCCGCCCCAGGGAGGGTCGCGCCTCCTCGTCCACGTCCTCGACGAGGTAGCCGGCCTCGATGAGCGGCCGGACCGCCTTGGTGACCGCGGCCGCGGACAGCCCGGCACGTTTGGCGATCTCGGTGCGGGTGAGCGGACCGTGGCACAGGACGGTGGTGAAGATCTGGGCGGCGGCCGGCGTGTGGGCCGGGAACGCCTCCTCCGGCGGGATCGAGCGCATGGCCGGGAACCTAGAGTGGTTCTTTTCTGCTGTCAATAAAAGAAGCAAGGTTCCTCGGAAGTCGCCTCTGTGAGCTGCCGTCAGCTTGAAAAGGTCGGATCAGAGTGGGTGTTGACATCTGATCCAAGGTAAGGATTGGCTGCCGACTGTCTCCTGGCGCCACCCGAACGTGAGGACCCATGCCCGTGATCACCCATGCCCCGGACACCGGGCTCTGGCTGCTGAGCACCCCGCGCACGTCGTACGCCCTGCGTATCGACGCCACCGGTGCCCCCTGCCACGTCGCCTGGGGCCCGCGGCTGAGTCTCGAGGAGGCGGGCGAACTCGCCGTTCCCCCGGGGCCGGACGCCAGCAGTTTCGAGGGCCGCCCGCCGGTGGGCGAGGAACTCCCCGTCGACGGCGGCGCGCGCTTCGGGCCGCCCTCGCTCCAGGTCCGCTTCGCCGACGGGACCCGGGCCTTCGAGTGGCAGCCGACGGGGCATCTCGTGCGCGAACCCGAACCGGGCGTGTGGGAGCTGTCGCTGCGCTTCCGCGACCGCGTGTACCCGCTGGAGGTCGCGCTCCTCTACCGTGTCCACGACGACGCCGACGTCATCGAGCGCCGCACGGTCCTGCACAACGCGGGCCACCGGAACCTCACCGTGCTCCGCGCGGACTCCGCCGCCTGGACCCTGCCTCCCCTTCCCGACTACCGGCTCAGCCACGTCACGGGCCAGTGGTCGGCCGAGAGCCAACTGCGCCGGGACCGGCTGCCGTACGGCGAGACCGTGCTGACCAGCCGCCGCGGCATCACCAGCCACCACGCCAACCCCTGGGTGATGCTGGACGCGGGCGACGCCACCGAGACCCACGGCCGGGTGTGGAGCGCCGCGCTGGCCTGGAGCGGCAGTTGGCGCGTCACCGCGCAGCGCACCCCCGACGGGCGCGCCGGCCTCACCGGGGGCGCCGGCCACGACGGCACGAGCCTGCCGCTCGCCCCCGGCGAGGAGTTCACCACACCGCCGTTCGTCGGCCTGTGCACCGACGGGGGCTTCGGCGCCGCCAGCCGCGCATGGCACGCCTACACCCTGGCCCACGTCCTGCCGCACCCGCGGGAGACCGCCCCGGTGCTCTACAACTCGTGGGAGGCCACGGGCTTCGACGTCGACGAGCCCGGCCAGATGGCACTCGCCGCCCGGGCCGCCGCGCTCGGTGTCGAACTCTACGTGGTCGACGACGGATGGTTCGGCGCCCGGCGCAACGACCGGGCGGGGCTGGGCGACTGGACCCCGGCCGCGGAGCGCTTCCCCTCCGGGCTGGCCCCGCTGGCCGACGAGGTGCACCGGCTCGGAATGCGCTTCGGGCTGTGGGTGGAGCCCGAGATGGTCAACCCGGACAGCGACCTGTACCGCGAGCACCCGGAGTGGGTGCTGCACGTCCCGGACCGGACCAGGACGGAGCTGCGCAACCAGCTGGTGCTCAACTTCGCGCGACGGGACGTCGCCGACTGGGCGTACGAGTGGCTCACCCGGCTCGTCGCCAAGAACGGCGTGGACTTCCTCAAGTGGGACATGAACCGCGCCTTCAGCGAGGCCGGCTGGCCCGGCCGGGAAGATGGCGCGGACCGGCTGTGGACCCGTTACGTGCACAATCTCTACGGGGTGATCGACCGGCTCCGGGCCGACCACCCCGGGCTTCGCATCGAGTCGTGCAGCGGCGGCGGGGGCCGGGTGGACCTCGGCATCCTCTCCCGCACCGACCAGGCCTGGCCCTCGGACAACACCGACGCCGCCGACCGCGTGGCGATCCAGCACGGCTACGGCCAGGTCTACCCCGCGCGCACCATGGCGGCCTGGGTGACCGACGTGCCGAACCAGCTCACCCACCGCACGGTGCCGCTGCGCTTCCGGTTCCACGTCGCGATGGCGGGCCTGCTCGGCATCGGCGGTGACCTCACCCGCTGGTCCGAGGAGGAACTGACCGCCGGGGCGGAGCTGGTGGCCGAGTACAAGCGGGTCCGCCGGCTCGTCCAGCACGGAGCGCTGCACCGGCTGCGCGGTCCTGGGGACGACGGTCCCACCGTGGTGGAGTACGCCGCGCACGACGGGAGCGAGGCGCTGGTGCTCGCCTGGCAGCGCGCCCAGCGGCACGGCAGCCCGCGGGGGCCGGTCCGGCTGGGCGGCCTCACGGCCGGGGCCCGCTACCGCGACACCCGCACCGGAACCGTGCACCACGCGACCGTGCTGGGCGAATACGGGCTGTCGCTCGAACTGCCGCCCGGGGACTGGGCCAGCGCGGCGGTGCACCTGGTCCGCGTCACAGAGGGCGGCAACGGCTGACCACCCGTCACACCCGGTCGCCGGACGCGCATGTGGGCAACTGCGCAAACCCGCAGCAGCCGGATCTTGTCCAGCATGACGTGTCGCCGTCAAGGTGAGCTCCGTCCGCCCGCCTCGAAGACCCGCCGGCCCTCTGCACGTTCCTCACCCGATCATCGAAGGGCGTTGCATGTCCATTCGCTCCAGACGAGTACAACGAACGCGGCTGACGGCGCTCGCCGCGCTGTTGTCCACGATCATCGCGCCTCCCCTCGCCCATGCCGCGGACCCGGACGCTCCGGCGTCGAGAGCCGCGGCGGCCGCGGCTCCGGGGACGCACTCCCTCACCCTCTCCGACGGCTCGACGGTGCGCTGGTCCGACGACGGGTCGGGCACGCTGACCCGCAAGGACGGCACCACCAGGGCCTTTCCCGTAGCGGGGACCAAGGGCCGCAGCGCCTTCGGCGGCCCCCTGACCCCCTCCGCCGAGATCCTCCAGCGGCGTGCCGACGCCTCGGCCATGACCCCGTTCACCCTGGGCGGCGGATCCGCGGACGCCCGGTCGGCGGTCCGGCCCCGGACCATGAACTCCGGTGCCGTGGAGCTCCCGAAGGCGGTCCGCGCCGCCATCGACGGCATCGGCGAACGGAGTTCGGCCCGCACGGCCGCCCCCTCCGCCGGTGCCAAGGACCTGCCCGCCAACGAGGGGCTGACCACGTCCTTCCAGTCGTACCTCAACGCGGGTGGGGTCAACGCGGTCGGTGCCTTCCAGGACACCGCCACGTATCTGAAGGCGCTGCCCGGCCAGGGCCAGATCATCACCAACGTGTCGCTGGGCGACCTCACCGACCAGGGCATGGCGGACGCGGGCGACGACTACGTGCGCCTCAACGGCCCCACCACGGTGCTCCGCGACGGCAAGCGTTACCTGGACTTCCCCTCGCTGCCGCTCATACCCACCTACACCAGCGACAACAAGGGCCGCCTCGATCCGGCCGGATCCATCAAGGGGCAGGACCCCAACCTCGCCGAAGTGCTGCTCGACTTCTCGATGATGGCCCCGCTGCCGCACGACCGGCAGCGCCCGGAGGCCACCGGGAGCGGCGCCACCGATCTGCTGGGCATCGCACCCGGCGCGCGGTACCGCCTCGTGATCCCCGAGGAGCCCTCCGCCGTGGGCATCGCCGCCGCGCTGCGGGCCGCGGCCGCCCAGAAGCCCAGGCCGAACGTCATCACCGCGAGCCTCGGCTTCGGCACCGACGGCTCGATCGGCTTCCCCTCGCGGTGGCTGGAGGACGACCCGGAGATCAGGGACACCCTGCGCTCGATCGTGGACTCGGGGATCGTCGTGGTCGTGTCGTCCAACGACGGCACCCGCCTGGGCCTGCCGGTGTCGGTCGGCCCCGACGGCGGCAGCACGCCGACCGACCTGACGGCGAGCAGCCGCGCCCAGACGTCCATCGACGACGTCGCCCCCACCACCACCCCCACCCTCGTCCGTGACACCGGGGTGATCGCCGCCGGCGGCACCACCGTCGACGACACCCTGAGCTCGGACGACGTGCGCACCGCCGTCTACCCGACGACCCGCTACAACGGATCCGCCGGCTACTCCTCGGGGTTCGGCACCCGGATCGACCTGGCGGCGCCCGGTGACAACCTGCCGTCGCTGATCCACACGCCGGAAGGACCGGGCGTGGTGCTCAACGGCGGGACCTCGGCCTCCGCCCCGATGATCGCCGCCGCCGCGGCCAACGTGCTGGCCGCCGCCAAGGCGACCGGGCAGAAGCTCAGCCCCCGGGAGGTCAGGAAGCTGCTGGTCGCCACCGGCCGCCCGATCGCCCAGCCCCCGCAGGCCGACCGCGAACTGCGGATGGGCCCGCAGCTGGACGTGACCGCGGCCGTGGAGAAGGTCCTCGCCAAGAAGCATCGCCTCACCCCGGCGGCGGTACGGCTGTCCGTCGCCGAGCGCCAGCTCCTCTCGGTGAGCCCGACCACCTCGTTCGTCGAGGCCACCGATCCGTCCGCCATCGATCTGGCCGGCCCCTCGGACGCCTGGGGCAACCCGTCCGGGCAGAACTCGCTCGCGCCCCTCACCTTCGGGCTCGACCTCGCGGGCGGCGACCGGAAACTGACGTACCGTCTGCGCGTCGGCGACCACGGCACGATCCCGTCCGCCGGCCCCAGCCTGCGCGTCCTGCCACATGAACTGCTCGGCGCCGCCGGTCTGCCGTTCGCCTCGGACGAACCGCGCAGTTTCAACGTCACGTTCGAGGCGCTCGACGGGAGCAGGGTGGTCGCCTCGGCCGGCAGGCGGCTCACCCTCGGCGCGGCCGACGGCACCTATGTGCAGCCGAAGGCGCCGACCACCCCTGGCTCCGCGCCGCTCGGCAGGTCCGTCACCGTACGCTACGACCTGACCGGACTGCGGGACGCCACCGCGCCCGAGCTGGTGCTCTCCTCGGTCGGGCACTGGACGCCCTTCACCACCAGCGACAAGTGGCGCGCCCAGTGGCGGACCCCGCTCACCGGCACCAAGGGCACGGTGACCATCCCCGCCTCCGCGTTCGCGCCGGGCGGCGCCGGGCTGTACGGCGTCGGCATCACGCTCTACGACGGCCAGGTCTTCGGGGACTTCCGCGCGCTGCGCATCGGTCCCGGCGCGGACCAGCGGCCGCAGGCGCCGCTGCTGGGCACCGGGCGGACCGCCACGGCGCACTCCGCCGAACGGACGCTGGCCGAGCCCGGGCTGACGGTCTCCTGGGACGCCTCCTCGGTGCGCCACGCCGACGGCGCGGCCGTCGAGTTCCTGACCCCCGCACCCACCCTGTACGGAGCCCTCAACACCGCCACCAACCAGAACGGCAGCGGCCGCGACGACAACGGCGTCGACCACGCCTCCACCCTCTTCCGGCCCCTGCCGTCGGTGAAGGGCAGGACGGTGCTCGACCTGAAGGCCCTCGGCCTGCCCACCGGACTGCAGTATCCGGTCCGGGTCTTCGCCACCCGCCACGGCAAGCCCGTCGGCCAGGCGTCACCGACGTCGTTCCTGCAGTACCTCGACGGTGACACCGTCTCGGGAACCCTGGAGAACATCGAGGTCGGCAACGGCACGGCACTGCTGGCCACCGACGACTTCGCCGAGGGCGAGGACGGCTGGATCCATCTGAAGGGCTCCGCCACCACCGCGTACTCCCTCTCCACGGGACGCCTCGGCACGAAGGTGTCACAGCAGACCGGCACCTCGATGATGCAGGAGGTGCTGGGGGCCGACCCCGCGACGGGCCACACGCTGATCGGCCACCGGCCGTTCGACGGCGGTGTGCTCCCCGAGGTCGACCTGCGCGACACCAGGACCGGCGGGCGCGTGAAGCTCAGCGCGCTCGACCCGGGCAACGGCTCGACGTCGGTGTACTTCCAGGGCGGTGCCGTCGACCCGGCCCGGCACCGGGCGGCCGTGGCGACCTTCGACGGGGTCTCGGGCGTGGCCCAGCTGTGGATCGTCGACATGGCCACCGGCACGGTCTCCGCGCCGATCCCGGTCAACGCGGACAACCCGGGGCGGGCCTTCGGCAACGTCTCCGTCGACGCGTCGACGGGCACGTTCTTCGTCGCCACCACCGGCACCATGGGGGCCTGCCTGTCCGGGCGCGTCCCCTACTGGGCCGTGTCGGTCGACCCCGGCACCCGGAAGGTGTCGCCGCTGACCACCATGCCCGCCTGCGCCGCCGGGCTCCTGCCCGACGGCAAGGGCGACCGGGTTTACGTCGCCGCCGGGCCCGCCACCCCCAGCTACACCACGGGCGAGTTCCCCACCAGCACCTGGCGTTCGGCCGACCAGAAGACCCTGGCCGCCTCCGCGCCGAGTGACCTGGGCACCCGGGGAGTGATGTGGCCCGCGCTCGACACCAAGAACCACCTCGCCCTCGTCGCCCACCTGTACGAGGAGGCCACCACCGGCGACAACAACGCCCTCAGCGAGATCACCGTCCTCGACCCCGACACCGGGAAGGTGCTCGCCCGGCACCCCGTCGCCAACCTCGTCAACTCCACCCTCAGCACGTCCAACTTCGACTTCACCAGCCGGCGCGGTCTGTTCCTCGACCCGGGGACCCGCACCGTCTTCCTGGTGAACCCCTGGGCCAACGGCCTGCAGCGGTTCCACTACTGAACGACCCGGAGGCCGGGTCCGCCACCCCACGGGTGGCGGACCCGGCCTCCGGCCTTCCCGGCCCGGATCAGATGCCGAGCGCCTCGGTGACGGCGGCGAGGTACCGGTCCACCGGGCCGGCGGTGAGCAGCCCGCTACCCGCGCCCGCGAGTTCACCGGCGGCGGGGAGGAGGCGGGCACGGAGCTCCACCAGGACGTCCCTGTCGCCGAGTTCGACCGCGGCCACGGCCTGCAGGCAGCAGAGCGCCTCGTACAGCAGGTCCGCGGGCGGCTCCGGCGCGGCGCGCAGTGCGGACAGGGCCTCGGCACGGCGCCCGGCGCGCAGCAGCAGAAGGGGCTCGACCCACGACCGGTAGGGACCCCAGTCCGCGGCCGGATCTGCGCCCTCCGCCGCGACCGCCGCCGGGGCGGAACCGTCCGCCAGCCCGAGGCAGAACAGGGCGAGCGGCAGCAGGCCCCGCTCCACGCCCGGCATCCCCGCGCCGTCCAGCCGCGCGGCGGCGGCCCGGTAGGCGGCCTCGGCCCGCGCTCCCCGTCCGGACGCGGCCAGCCGCAGTGCCCGGTACCACTGGGTGAAGACGCCCGCCAGGGGCAGCTCGTGGCGTTCGGCCAGCACGTCGACGGCGGCGGCGTGCTCGTCGGCCGCTGTGAAGTCGGCGAGCGCGCCGCGCGACTGGATCCGGATCAGGTGACCGAGCACCTCGTACGTGGTCAGGCCGTGCCGCCTGGCCACCGCCACCAGTTCCGCGCCGATCGCGTCCCGCCGCGTCGCGAGCCCCGCCCGGGTGCACGACTGCATGAACACCCCGTTGAGGGCGAACGCCAGGAGCGCGGGGTCGTCCAGCCGGCGGGCGATCTCCTCGGCCTGCCGTGCGGCGCGCGGTCCGCGCGGGGAACGGGTGCCGCGCATCTCCACCGCGACCGTGGCCAGCAGCCGGCAGCGTGCCGCCTCGTGCCCTGCGTCGTCCGGCAGGGCGGCCAGCGTGCGTCCGGCCGCGGCGACGATGCGCCGGGACTGCTCGGGGTCGTCGCTGCGCGTCCAGATCGCGGGCACGTCGTAGGCGCCGATCACCCGGGCGGTCAGCTCCGGGTCGCCGAACTCCTCCGCCGCGGTGACGGCCGCCAGGCGGTGCTCTCGGGCCGCCGTCAGGCCGCCGCCCCCGGTCACCGCGAGATTGCGGATCAGCCCGACCGTCGACTCCAGCCGGGCGCGGGCTCCCGCGGCGACCGTACGGTCGTACGCCTCGGCCGCCCGTGCCCACACCCGGTCCGCCGCCTCGCCCGGTCCGGCGGCCGGGTGCGCACCCGGGTGGTGCTGGTACCGGTGCGGGTCCAGACGCGGGTCCTGGGCGAGCATGTCCGCCTCCAGGCGCCGCAGCGCCGGTCCCGGATCGAGCCCCAGCCCCTCCGCCAGCATCGCCCGCGCCCGGCGCAGCACGGCGAGCGCGTCTCCCTGACGGCCCGACCGGTACAGCGCGAGGGCCAGCAGGCGCCATGCGTCCTCCCGCCACGGGTGCCCGGTCAGATGCGCGTCCAGGTCGGGTACCGCCTCGGCGGGCCGGCCGAGCGCCAGCCGCGCCTCCGCGCGCTGTTCCACCGCCCGCAACCGCAGTTCGGCGAGGCGGGAGCGCTCGCCCCGGGCCCACTCCTCGTGCGCGTACTCGCCGTAGGACGGGCCGCGCCACAACTCCAGTGCCTGCGCGAGCCGTTCCAGCGCCCGCGCGGGCGGCAGTCCGGCGGCGGCCTCGACCGCCGCCTCGAATCGCCATGCGTCCACCGCGTCCGGGGCCGCCCGCAGCGCGTACCCGGGGCCTTCGGTGACCAGCAGCCGGGCGGGGGCCCGGGGCGGCCGCTCCGGCTCCAGCACCCGGCGCAGCGCCCCGACGAAGGTCTGCACGGCGCCGACGGCACCGTCCGGGGGCTCCTCCCACAAGTCCGCCACCAGGCGGGACACCGGTACGACACGGCGGCGTGCCACGATCAGCCGCGCCAGCACCTCCCGGTGCCTCGGGCCCTTCAGCGCGAGCGCCCGGCCGTCGTCGTCCCAGGCGACGACCGGCCCGAGCACTCCGAACGCGACGCGCACCTCGCCCACCTCTCCGGCCTTCTCCCCGGCTGCCACGGTACGCGCTGACCGGACGCTGATTCGCGGGCGGGAGGCTCGGGGCGTCCGCCGCCGGCGGGCACCCCTCATCCACCACGGAACGAGAGCAGCGCACCATGACACCGGTCATCCCCGGCTTCGCCCGCCATCGCGTCCCCGTCGCCGACGGCGTCGCCCTCAACGTCGCCGTGGGCGGCTCGGGCAGCCCCGTCGTCCTGCTGCACGGCTTCCCGCAGACCCATCTCATGTGGCGCCACGTCGCCGCCGACCTGGCCGCCGACCACACCGTGATCTGCCCCGACCTGCGGGGTTACGGCGCAAGTGACAAGCCGGCCGCCGCCGGGCCCGCCACGTACTCCAAGCGCGCCATGGCCGCCGACGTCGTCGCCCTGGCCCGCGCGCTCGGTCACGAACGCTTCGCGCTCGCCGGCCACGACCGGGGCGGCCTGGTCGCCTTCCGGGCCGGACTCGACCACCCCGCCGCGATCTCCCATCTGGCCTGCCTCGACGTCCTGCCGACCCTGGACATGTGGGACGTCATGCGCGGCCCCACCGCGGCCGTCGGATTCCACCTGTATCTGATGGCCCAGCCGCCGGGGCTGCCCGAACGAATGATCGCCGCCGCTCCGGACGCCTTCTTCGGGCACTTCCTCGACGCCTGGAACCACTCCCCCGACGCCGTCCCGCCCGCCGTCCGCGCCGCCTACCTGGACGCCTGCCGCGCGGCCGTCCCCTCCATCGTGGCCGACTACCGCGCCTCGGCGACCGTCGACATCGACCACGACCGCGCCGACCGCGCCGCGGGCCGCCTGCTCCGGATGCCGGTCCGCGTGCTCCAGCAGGACTGGGGCGCCGCGCTCGGCTACGACGCCCGCGGCCTCTGGCGGGCCTGGGCCCCCGCGTTGACGCACACCACGGTCGACTGCGGCCACTTCATGGCCGAGGAGGACCCGCGACTCGTCGCGACGGCCCTGCGCGAGCTGTTCGCCGGCTGAGGCGTCACGCGCCCGCGGGGCGGCGCGGGATGCGGGGGCGGGATGCGGGATGCGGGATGCGGGATGACATCCGGATCGATTTACATTACAACTAGAGTATGTAACGAAATAAATAGAGGAGGATCGCATGCCTCTCGCCCCCGCTCCCGAAACCGGCCGGCCGTCCCGCGGTGTGACCGCCGAGCACTGGTTCGACTTCATCTGCCCCTACTGCTACGTCGCCCGGGACCGCAACCGGATCCTCCGCGGGCACGGGATCCGCGTCGTCGAGCACGCGCTGCAGATCCACCCCGAGATCGGGCCCGGCGGCATCCCGGCCGGTCCGCGCAGGGGCCCCGCGTACGCGTTCGTCGCCGAGGAGGCCGCGGCCGCCGGCCTCCCGCTGCGCTGGACGGACCGCATCGCATCCTCGCGCCCGGCGCTGGCGGCGTTCGAGTGGCTCGCCGCGAACGGACCGCGGACAACCTCCGTACGCTTCGCCGAGGCCGTGTTCGCCGCCAACTTCGCCGAGGGCCGCGACATCGAGTCGGAGGACCTGCTGCTCTCGCTGGCCGAGGACGCGGGCGGCGACGCGGAGGGCCTGCACCGCGTGTGGAACCCCGGGTCGATGACCGAAGCGCTGGCCCGTTCGAGGTCCCTCGCCTCGCGATACGGCGTCCACGGCACACCCACCTGGGTCTCCGGGCGCCACGGGATCTCCGGCCTGCGTCCCCGGCAGTGGTTCCACGACTGGGCCACCGCGCTGACGCCCCCGATCGCGACGGCGGCGGAATGACGCCGCGGCCGGCCCCGTTCCGTCGGTCAACCCCGCAGCGCGTCCATGTGGGCTGCGGCGTCCCCGGCCGCCTCGTCGGGACTCCGGCCCCGCTCGCGGGCGACCATGTACGCGGCGTACCAGTCCGACCACCGGTGCTCCGGGGCCGTCGCCTCGTAGGCGCCGTGCCGCTTGCTCCTCGGTCTCACGCAAGAGCTCGGCCAGGTGAGAGACGTCCATGGCGGAACCTCCTCGCTCGTGCGGCCCCGTCACCGTCCGGTTCGCCGCACCGGGCTCTCCGGCCCGGAATCCCACCGTCCGCGAGGACGCCGCGACCGCGCAACCCGGGGCGGCCGGACGGCTCGGTGTCGAGCTGTACTTCGACATCTAGGAAGCCCGCAGGTCAGGGCCATACTTCCCTGACCTGGGCCGTCCATGGGCCGTGGGCCGTGCCTCCCCTC
>NZ_JBEZXR010000041.1:0-78105 GCF_040638135.1 Streptomyces sp. NPDC026673 | reverse complement strand
CCCACCGCCCCGCCCACCCCCCCCCCCCCCCCCCGGAACACCCCCCCCCCCCGCCCGCCCCGGCCCCCCACGCCCAACCAACCCCCGGGCCCCCCCCCCCCCGCCCGGGCGGCGCGGCACCGTTCGTACGGGGTGCGGAGTCAGGCGGCGCGCAGGAAGGGCACGCGGATCGGCTGCGAACCGGGGCCGCCCACGTGGGAGAACGGCTGCGTGCGCCAGTCCAGGCCGGCGGGCAGCGTCAGCAGCGCGCCCCACTCCGGCGCGTCGGCCGCCTCGTCGCCGTCGGCCGGCGTGGCCTCCGCGGCGGAGAGTCCGGATCCGGGGCAGACCGTCAGACCGAAGGGGTTCCACGGCGAGGCGCACAGCGCGTGCTGCGGCAGGACGTCCTCGTCCGCCAGAAGGGCGATCGGACGGGCGCAGTCGGGGCAGTGCACCCGGAAGATCTCATGGCCCTCGTCGTCGAAGGCGTCGTCGGCGTCGTCCGACGTCAGGAGCTCGAACGACTCGCGGCGTTCGTGCTCCTCCCCGAGCGCGGCCAGGGTACGTTCGCCGCGGCTGTGTCGTGCGTGGGTGCGCATGGGTGCATCTCCCCCTCAGAAGAACGCCCACCGGCGGGGCAGACCGGGCTCTCGGCCTCGGCCATAGCGAGCATTTCCCGCCGACCGCCCCTGGTAATCACCGCCACTCCGAAGACCGTTGACATCGGGTGTGGCCTTCGTCACACAGGCGTCCGGAGGGGTGCCCCGCGCCCCCGCCGGCGCCGCCGTGCGCCCGCTCCGCGCCCTCCCGGCACCGGCCCGGGCCCGGGCCTCAGTCCCCCTGTTCCGGCCCGGTCTCCCGCGGGGGTGCCGTGCTCTTTCTGACGACCAGTCTGACGCCCAGCTCCATACGGGTGTTGCTCTTCTCGCCGGTCTCGTCGGGCTGCGACAGCCGCAGCAGCATCCGGGCGGCCTCCTCGGCCATCTCCACCAGCGGCTGGTTGACGGTCGTCAGCGACGGGCTCGCCCACTGGGCGAGCGGGATGTCGTCGTACCCCACCACCGACAGGTCGCGCGGCACCTGCAGGCCCTTGACCCGCGCCGCCTCCAGGACGCCGAGCGCCTGCAGGTCGCTGCCGGCGAAGATCGCGGTCGGCGGGTCGGGTTCGTCAAGGAGGCTGAGCGCGCCGTCGTGCCCGCCCTGGACGTGGAAGTCCCCGTAGCGGATCAGGTCGTTGTCGACGGACAGCCCCGCCATCCCCATGGCCGAGCGGAAGCCGTCGAGCCGGGCGAGGGAGCACAGCATGTCGTCGGGCCCCGTGATGATCCCGATGCGGCGGTGGCCGAGGTCGATGAGGTGCCGGGTGGCCGCGACACCGCCGGCCCAGTTCGCCGATCCCACGGACGGGACGTCGGGCTCCGGGTCGCCCGCCGGGTCGATGATGACGAAGTTGATGGCCCGCGAGCGCAGTTTGCGCTTGATGTCGTCGGGCAGCGACGAGAACACCAGGACGACCCCGAGCGGGCGGCGGCGCAGCACGCCCTCGATCCACTCGGGTCCGGGGGCGTGGCGGGTGCCGCTCTCGGTGAGCACCACGCTCATGTTGCGGCTCTTGGCGATGTTCTCCACGCCCCGGATGAGCTCCATCGCCCAGACGCTCTCGAGTTCGTGGAACACGATCTCGATCAGCCGCGCCTCGGGCTGGGTGGGCGCGGGGCGCTGGTAGCCGTTCGCCTCCAGCAGCCGCTCGACCTTGCTCCGGGTCGGCGCGGCCACATCGGGACGTCCGTTGAGCACCTTCGAAACTGTCGAAAGTGACACGCCCGCTTTCGAAGCCACGTCGGCCAGAGTGATCCGGCCCTCGGTCTCATCATCACGCATGCCGCACAGGATAGAGCACCGCAGTTCGGTAACGGTTTGGTCGCGTCAATTCCACCCTGTTGACCTCGGCGAGGGGGAAGCCTACGGTCCCTCGTCAGGCGAATTTCGGCAAAGTGGCCGAAACTTTCGAGAGGTCGATCATGAAGAAGCGTGCGTGGTTCCCCCGTGCCGTCGCCGGCGGCGCGACACTGGCACTGGGTCTGACCCTGACCGCCTGCGGCGGTGATGGCGCCTCCGCGGGAGGTGATTCCGGGACGATTCACGTCCTCGTGTACGGCGACTCCGCGAACAAGGTGGAGAAGGCGATCGTCGCCGAGTTCAACAAGACCTCCAAGGTCAAGGCCGTCCTCGACACGGTCCCGGGTGCGGACTACCAGCAGAAGCTGCAGACCGTCATCAACACCAAGCAGGCCCCCGACGTCTTCTTCAACTGGGGTGGCGGCAGCATCCAGCCGTTCGTGAAGGCCGGCCTGCTCCTGCCTCTCGACGACTTCATCAAGAAGGACCCGGGCCTGAAGGACAACTTCCTGTCCTCGGTCTTCAACACGGCGGTCGTCGACGGGAAGTCCTACGGCGTGCCGATGCGCGGCACCCAGCCCGTGCTGATGTTCAACAACAAGAAGGTCCTCGCGGACGCCGGCGTCCAGCCCCCGCAGACCTGGGACGAGCTCATCGCCGCGGTCAAGAAGCTCAAGGCCAAGGGCGTCACCCCGATCGCGCTCGGCGGCGGCGACCAGTGGCCGACCCTCATGTGGTTCGAGTACCTCTACGACCGCATCGCCGGTCCGGAGCTGTTCACCAAGGCCCTCGGCGGCGACAAGAGCGCCTGGGAGAGCGAGGACAGCAAGAAGGCGCTGGGCATGCTCAAGGAGCTCATCGACGCCGGTGCCTTCGGTACCAACTTCGACTCGGTGAAGTTCACCGACGGCGGCTCGCCCCAGCTCCTCGCCAGCGGCAAGGCCGGCTTCGAGCTCATGGGTTCCTGGGAGTACTCCACGCAGCAGGACGCCAGCCCGGACTTCGCCAAGAACGACCTCGGCTACACCAACTTCCCGACCGTCGACGGCGGCAAGGGCGACGCCGCGAACGTCGTCGGCAACACCAACAACTTCTACTCGGTGCTGAAGAAGACCAAGCACCCGGACGCGGTCGCGGACTTCCTCAAGCTGATGTACTCCGACGACTTCGTGAAGCAGCAGCTCGCCATCGGCAACCTGCCGACCACGACGAACACCACCAAGTTCCTCGACACGGCCGACAACCCGGACTACCTGAAGTACCAGTTCGACCTGGTCCAGAAGGCGCCGTCGTTCCAGCTGTCCTGGGACCAGGCCTACCCGCCGTCGGGCATCACGCCGATCCACCAGGCCGTGCAGCAGTTCTTCAACGGCCAGACGGACGCGGACGGCTTCATCAAGGCCATGCAGGCCCTGCCCACCTCCTGAGAGCGACGTCCCGCATGGTCTCCCTCACTGCCTCGGTGACGGGCAAGCGGCAGACGCAGCGCCCGGCCGGCCGTACCATCGGCCGGCCGGGCGTCGCCTGGGCGCTCCCCGCCACGATCTTCTTCGCCCTGTTCGCCGTCGTACCGCTGGTGCTGGTGGCGGTCCTCTCCTTCACCACCTGGAGCGGACTGGGCTCGCCCGAGTTCGCGGGCTTCGACACCTGGGTCCGGGTCTTCCAGGACCCCGTCATGATCAAGAGCCTCTGGCTGAGCGTGCTGCTCACCGTGCTGGGCGTCGTCGTCCAGACCCCGCTGAGCATCCTGCTCGGCGTCTGGGCGGCCGGTCCCCAGCGCAACCGCGCCGTGCTGTCGGCGGTCTTCTTCGTGCCGCTGCTGCTGTCCGCGACCGCCGTCTCGGTGCTGTGGCGCGCTCTGCTCGACCCGAACTTCGGCGTGCCCTCGCAGGCGCGCTGGCTCTTCGGCGACGGCAACCTCTTCGGCACCCAGACCGCCGCGATCGGCGTGCTGGTGTTCGTCAGCACCTGGCAGTTCACCCCGTTCCACGCCCTGATCTACCAGGGCGCGACCCGGGCGATCCCGGAGGTGCTCTACCAGGCGGCGCAGATCGACGGCGCGGGCACCGTACGCCAGTTCTTCCACATCACGCTGCCGCAGCTGCGCAACTCGATCATCACCTCGATGATCCTGATGATCGTCGGCGGTCTCACCACCTTCGACACGGTGCTGATCCTCACCCAGGGCGGCCCCGGCACCGACACCACCATCAGCGCCTACTACATGTACGACAAGGCCTTCAAGGGCTTCGACTTCGGCGCGGGCGCCGCGGTCGCGCTGATGCTCGTCGTCGTCGCCACCGTGATCTCGCTGATCGTCGTCCGCGTCTCGGGCTACGACAAGATGGCCGGCACCAAGGAGGGGCTCTGATGAGACGACGCCCCAACTACCTGGCGGGCCTGGGCGCCCTGCTGTGGCTCGCGCTGGTGGGCCTGCCGCTCTACGTCATGCTCGGCGCCACCGTGCAGACGCGCGAGGAGTACAGCGGCAACGGACCGCTGGCCTTCCCCCGCTCCTTCACGCTGGACAACTACATCCAGGACTTCAGCAACGGCTTCGGCCAGTACTTCCTCAACACGGTCGTCGTCACGGTCAGCGTCGTGGCCATCGTGCTGCTGCTCGTGCCGCCGCTGGCGTTCGCCATCGTCCGCAACCGGGGCCGCGGCACCTCGGGGGTGTTCCGGCTCTTCCTGCTGGGCCTGGCCATCCCCGCGCAGGCCGTGATCGTCCCGATGTTCTACGTCATCAGCAAGGTCGGGCTCTACGACAACCTCATCGGCGTCATCCTGCCGACGGCGGCGTTCTGCCTGCCGGTGTGCACGCTGATCCTGACCGGCACGATGCGCGACATCACCTCCGAGCTGTTCGAGGCGATGGCCGTGGACGGCGCCTCCGTCCGGCGGACCTTCTTCCAGCTCGTCCTGCCGCTGTCCGGGAGCGGACTGTCGACGATCGTCGTCTTCTCCGCCCTGCAGGCGTGGAACGGCTTCCTCTTCCCCCTCGTGCTCACCCAGTCCGAGGAGACCAAGGTGATCACGCTGGGCCTCTACAACTTCCGGACCCAGTACGGCATCGACATCCCCGGCCTGCTGGCCGCCGTGGTGCTGTCCACGATCCCCGTCCTGCTCGTCTACCTGTTCGCCCGCCGTGCCCTCGTGCAGGGGCTCATGGGCGTCGGAGGAAAGTGAACGACAACGTGACCGCCGACTCCCGCGTCGAGGCGCTCATCCGCGAGATGACCCTGGACGAGAAGATCGCCCAGCTCTACGGCATCTGGGTCGGCGCCTCCGGCGAAGGTGCCGAAGTCGCCCCCCACCAGCACGACATGGAAGAGCCGCCCAGCCTCGACGAGCTCCTGCCGGACGGCCTCGGGCAGCTCACCCGGCCCTTCGGCACCGTCCCCGTCGACCCCGCCCTGGGCGCCGTGTCCCTGATGCGCACCCAGCAACGGATCGCCGCCGCCAACCGGTTCGGCATCCCGGCCATGGCTCACGAGGAGTGCCTCGCGGGCTTCGCCGCCTGGGGCGCGACCACCTACCCCGTCCCGCTGTCCTGGGGCGCCTCCTTCGACCCCGGGCTGGTCCGGGTGATGGCCGCGGCCATCGGCCGCGACATGCGCTCGGTCGGCGTCCACCAGGGCCTCGCCCCCGTCCTCGACGTCGTGCGCGACGCGCGCTGGGGCCGGGTCGAGGAGACCATCGGCGAGGACCCGTACCTCGTCGGAACCATCGCCACCGCCTACATCCAGGGCCTGGAGTCCGCGGGCATCGTGGCGACCCTGAAGCACTTCGCCGGCTACTCCGCCTCCCGCGCCGGGCGCAACCTGGCGCCGGTCAGCATGGGCCCGCGCGAGCGCGCCGACGTCGTCCTGCCGCCCTTCGAGATGGCGGTCCGGGAGAGCGGCGTCCGGTCCGTGATGCACGCGTACACCGACACCGACGGCGTGCCCTCGGCCGCCGACGAGGAACTGCTGACGGGACTGCTCCGGGACACCTGGGGCTTCGACGGGACCGTGGTCGCCGACTACTTCGGCATCGCCTTTCTCAAGACCCTGCACGGCGTCGCCGCCGACTGGGCCGACGCCGCGGGCACCGCCCTGCACGCGGGTGTGGACGTCGAGCTCCCCACCGTCAAGACCTTCGGGCAGCCGCTGCGGGACGCCGTCGCCGCGGGCCTGGTCGACGAGAAGCTCGTCGACCGCGCGCTGCGCCGCGTCCTGACCCAGAAGGCGCAACTCGGCCTCCTGGACCCCGGGTGGAGCCCGGTGCCGACGGCACTCGCCGGTGCCGACCTCTCCGACCCGCAGAGCCTGCGCGGCACGGTCGACCTGAACTCCGCCGCCCACCGCGACCTGTCGCGGCGGCTCGCGGAGCGGTCCGCCGTCCTGCTGGGCAACGACGGCACCCTGCCGCTGGACCGGCCCGCCCGCATCGCGCTGATCGGTCCCCAGGCGGAGCTCCCGACCGCCGTGCTGGGCTGCTACTCCTTCCCCGTGCACGTCGGCGCACAGCACCCCGACACCCCGCTCGGCATCGACCTGCCCACGCTGCGCCAAGCGCTGGTGGCGGAGTTCCCCGGCACCGAGATCGTCACCGTGGCCGGCTGCGGCATCGACGACACCGATGTCTCCGGCTTCGCGGCGGCCGTACGCGCGGCGCGCGACGCCGACGTGGTCGTCGCCGCGCTCGGCGACCGCGCCGGGCTCTTCGGCCGCGGGACCAGCGGCGAGGGCTGCGACGCGGAGTCGCTCACCCTGCCGGGGGTCCAGCAGGGGCTCCTCGACGCGCTCCTCGACTCGGGGACGCCCGTCGTGCTCACCCTGCTGGCGGGCCGCCCCTACGCCCTCGGCCGGGCCGTGGAGGAGGCCGCGGCCATCGTGCAGTCCTTCTTCCCGGGGCAGGAGGGCACTCCGGCGCTCGCCGGCGTGCTGAGCGGGCGGATCAACCCCTCCGGGCGCCTCCCGGTCAGCGTGCCCCGGCACCCGGGCGTCCAGCCCTCCACCTATCTGGCCGCCCCACTGGCACGGGCCAGCGAGGTCTCCAACATCGACCCCGCCGCCGCCTTCGGCTTCGGCCACGGGCTGACGTACACGGCCTTCGAGTGGTCCGGCCTGGAGGTCCACGGTGCCGCGGACGACGGCCGGGCCGTCACCGGCACCGACGGCGAGGTCGAGCTGTCCTTCACCGTCCGCAACACCGGCGCGCGGGCGGGCAGCGAGGTCGTCCAGGTCTACCTCCACGACCCGATCGCCTCGGTCGTGCAGCCGGTGCAGCGGCTCGTCGGCTACCTGCGGGTCCCGCTGGAGGCGGGCGAGGCGCGCCGTATCGGTGTCACGGTCCCCGCCGACGTCGCCGCCTTCACCGGCCGGGACGGCCGGCGCGTCGTGGAGCCGGGGGAGCTGGAGCTGCGGCTGGCCGCCTCCAGCACCGACGTCCGGCTCACCGTACGGGCCGAACTCGTCGGCCCGGCACGGCAGGTGGACCACACCCGGCGGCTGCACGCACTCGTCTCCGGCACGCCGGAGGAGTCCCGGTGACCCTGCCCGAAGGGACGGGGGAGGCGGCGGACACCGTCGCCAACCCCGTCCTGCCGGGCTGCCATCCGGACCCGAGCATCTGCCGGGTCGGCGCCGACTTCTACCTGATCACCTCGACCTTCGAGTACTTCCCGGGCATCCCCGTCTTCCACAGCCGGGACCTGGTCCACTGGCGTCCGATCGGTCACGTCCTGGACCGGCCCTCGCAGGTGGACCTCGGTTCCGTCGCCTCCTCCGAGGGGATCTTCGCGGCGACGATCCGTCACCATGAGGGCCGCTTCCACGTCGTGACCACCCTGGTGGGCGGCAGCGGACGGGGTGGCACCTTCGTCGTCACCGCCACCGACCCGGCCGGGCCGTGGAGCGACCCGGTGTGGCTGGACGACGCGCCCGGCATCGACCCCTCGCTCTTCTTCGACGACGACGGCCGCGCCTGGTGCACCGGCACCCGGCTCGCCGAGCCGGGGGAGTGGGAGGGGCAGACCGACGTCTGGCTACGGGAGTTCGACGTCGGCAGGATGGCGCTGACCGGTCCCGAGCACCTGCTGTGGCGCGGGGCGCTGCACGGCGCGGTGTGGGCGGAGGGGCCGCACCTGTACAAGGTGGACGGCCGCTACTACCTGCTGGCGGCCGAGGGCGGCACCGAGCACCGGCACGCCGTGAGCGTCGCCCGCGCCGACCACGTCACCGGTCCGTACGCCGGCAATCCCGCCAACCCGGTCCTCACCCACCGCCACCTGGGCCGCGACTTCCCCGTCGTCGGCGTCGGCCACGCGGACCTCGTGCGGACCGCGGCGGGGGAGTGGTGGGCGGTGCTGCTCGGCAGCCGTCCCTACGGCGGCTACCATCCCAACCTCGGACGGGAGACCTTCCTCGTCCCGGTGCGCTGGGAGGACGGCTGGCCGCTCTTCGCCCCCGGCGCGGGCACGACGCTCGGCCCCTTCCGGCGGCCGGTGATCGACCGCATCGCCGACGAGCCCGCCGACGAGTCCGTTGACGAGCCCGCCCGGGACGACTTCGACGCCGCGGAGCTGCGCCCGCACTGGAACCAGGTCCGTACCGGTGTCCCCTTCTGGTCGCTGACCGACCGGCCCGGCTTCCTCCGGCTGCCGTTCGGATCCGCGACGCTCGCCGACATCGGCACCCCGTGCTTCCTCGGCCGGCGCCAGCAACACCAGGACGTCAGCGTCTCCGCGCTCTTCGAGACGGCGCCCCGGACACCGGAGGAGTGGGCCGGGCTGGCCGTCCGCCAGTCCGAGACCGACCATCTGGTGCTCGCGGTCGCCGGGGACGGCCGGGGCGGTCGCCGCGTGCTCGCCGCGCGCCGGACCCGCGGTGAGCAACGCGTGCTCGCCGAGGCACCGTTGCCCCCGGGGCCGGTGGTCCTGCGCATCCACGCCGAGGGCCAGCGCTACGGGCTGCGCTACACCCCCGCCGGTGCCGGTCCGGAGGAGGAGACCGAACTGACCGCCGTGGACGGGGGTTTCCTCAGCTCGCCCCGCGCCGGCGGCTTCCTCGGCGTCTGGCTCGGCCCGTACGCCACCTCCCACGGCAATCCCTCCGCCACCGCCGCCGACATCGACTGGTTCGACTACCGGCCGCTCGCCCCCTGACCACGGAGCCGACGTTGTTCACCGACCTCCCCGAGGCCGAACTGCGGGACTACCGCAGCACCCAGACCGCGCCCGCCGATTTCGACGAATTCTGGCGGACGACACTCGCCGAGTCGCGAGCCGCCGGAACCTCGGCCGTCACCGTCACCCCGGCGCCCGGACCGCGGCTGCGCACGGTGGACGTCTTCGACGTCACCTTCCCGGGCTACGGCGGCGAGCCGGTACGGGCCTGGCTGCGGCTGCCGCACGGCGCCGAGGGGCCGCTGCCGGCGGTCGTCCAGTACGTCGGCTACGGCGGCGGCCGGGGCCACGCCCTGGACAATCTGCTCTGGGCGTCCGCGGGCTTCGCCCACTTCCACATGGACACCCGCGGCCAGGGCTCGGGCTGGAGCCGGGGCGACACCCCCGATTCCGGCACCACGGGGCCGCAGGCCCCCGGGATGATGACCCGCGGCATCGACGACCCGCACACGTACTACTACCGCCGGCTGTTCACGGACGCCGTCCGCGCCGTGGACGCGGTCCGCACGCTGCCCTCGGTGGATCCCGGGCGCGTCGCAGTGCTGGGCGCCAGCCAGGGCGGTGGCACCGCGCTCGCCGTGGCGGCCCTCGCCCCCGAGGTCCACGCCCTGGTCGCGCACGTCCCGTTCCTGTGCGACTTCCCCCGTGCCACGGTGATCACCGACGCGGACCCGTACCGGGAGATCGGCCGCTATCTCGCCGTCCACCGCGGCGCCGCCGAGCGGGCCATGCGCACCCTGTCCTATGTCGACGGCGTCAACTTCGCCGCCCGCGCCCGGGTGCCGGCCCGCTTCTCCGCGGCACTGATGGACGAGATCACACCGCCCTCGACGGTCTTCGCCGCGTACAACGCGTACGCGGGGCCCAAGGAGATGGCCGTCTGGCCCTGGAACGGCCACGAGGGCGGCGCGAGCGACGACGACGAGGAGGCCCTCGCCTTCCTGCGCTCACGTCTGTGACGCCTCGCCCCGGCGCGACGGGGCGGGGCGGCCCGCCGTACCCCTCCTCCTGAGGTTCCGGCGTACCGCAGGGGCACCCCGGCAAACCTGTTGCCGGGTACCGGACCCCCGGCTACGGTCGCCCCCATGTCCCTGGGCATGTACCGCCACATCCTCGTCCGGCCCGTCCTGACCTGGGGGGCCGTGGCCGTGGGTGCGCGGATGCCGGTCGCCATGGCGCCGCTCGCGCTGGTGTTCCTGGTGCGGGAGCGGCCCGGTGGCTACACGTTCGGGGCGCTGCTCGCCGCCGCCTATGTGGTCGGGGAGATCGTCGGGGCGCCGCTGCTCGGCATGCGGCTCGAAGCCGAGCGGGCACGGCCTCAGTTGGCGTCGGGGCTCGCGGTGGGAGCCGTGGGCTTCGCCGGCCTCGGGGTCCTGCCCGACGCCCACCCCGCCGTACTGGCCGGGTTCGCGTTCCTGGCGGGGGCGGCTCCCGCCGCCGCCCCCGGTGGCATGCGGCAACTGCTCACCTCGATCGTGCCGGAGCGGGCCGTGACGCAGGCCCTCAGCGCCGAGTCGGTGCTGACCTTCGCGATCTGGGCGGTGAGTCCGGCCGCGGTGACGGGGCTCGCGCTCGGCGTGGCCCCGTCCACCCCGCTGCTGCTCGCCGCCGTTCTGATGGCGGCCTCGGTGGCCGGGCTGTGGGCGCTGCCCCCCGGGTGGCGGACCGACCGCCGGGACCGCGGCGGTGAGTCGATGCTGCGGATCACGATCCGGGCCTGGCCGGTCTACGTCACCGGCGCCGCGTCCCTGTCGCTGCTCGCCCTCGCCGAGCTCATCCTGCCGGCGCTCCTGGAGCACCGCGGGATCGCACTCGGCCTCGCCGGGCCGCTGCTCGCCGGGTTCGCGGCCGGGTCGGGGGTCGGGTCCTTCCTGTACGGCCTGCGTGCCGCCTGGCCGGGGCGGTTGCCCGTGCAGTCGCTGGTGCTGCTGCTCGCCGTGTCCGCGTGCGTGGCGCTCGTCGCCGTACTGCCGTCGGCGCCCTGGATGGGCGCGGTCCTGCTGGTCGCCGGTGTCCTGCAGGCCGGGGCGATGCTGACCCGGAACCTGCAACTGCGGCAGGTTCTGCCCGCCAGCGCGCTCGCCGCCGGCTACTCGGTGATGTACGCCGCGGTCGGCGCGGGATACGCCGCGGCGGGCAGCCTCTCCGGTGCGTTGCTCAGGGTGGCCGAGCCGGACGTCGCGATCCTGGCCGGTGTCGGCCTGACCCTCCTGCTCACCGCCGTCGCGGCGGCCGGGGAGCGTTCGACGCGGGGGCGTACCGCCCGGGTCCGCCCGGGCGGCGGCACCGCGGCGGAGGACGCGCCGGTGAGCGATCGCGGTGACGCCCGGAGCGGCCGGTAGCCGGCTCAGGCCGCATCGCTGCCGTACCTCAAGCCTTCGGCCCGGCAGCGATGCGGCCTGACGTGCTGGGTACGGCCGTGGCGGCTATTGCGCGCGCAGGTCCCGCACGCGGCGGATCTTCCCGACCGAGCGCTCCACGGTGTCGGGATCGACGACCGTCACCTCGACGCTGATGCCCACGCCGTCCTTGACGCCCGAGGCGATGGAGCGGGCCGCCTCGGCGCGCCGTGCGGCCTCCGCGTCCGGGCGCGCCTCGACGACGACCTCCATGTGGTCCATGCGGCCGCGCTTGCTGAGCCGGATCTGGAAGTGCGGGGCGACGCCCGGCGTGCGCAGCACGATCTCCTCGATCTGGCTGGGGAAGACGTTCACCCCGCGGAGGATGATCATGTCGTCGGAGCGGCCGGTGATCTTCTGGATGCGGCGGAAGGCGGGGCGCGCCGTGCCGGGCAGCAGCCGCGTCAGGTCGCGGGTGCGGTAGCGGATGATCGGCAGCGCCTCTTTGGTGAGGGAGGTGAAGACCAGCTCGCCCTCCTCGCCCTCGGGCAGCGGCTCGCCGGTGATCGGGTCGACGACCTCGGGGTAGAAGTGGTCCTCCCAGACGTGCAGGCCGTCCTTGGCCTCCACGCACTCCTGGGCGACGCCCGGGCCGATCACCTCGGACAGGCCGTAGATGTCGACGGCGTGGATGTCCATGCGCTCCTCGATCTCCCGGCGCATCTCCTCCGTCCACGGCTCCGCGCCGAAGATGCCGACCCGCAGCGAGGTGCCGCGCGGGTCGACGCCCTGGCGCTCGAACTCGTCCAGCAGGGTGAGCATGTACGACGGGGTGACCATGATGATCTCGGGCTCGAAGTCCTGGATGATCTGCACCTGGCGGGCCGTCATGCCACCCGAGGCGGGGATCACGGTGCACCCGGCGCGCTCCGCGCCGTAGTGTGCGCCCAGGCCGCCGGTGAACAGGCCGTAGCCGTAGGAGACGTGCACCTTGTGGCCGGGGCGCCCGCCGGCGGCGCGTATGGACCGGGCCACCACGTCGGACCACATGGACAGGTCGTTCTCGGTGTAACCGACCACGGTGGGCAGGCCGGTCGTGCCGCTGGAGGCGTGGACGCGGCGCACCTGGTCCATGGGGACGGCGAACATGCCGAAGGGGTAGTTGTCGCGCAGATCGGCCTTGGTGGTGAAGGGGAAGCGCGCCAGGTCGTCCAGGCTCGCGCAGTCCTCCGGCTTCAGCCCGGCCTCGTCGAACTTCTTCCGGTACGCCTCGACGTTCTCGTACGCGTGGCGCAGCGTCGCCCGCAGCCGCGTGAGCTGCAACTCCCGCAACTCTTCGCGGCCCAGCTTCTCGGCGGGGTCCAGCAAGCCGTGGGGGAGCGGCTCTCCCAGGCGCGTCCCCGCGGTCGCCCCGCCCGTCGGCTCGCTGCTCATCCGTTCTCCTTCGTGCGTCCGATGCTGCGGCTGCGCCCGCGGAACTCCGCGATCACCTGGTCGCCCCGCAGGATGCTCACGTCGTAGATGCCGCTGCGGCCGAAGCGGGTGCGCTCCTGCGCGGTGGCGACCAGTTCGTCGCCCTCGTGGACCGGGGCGACGAAGGTGATGTCCGCCCCGGCCGCCACCGTCACGGGGCCGTGGCTGTTGCAGGCGCAGGCGAAGGCGGTGTCGGCGAACAGGAAGAGGTAGCCCCCGTGGGCGATCCCGTGCCCGTTGACCATCGCGGACGTCACGGTCATGCGGAGCACGGCGGTCCCCTCGCCGGTCTCCACCAGCTCGATGCCCAGGCTCCGCGAGGCCTTGTCGGCGGCGAACATGCTCTCCGCCGGGCCCAGTGTCACGTCCATGGCATCCCTCACGATCGTCACCACCCTTGTGAACCGACCGAACATTCGGTTAGCGTGCGGCACGCCCAAGGTAATCCAGCATCCGAACTGCCTGTCAAGAGGTGGAACGCATGTCCCAGCACCTCCCCGCGCGACCCGCAGACGAGGTCTTCCTGATCGACGGCGCCCGTACCCCACAGGGCCGCTACGGCGGCGCTCTGGCGTCCGTGCGCCCCGACGACCTGGCGGCCCTGGTGGTCGGCGTGGCCGTGAACCGCGCCGGGATCCCGGCCGAGGCCGTGGACGAGGTGATCCTCGGTGCCGCCAACCAGGCGGGTGAGGACAACCGCGACGTCGCCCGGATGGCCGTGCTGCTGGCGGGCCTGCCGCACACCGTGCCCGGCTACACCGTCAACCGGCTCTGCGCCTCCGGGCTCACCGCCGTCGCCTCCGCCGCGCAGGCGATCCGCTCCGGGGAGGCCGACCTGGTCGTCGCCGGCGGTGTGGAGTCCATGACCCGCGCCCCGTGGGTGATGGCCAAGCCCGGCACTCCGTGGGCCAAGCCCGGCGAGGTGTACGACACCTCCCTGGGCTGGCGCTTCACCAACCCGCGCTTCACCCCGAAGGACACCCTGTCCATGGGGGAGACGGCGGAGGAGGTCGCCGCCCTCGACGGGATCACGCGTGCCGACTCCGACGCCTTCGCGCTGCGCAGCCACCAGCGGGCCGTCGCCGCCCAGGAGGCAGGGCGCTTCGACCGCGAGATCGTGCCGGTGGCGGTCAAGGACGGCGAGGTCACCCGTGACGAGGGCCCGCGGCCCTCCACCACCCTCGAGAAGCTCGGGACCCTGCGCACCATCTTCCGTGCGGACGGCATCGTGACCGCCGGCTCCTCCTCGCCGCTCTCCGACGGCGCCGCCGCCCTCGTGGTGGCGAGCGGCGCGGCCGTCGAACGGTACGGGCTCACCCCCCGCGCCCGGATCGTCACCGTCGCCACCGCCGGCGTCGAGCCGCACGTCATGGGCCTCGGGCCCGTCCCGGCCACGGAGAAGGCCCTCGCCCGCGCCGGATGGCAGACCGGCGACCTGGACGCCGTCGAGCTGAACGAGGCCTTCGCCGCCCAGGCCCTCGCCGTCGTCCGCCGCCTCAAGCTGGACGAGGAGCGGGTCAACGCCGACGGCGGTGCCATCGCGCTCGGCCACCCGCTCGGCTGCTCGGGCGCCCGCATCCTGCTCACCCTCCTCGGCCGTCTGGAGCGCGAGGGCGGCCGGCGCGGCCTGGCCACCCTCTGTGTGGGTGTCGGCCAGGGCGTGGCGATGCTGGTGGAACGGGTGTGAGCGGGGCGCCGTACGGGCCGCGCGCGGGCGTCGTCCACAGGGCTTGCCGGGCGCGGGAAACTTCGTCAGACTGTAACCGAACGAATGGTCGGTAGGGGAAGCTGGTATCGATGACCACACCGAACGCCGCCGTGCCGGCGGAGGGCGCGCAGGCGCCGCTCCAGGAGCACTTCGACGCCACGATCGCGCGGGACCAGCGCATCGAGCCGCGGGACTGGATGCCCGACGGCTACCGCAAGACGCTGATCCGGCAGATCGCGCAGCACGCGCACTCGGAGATCATCGGCATGCAGCCCGAGGGCGAATGGATCACCCGCGCCCCGTCGCTGCGCCGCAAGGCCATTCTGTTCGCGAAGGTCCAGGACGAGGCCGGGCACGGGCTGTATCTCTACTCCGCCGCCGAGACCCTGGGCGCCGACCGCGAGGATCTCACCCAGCGGCTGATCGAGGGCCGCCAGAAGTACTCCTCGATCTTCAACTACCCCACCCTCAGCTTCGCCGACGTCGGCGTCATCGGCTGGTTCGTCGACGGCGCGGCGATCTGCAACCAGGTGCCGCTGTGCCGCTCCTCCTACGGGCCGTACGCCCGTGCCATGGTGCGCATCTGCAAGGAGGAGTCCTTCCACCAGCGCCAGGGCTACGAGTTGCTGATGACGATGATGCGCGGCACTCAGGCCCAGCGGGAGATGGTGCAGGACGCCGTGGACCGCTGGTGGTGGCCGTCGCTGATGATGTTCGGCCCTCCCGACGGCGACTCGCCCAACTCCGCCGCCTCGATGGCCTGGAAGATCAAGCGGCACAGCAACGACGAGCTGCGCCGGCGGTTCGTCGACATGACCGTCCCGCAGGCGGACAGGCTCGGCGTGACCCTGCCCGACCCCGAGCTGCGCTGGAACGAGGAGCGCGGCAGGCACGACTTCGGCACCCCCGACTGGTCGGAGCTGCAGCGCGTCATCAGCGGCGACGGGCCCTGCAACACCGAGCGGATGACACGCCGCCGCTCCGCACACGAGGAAGGCGCCTGGGTGCGCGAGGCCGCGACCGCCCACGCCGCCAAGCAGGCGGCGCGGGCTCAGGAAGGAGCCGTGGCATGAGCACCACCGGCGACAGCACGACCCGGGGCGAGTGGCCCCTGTACGAGGTGTTCGTCCGCGGCAAGCGCGGCCTGAACCACGTCCACGTCGGCTCCCTGCACGCGGCCGACGACCGCATGGCCCTCACCCACGCCCGCGACCTGTACACGCGGCGCAACGAGGGCGTGAGCATCTGGGTGGTGCGCTCGGAGTACATCGCCGCGTCCACGCGGGACGAGAAGGACCCCTTCTTCGAGCCCAGCGCCGACAAGGTCTACCGGCACCCCACCTTCTACGACATCCCCGAAGACGTCCCCCACATCTAGGAGCAGGGCATGAGTGAGGACCACGTCTACCTGTCCCTGGCCGAGGGGCACGACGACAGCGACGCCCGCTGGGCCTTCGGGACCGGCTTCGAGGATCCGCTGCACGGCGTCGACACCACCGTCCCCGAGGGTGTGGACGCCGCGCAGCTGGCCGCCCACTGCACGGCGCTCGGCGACGACGCCCTGGTCGGCGCCCAGCGCCTGGCCGAGTGGTGCACCCGCGCGCCGGAGCTGGAGGAGGAGGTCGCCCTGGCCAACATCGGGCTCGACCTGCTCGGCCAGGCCCGTCTGCTGTACTCCCGCACCGGGCAGGTGGACGGCACCGGCCGTGACGAGGACGCCTACGCCTACCTCCGGGACGCCGCCGACTTCCGCAACGTCCGCCTCGCCGAACTGCCCTGCGGCGACTTCGCGTTCTCCATGGCCCGGCTGCTGGTCATGTCCTGCTGGCGCCTCGCGCTCTTCGAGCGGCTCGCCCGCACCGCGCAGGATCCGGTACTCGCCGCCATCGCCGCCAAGGGCGTCAACGAGCTGACCTACCACCGGCAGTACGCCGCCGAGTGGACGGTACGGCTCGGCGACGGCACGGAGGAGTCGCACCGCCGCATGCGAGCCGGCCTGGAGCAGGTCGCCCCGTACGTGGAGGAGCTCTTCGCGGCCACCGCGACGTGCGGGGTGGATCCGGCCGAGGTGAGGGAAGAGGTGACCGCGGTATTGCGCCAGGTCACCGAGGCCGCCGGCCTGCCCCCGGTCGAGGCCGACCCCCTGCCCGGTCAGGGCCGCGCGGGGGACCGCACCGAGCACCTCGCCCCGCTCCTCACCGAGCTGCAGGGCGTCGCCCGCGCCCATCCCGGAGCGGTCTGGTGAGCGCGGTCACCGCCCTCACCGACGCGCACCGGGCAGCCCGCGTCGCCGCCCAGGTGCCGGACCCCGAGCTGCCCATGCTCACCCTCGCCGACCTCGGAGTCCTGCGCGAGGTCGAGGTCGCCCCGGACGGCACCGTCGTCGCCAGCCTCACCCCGACCTACTCGGGCTGTCCCGCCATGGCCGAGATGCGTGCCGACGTCGCCGCGCGCCTGCGCGCCGCCGGATTCCCGCGGGTCGAGATCCGCACGGTCCTGGATCCGCCCTGGACGACCGACTGGATCACCCCCGCGGGCCGCCGCAAGCTCGCCGAGCACGGCATCGCGCCCCCCGGTCCGGCCCCCCGCCGGGCCGCCGGGCCGGTGCCGCTGGTGCTCACCGCCACCCGGCGCACCGTCGTGTGCCCCCGCTGCGGATCGGCGGACACCGAGGAGACCTCGCGCTTCGCCGCCACCTCCTGCAAGGCCCTGTGGCGCTGCCGCGCCTGCCTGGAGCCGTTCGAGTACGTCAAGGAGATCTGATGGCCCCGACCACCCCCGCACCGCAGGCGCCGGCCCCGCGCGTCCGCCGCCGTCCGGTCTTCCACGCCCTGCGGGTCGCCGAGGTCGAGCCGCTGTGCGAGGACGCCGCCGCCGTCAGCTTCGACATACCGCGCGAGCTGGCCGGGGAGTTCGCCTTCGCGCCCGGTCAGTCCCTCACCCTGCGCCGCGAGGTCGACGGCCGGGACGAACGCCGCTCGTACTCCATCTGCTCCCCGGCCGGGGCCACCCCCCGCATCGGCGTGCGCGTGGTGCCGGGCGGTCTGTTCTCCTCCTGGCTGGTGCACGAGGTGCGCGCCGGCGACACCGTCGAGGTCATGGGGCCCACGGGCGGCTTCACACCCGATCTCACCGCGCCGGGCCACCATGTGCTCATCGCCGCGGGCTCCGGCATCACCCCGATGCTCTCCATCGCGGAATCCGTCCTCGCCGCCGACCTCGGCTCCCGGGTCACCCTCTTCTACGGCAACCGGCGCACCGACACGGTCATGTTCGCCGACGAACTCGCCGAGCTGAAGGATCTCCACCCGGCCCGGTTCCAGCTCGCCCACGTGCTCTCGCGGGAGCCGCGCGAGGCCGAACTGCTCTCCGGTCGCATCGACGCCGAGCGGCTCGCCGCCCTCGTCGGCGGACTCGTCGACGTTCCGAACGCCGACCACTGGTGGCTGTGCGGCCCGCACGGCATGGTCGTCGACGCCCAGCGGGTCCTCGCCGGGCTCGGGGTGCCCGAAGACCGCGTCCACCAGGAGCTGTTCTACGCGGACGACGAGCCGGTGACGCCGGTGCGCCACGAGGACGCCATGGCCGACGGCCCGGTCAGCCAGGTGACGGTCACCCTCGACGGCCGCACGACCACCGCCGCGCTGCCGCGCGACCGCAGCGTCCTGGACGGTGCCCAGCGCACCCGGCCCGACCTCCCCTTCGCCTGCAAGGGCGGGGTCTGCGGCACCTGCCGCGCGCTCGTCACCGACGGCAAGGCCGACATGCGGCGCAACTTCGCCCTCGAGACCTCCGAGGTCGACGCGGGCTATGTGCTGACCTGTCAGAGCTACCCGGTGTCCGACAGCCTGACGGTCGACTTCGACAGCTGATGCCCCGGCGGCACATCCCGCCCCCGGCGACCGGTTGGTAAGGTCGGCCCGGGGTGGGAGGTGACGACGTGCTGAGCGAGGTCGGCCAGGTCTGCGACGCCGGGCCGTTCGTGCACCCGGCGCTGTTCTACCGGAACACGCGGGAGTACACGGCCGGAACGGTGCCGTTCCTGCTGGACGGCATCGCCGCCGGGGAACCGGTGGCCGTCGCCGTGCCCCCGCCTCGTCTCGCCCTGCTGCGCACGGCGTTGGGCCCGAGCGGCGCGGGCGTGCGCTGGATCGACATGGAGCGGGCGGGCCGCAATCCCGGCCGCATCATCCCCGACGTCCTGCGCGCCTTCGCCGACACCCATCCGGACGGCCGGGTACGGATCGTCGGGGAGCCGGTCTGGCCGGGGCGGACGGCGCTGGAGTACCCGGCCTGCGCGCAGCACGAGGCGCTGATCAACCTGGCCTTCGCCGGACGTCCCGTCACGATCCTGTGCCCCTACGACGCGGCCCTGCTGGAGGCCTCGGTGCTGGCGGAGGCCCGCGCCACCCATCCCGCGGTGGTCGACGGCGGCCGCGAGGAACGCAGCGCGCGCTACGCGCCGCGCAGGGTCGTCGCGGCCCACAACCGGCTGCCGGAACGGCCCTCCGGCGTCCTCGCCTTCGGCTTCACGGAGCCGGAACTCGCCGACGCCCGGCACATCGCGACCGCCGAGGCACGCCGACTCGGCCTGGACGGCGAGAGGCTCGCCGAGTTCTCCCTCGCCGCCGGGGAGCTGATCACCAACAGCGTGCTGCACGGTGGCGGTTCGGGTGTCGTCAGCGTCTGGTCCGAGGGTGGACCCGACGGGCAGGTGGTCTGCGAGGTCCGGGACCGCGGACACCTGGCCGACCCGCTCGCCGGGCGCCGGCCCGCGTCCCGTGACCTCCCGCACGGCAGGGGGCTGCTGATGGTGAACCGCCTTGCGGACCTGGTGCGTCAGCGCACCGGCGGTGACGGCACGACCATCCGCTTCTACATGCGCCGATGACCGCGGGGCCGGCGGGCGCGCGTCGCGCTCCGCCGGTCCCGCGGTCGGTGTTCATTCGACGGGCCGGGTCAGTGGCCGAGGGCGTCCTTGCCCGCGTCCTTGCTCTTCTCCACCACCTGCTTGGCGTCACTGCCGACCTGATCCGCCTTGCCCTTCGCGCGCAGGCTCTCATCGCCGGTCAGCTTGCCCGCGGCCTCCTCGGCTTTGCCCTTCATCTTCTGGCCGGTGTTCCTGGCCTTCTTCTCGGCACCCATGGGGAACTCCTTCCGGGGGTCGATCAACGCTCTCCTCCGCCTGCCCGGAAGATCCGTGATGAAACCATTTGTTCGGATTCTGCAGATGGCGGCCCAGCAAGGCACCCCCGAAGACCACGAAACCCACGCCGATCAGCCAGCACTGCACGACCAGCACCGTGCCGACCGACCCGTACGACACGGCGTTGGTCACGATCAGAGGGGAGAAGACGAAGGACGAGAAGATCCGCAGCCCGATGAGACCGACCATGGTCGCGACCGCCCCGGGCACCAGCGCCGACCACGGCACCTGCCCGGCCAGCAGGAAGTACTGGCCCCACCAGAAGAAGAAGAAGCCCAGCACGACACCCGTGCCGCCGCGGAGCACCGTGTCCGGCCATCCGCTGCCCAGCAGCGCCCCGCTCTGCGCCTCCGCGAACAGATACGCCGTCAGCGTCGCGAGCCACACCGCCCGCCGCCACACGTGGTGCCAGGGATTCGGCGGCACCTGCCAGATCCGGGTGTACCCGACCTCGACGCACGCCGCGAACGACAGCCCGAACAGGGCCAGCGCCAGCAGGCTCAGACCGCTCGTACTGCTGATCACCTTGCGCGGTGCGGCGAAGAGCCTGCGCACGGCCTCCGCGGGTTCCGCCGACAACCCCATCCCGTCCACGACCCACTGCGCGAACCCGTATCCGTGGAAGGGGACCGCGGCGGCGACCACGATCAGCAGCGGGACGAGCGTCACGAGGCCGAGCGCCGCGAAGCCCATCGACCGCTGCAGCAGTTCCAGTTCGCCGCCCTGGTGCCACATGCGGCCCGCCCGGGACTCCCGCCACGTCCGGTACGGATGCCGCAGCCACCGGGCCGCCCCACCGGCCATCGCACACCTCAGCGCAAGGTGGTGCGGGCCGCCGCGCGGGGTACCGTCTCCACCCCGTCCACCCGCCCGGACCGCCGCACGTCACGCCCGTGGGGGGTCAGCGGACCGCGCCGGCCGTCGATCCCGGCGGCGAGCCCCGCCGGGTCTCCGCCGGACGGGGAGGAACGGTGCGTGCGCGCGGTCCGCCGCGCACTCCGCCGTTCGGCTGACGCGTCGGCCGGCTGGTCGTCGCGGTGGCTCTCCAGGGCTTCGGAGCGCATGGTCCGTCCTCCTCGCTCGCTCCCGCAGCCGGCGCGGCCCGTTCCCGCCTCTCCCGAGCGGCACCGCGCGGGGCTCCCCGGCGGGCGGCGGCGCCACGGAGGCGCCGCCGCCCGCCGGGACGCGTCGCGGCGTTCGGCACACAGGCGGGAGGCCGCTGCGATCGCTGCTCGGGCCTCATGAAGGGCGGCTTTCCGCGTACGCGCAGGACAAACGCACGACCCGCCGTGTGGACCGGATCGGCCGGAGCAGCCGCGGGCGCGGTCGCGGCTGGGTCCGCAAGGCCACGCCGAGCCGCGGCGCCCCACCCGGGGATCGGCCGGGGCGCCGGCACGCGTGGGGCCCGAGTGCCCGGTCAGCCTCCCGGCGCGACACGGCCGCGCCAGGCCCCGGTCTCGCTGCCGCGTTCCTCGATGAAGTGCTTGAAGCGCCGCAGGTCGCCCCGCGCCCGCCGGTCCACGACGCCGAGCGCGTCAGCCGCCTTCTCCGCGAGGCCGGAGGTCTCGAGCTCCATGGCCAGGTTCACCCGGGTGTGCGAGGCGTCCAGCTCCTGGAAGGTCACGACACCGCGCTGGCGTACGTCACCGGTGATGGTGCGCCATGCGACCCGCTCGTCCGGCAACTGGTCGACGATCTCCGTGTCGAATTCGCGGCGGGCACCGGCGACATTCGTCACCCAGTGGTTGTGCCGGTCGTCGACCTGGGTCACCTGTTCCACGCCCTCCATGAAATTCGGGAATTCCTCGAATTGCGTCCACTGGTTGTATGCCGTGTGCAGCGGGACGTCGACGTCGACGGTTTCGCTGATCGTGCCCATGAGTTCTCTCCTTCCGAGGAATCGTCGCTGGGTCGGCTTCCCGATGGCGATGTCCCTAACCGTCCCGATCCGCCGGGGCCGACCCCGCGCGGCGTCCACCCGGCGAGGGGATTGTGCGATGCTCGCAGAGTGAGCCACGACGGAGCCGTTTCCGCGCCCGGTGGCCGGCCGGAGGAGCGTTCCGCCGCCGACCAGCTGGCTCGCACCGTCGCCAGGCTGCGGGCCGAACTGGACGAGCAGCGGCTCGCCGCGCCCGGCCGGGCCGCGGTGGAACAGGCCAAGGGCGTGCTCATGGAACGTCTCGGGCTGGCCCCCGGAACGGCCCGCGAGGAACTGGAGCGGCGGGCGAACAGGGCCGGACGCGGCGTGCTGGAGGAGGCCTGGGCGCTGCTGGGCGAGATGCCCACCGGACGCCCCCCGTCCGCCGCGCCGCGCGGGGAACCCGACGCCGAGACCACGATCGGGACCGGCGTCCGCCCGGTCGCACCGGGCGCGGACATGCGCTCCGTCTTCACTTCCTCCCGCTACACCTCCCGCTACACCTCCCGCTACACCTCCCGGTACCGCCGCGCCGCGCCGAACCCCCGCGGACTCGGCGGCGTCCTCGCCGCGGCGGGAACCTCGGAGGAACTGGCCTGGCTGCTGGTGGAGCAGCTGGGGGAGACGGCGGACGTCGATGCCGTCCTGCTCTACGCCGGGGCACCCGCGGGCGGACTGGACCTCGTCGCGCACGCCGGAGTCGACGCGGGCACCGCGGCCGCCTGGGGCCATGTGCCGCCGCTGTCCGGACTGGCACCCGTGGAGGCGGCGCGCCTCGGCCTGCCGGTGTGGCTCCGCGGCCTCGACGAGGACGGTGCCGACCGAGCCCTCCTCGGCGACCGTTCCGGCATGTGGGCCTCCCGGGCCTGGCTGCCGCTGCGTCGCGGCGAGGACGTCGTGGGCGTGGCCGGCTTCCTGCGCCGATGTCCGGACGACTTCGGCACCGCCGACCGCGCCCTGCTCACCGCCGCCGCACGGGCCTGCGCCACCTGCCTGTCGCCCGCCCCCGCCGCCGCGTGGTCGGCGACCGTCCAGGCCGTACTCGACACGCTGTACGAGGCGGCCGTCCTGCTGGTCCCCGTACGCGGCATCGAGGGCGAGGTCACCGACTTCCGCGTCGAGGCGGCGTCCCCGGCGTCGGTGGACGTGGCGGGCCGCACGGGACGCGAACTGGTGGGCCGGCGCGTCCTGGAGTGCTACCCGACCGTGGCCGGCACCCCGCTGTGGCAGGGGTACCTCGACGCGCTGGCGACCGGAGAGCCGTACGAGAGCGAGCCCTTCGAGTACCACGAGGTGGCGGCGGGCGTCCCGCGCAGCTCGACGTACTCGGTGGCCGCGGTGCGCCTCGGCGACGCGCTGGTCGTCTCCTGGCTGCGGCACGACACCGCCGACCGCGAGGCGGCGTGGCTGCGCCGGCTCCAGCACCTGGGCAACCTCGGATGGGCCGACTGGGATCTGGCCTCCGACACCCTGAGCTGGTCGCCGCAGGTCTACACGGTCTTCGACCGCGACCCGGCGCTCGGGCCGATGCCGCTCGACGAACTGCCGCAGCACCTCTTCCCCGACGACGTGCCCGCCGTCGGCGCCGCCGTACGGGCGCTGCTGGAGCGGGGCGAGCCGGTCGACGTGCCGTTCCGGATCCGCACCGGCCACGGCACCCGCCACCTGAGGATGGTCGGCGAGGCCGTCGCCGACGCCGAGGGCACCCCGGTGGTCGTGCACGGCTTCTTCCAGGACCTGACCGCCCTGCGGCACGGGCAGATCGCCCTCGACGAGGCCCAGCGGGCGTTCAGCTCGCAGCAGCGGACCCTGAACGCCGAGCACATCCTGGCGCGGCGGCTGCAGCGCGCACTGCTGCCCGTCCCCGAGGAACCCTTCCGGCTGCGCGGCGTGAGCTGCGACGTCTCCTACCTCCCGGCCGAGGGCACCATCCAGATCGGCGGCGACTGGTTCACCGCGGTCGAACTGCCCGACGACTCCGTACTGCTCGGGGTGGGCGACGTCGCCGGCCACGGCGTCGAGGCGGCCGCCTCGATGGCCGGGCTCCGCTACGGCGCGGAGGCCATGGCCCTGAGCGGCACACCCCCGCACCGCCTGCTGGAGCGGCTCAACCAGGTGCTCATGAACACCGGCTCCGCCACCGCCACCATGGTGCTGGCCCACTACCGCCCCGCCGACGGCGCCCTCACCTGGGCACAGGCCGGGCACCTCCCGGTACTCCACCTGCGCGACGGCCGCGCCGACTACCTCGAGCGGCCCGAGGGGCGGATCCTCGGCGCGGACCGCGAGAGCCGCTACGGCCTGTGCGAGACCCGGCTCCGCCCCGGCGACCGGCTCTTCCTCTTCACCGACGGCCTCATCGAGCGCCGCGGCCAGGACCTCGACGCCGGTCTGGAGGACCTCGCGCGCGTCGCCGAGCGGGTCGCCTCCGAGGACTGCACGACGGTGGCCGCCGTGCTCACCCACGCCCTGGGTCCCGCCAACCCGCGCGACGACACCTGCCTGCTCTGCATCCGGATCTGCGACTGACGGGCCGGGCGCGGGTGGCCGGGACGGGGCGGCCGGATACCGCCTGCGTCGGCGGACCCTGTAGGTTCTTGCGCTGTGGAGGAGCTGGACAGGCAGATCGTGGAACTTCTCGTGGCCGACGGGCGCATGAGCTACACCGACCTGGGCAAGGCCACCGGCCTGTCCACCTCCGCGGTGCACCAGCGCGTCAGGCGCCTGGAGCAGCGCGGGGTGATCCGCGGGTACGCGGCGATCGTGGACCCGGAGTCGGTGGGACTGTCGCTGACGGCCTTCATCTCGGTGAAGCCGTTCGACCCCAGCGCCCCGGACGACATCGCCGACCGCCTCGCCGAGGTCCCCGAGATCGAGGCCTGCCACAGCGTGGCGGGCGAGGAGAACTACATCCTCAAGGTCCGGGTCGCGACCCCGATCGAGCTGGAGCACCTGCTCGCCAAGATCCGCACCCTGGCCGGTGTCTCGACCCGCACCACGGTCGTCCTCTCCACCCCGTACGAGGCGCGCCCACCACGCGTCTGAGGCCCCCGCGGCCCCGACCCACCGCACCACCCCGTCCCCTCGCCCCCACCGGGGCCACGGACGGGCCCACCATCACATCGCGAGGCGAAACCCAGTGCCGCACACCACGAACGAGCCGACCACCAGCGGATCCGGCGCGAGCCGCACCGTGCTGCTGCGCGGCGGCAACGTCTACAGCCCCGCCGACCCCTTCGCGACGGCCATGGTCGTCGAGGGCGGCACGGTCGCCTGGCTCGGCTCCGAGGGCGCCGCGGACTCCTTCGTGGCCGGCGTCGACGAGGTCGTCGACCTCGCCGGGGCGCTCGTCACCCCCGCCTTCACCGACGCCCACGTGCACACCACCGCCACCGGCCTGGCCCTCACCGGCCTCGACCTGGCCCCCGCCCGGGACCTCGCCGACGCCCTCGCCCGGGTCAGCGCGTACGCGCACGCCAACCCCGGAAACCGGGTGCTACTCGGCCACGGCTGGGACGAGAGCCGCTGGCCCGGCCGGCGCCCGCCGACCCGCGCCGAGCTCGACACGGCCACCGGCGGCCGCCCTCTGTACCTGACCCGCGCCGATGTCCACTCGGCGGTCGTGACCACCGCCCTGCTGGCGCTGGTCCCCGGTGTCGAGGGCCTGGCCGGCCACCACCCCGACGAGCCGCTCACCCGCGACGCCCACCACGCGGTCCGGCGCGCCGCGTACGCCGCGGTCACCCCCGAGCAGCGGGCCGCCGCCCAGCGTGCCGCCCTGGCCCACGCCGCCTCCCTCGGCATCGGCGCCGTCCACGAGTGCGCGGGCCCGGAGATCTCGTCCGAGGACGACCTCACCGCGCTGCTGCGGCTCGCGGAGGCCGAGCCCGGCCCGCGCGTCTTCGGCTACTGGGCCGAGGCCGTCACCGGCGCCGGGGACCTCGAGCGGATCCGGGACCTGGGCGCCGTCGGCGCGGGCGGCGACCTCTTCGTCGACGGCTCCATCGGCTCCCACACGGCCTGTCTGCACGCCCCGTACACCGATGCGCCCGCCGGCAGCGGCACGGCCTACCTGGACGCGGCCGCGATCGCCGACCATGTGGCCCTGTGCACCGAGGCCGGTGTGCAGGCCGGTTTCCACGCCATCGGCGACGCCGCCGTGTCCGCGGTCGCCGAGGGGGTGCGCGAGGCCGCCCGCCGGGTGGGCCTGGACCGGGTGCGCGCGCTGCGGCACCGCGTCGAGCACGCCGAGATGATGACCCCGCAGACCGTCGCCGCCTTCGCCGAGCTGGGCCTGGTCGCGTCCGTGCAGCCCGCCTTCGACGCCGCGTGGGGCGGCGAGGACGGCATGTACGCGCAACGTCTCGGCGCCGCGCGGGCCCGCACCCTCAATCCGTTCGCCGCCATGACCCGCGCCGGTGTGCCCCTCGCCCTGGGGTCCGACAGCCCTGTCACGCCGCTGGACCCCTGGGGCACGGTGCGCGCCGCCGCCTTCCACCGCACCCTGGAGCACCGCATCTCCGCGCGCGGGGCGTTCAACGCCCACACCCGCGGCGGCTGGCGCGCCGTGGGCCGCGACGAGGCGGGCGTCCTCGTCCCCGGCGCCCCCGCCGACTACGTGGTGTGGCAGGCCGGTGACCTCGTCGTCCAGGCCCCCGACGAGCGGGTCGCCAACTGGTCCACCGATCCGCGCTCCGGCACGCCCGGCCTGCCCGACCTGACCCCCGGCCTCCCGCTGCCGACGGCCCTGCGCACGGTGGTCGGCGGCCGTACGGTCTTCGCGCGGCCGAAGGAGTGACGGGTCAACCGCCGATGCCTCCGAACGGTTCTCCGTCGGGATGGCGTGGAACTTTCCCCGGCCTCGCGTTGACCTGCTGATTTGGTCAATCGGCGCAGGTCAAGCGGGTGTTGACAGGCGGCGGTCGGGGGCGAGTAGGTTCGGCCGGGTCCACCACCGGACGTCCGACCGGATTTCCGTGCGCCGACGGCCGCAGCTGGGCCACGGGGCGTCGCGCCGCACGGCGCGCGCCACTGGCAGCCAGGTCCAGCGCTCGCGGCACGGAACGCGGTCCGCCTCCCCGAGAGGCTCCGCCCGGTCGGCAGGTGTGACCCGGGAGGGGCCCGGACGCCCAGTAGACAACGGCCTTGTCGCCGATCCGCAGCCAGCGGGTCCCAGGTCGGCCCGAAGGGCGTTCCGGGCCCCGAGCAGTCCCCCGATCGGCCCCGAAGCGCACGCCGCGACCGCCGCACCCGCGACCGGGCACACGGGGGTACGACCCCCCGGGGGTACGCGAACGCCCCCGTCCCCGTGGCGAAAAGGGGCCCGGGGGCGGCCGAAAGGCGCGGCCCGGAACGCCGCCCCGGCACGCCCCACGACCACCGCCCGGACGCATCCCGCCCGCGGCGCGAGGTCCCGGCCGGGGCGGCTCAAGGGCCGGCGCCCGCGCGGCAGCGGCCCGCCGCCGTGCGGCGAGCGGTCCCGGCGTCCAGGCTTTGCCCGCCCGGGGTCCGCAGGTGGGGCCGTTAGAGGTACGGTCACTCTCACACAGTGACCACCTGCAGGAAGGCCGCGAACCTTGCGACCGCGCTCCGACGCCGCACCGGCTCCCGCCGCGCCGCCGGCGACGTCCGAAGAACCGCTGCCGCCCCCCGCCCCCCGGCCCGGTCGTGCGGCGCGCACGCTGGGCGCCGTGCGGGCCAACGCGCGGCGGTCGGCGCTCGCCGCGCTGTGCGGTCTGGCACTGGCGGCCGCGTTCCCCCCGTACGGGGTGTGGCCGCTGTCGATCGCGGCCGTGGCCGGACTCGCGCTGCTGACCCGGGGCCGCACCGCCCGTCAGGGCGCCTGGCTGGGCTTCGCCTTCGGGCTGCCGTTCTTCGTGTGGCTCCTGGTGTGGCTGCGGGTCATCGGCTGGGACGCCGTCGTGGGCCTGTCGGTCATCGAGGCGCTGTTCGTCGCCGTCCTCGGCGCGGGCCTCGCGGTCACCTCGCGGCTGCGCGCCTGGCCGCTGTGGGGCGCCTGCCTGTGGGTGGCGGAGGAACTCGCCCGCGACCGGCTGCCGTTCGGCGGCTTCCCGTGGGGCCGGCTGGCCTTCGCGAACACCACCACGCCGTTCACCCCGCTCGCCGCGCTGGGCGGCGCGCCGCTGGTGACCTTCGCCGTGGCGCTGTGCGGTTCGCTGCTGGCCGCGTTCGCGGTCGCCGTGTGGCGGCTGCGCAAGGGCCCGGTCGTGTTCGGCAGGCGCCGCTTCGTGCCCGCCGCGGGGGCCGCGGTCCTGGCCGTCGCGACCTGCGCCGCGGGCTACGCCGTGCCGGTGCCCACCAAGGCCGACGACACCGTCCGGGTCGCCATCGTGCAGGGCAACGTCCAGCAACCGGGCATGCACTTCCTCGGGCGGCCCCTGAAGATCCTCAACAACCACGTCGAGGCGACCCTCAAGCTCGCCGAGGACGTCAAGGCGGGCCGCACGCCCAAGCCCGATCTGGTGATCTGGCCGGAGAACTCCTCCGACATGGACCCGTTCGCCGAGCCGCAGGCCTACGCCCTGATCACCAAGGCGGTCCAGGCCGTCGGCGTCCCCGTCCTCGTCGGAGCGCTGGTCGACGGCCCGGACGAGGACCATGTGCAGAACGAGGGCATCGTCTGGGATCCGCAGACCGGCCCCGGCGACCACTACACCAAGCAGCACCCGGTGCCCTTCGGCGAGTACGTGCCCTTCCGCAAGCAGCTCACCAAGGTCATCAAGCGGCTCGACCAGGTCCCGCGCGACTTCTACCCCGGCAAGGGCAGCGGCGTCCTGCAGATCGGCCCGGCGAAGCTCGGTGACGTCATCTGCTTCGAGGTGGCGTACGACGGCATCGTCCACGACACCGTGACCGCCGGCGCCCGCGCCCTCATCATCCAGACCAACAACGCCACCTACGGCCGCACGGGCCAGCCCGAGCAGCAGCTGGCCATGTCGCAGCTGCGCGCCGTGGAGCACGGCCGCGCCGTGGTGACGGCCGCGACGAGCGGCATCACCGCGGTCGTGGCCCCGGACGGCCGGATCGAGCAGCGCACGCGGGAGTTCACACAGGACGTGCTCAGCGCGCGGCTCCCGCTCCGCGACGATCTGACGGTCGCCGACCGCGTCGGCTCCGCGCCGGAATGGACCCTCGCTATGGTGGGCCTCCTGTCCTGGGCCGCGGCGATCGCGCTCGGCAGGCGAGGACGCACACAGACGAAGGAGCAGCAGTGAGCGATGGCGGTGGGGTGACCCGTGGCACGGCCCAGGATCGGGCTTTCGGGCCGCTCGGCACGGTTCTCGTGATCATCCCGACGTACAACGAGGCCGACAACGTCAAGCCGATCGTCGCCCGGGTCCGGGCGGCCGTGCCCGAGGCGCACATCCTCGTCGCCGACGACAACAGCCCCGACGGGACCGGCAAGCTCGCCGACGAACTGGCCGCCACCGACGACCACGTCCACGTGCTGCACCGCAAGGGCAAGGAGGGCCTCGGCGCCGCCTACCTGGCGGGCTTCCGCTGGGGCATCGAGCACGACTACGGCGTGCTCGTGGAGATGGACGCCGACGGCTCGCACCAGCCGGAGGAACTGCCGCGCCTGCTCACCGCGCTCAAGGGCGCCGACGTGGTGCTGGGCTCCCGGTGGATCCCCGGCGGCCGGGTGGTGAACTGGCCCAAGTCCCGCGAGTTCCTGTCACGGGGCGGCAGCACCTACTCGCGGCTGCTGCTCGACGTGCCGCTGCGCGACGTCACCGGCGGCTACCGCGCGTTCCGCCGGGAGACGCTGCAGGGCCTTGGCATGGACGAGGTGGCCTCCCAGGGCTACTGCTTCCAGGTCGACCTCGCGTGGCGCGCGGTGAAGTCCGGCTTCCACGTCGTCGAGGTCCCGATCACCTTCGTCGAGCGGGAGCGCGGCGACAGCAAGATGAGCCGGGACATCGTCGTGGAGGCGCTGTGGCGGGTCACCGCCTGGGGCGTCGGCTCGCGCGTGAAGCGCCTGACCGCCGGCCGGCGCCGGGGCTGACCGCCCCTCGGGACTCCGGCGGGGAGCAGGCACAATGGTGCTTATGACGATCAGCTCCCCGCCACCGGCCGGTCCGCGGCAACCGGGCGGCGACCCGCGCCGGCGGCGGCGCTCACGCGCCGGAACATGGATACCGCTCGGTGTGGCCGCCTACGCGCTGCTGGAGATCTGGCTGCTCATCCTGGTGGCCGGGGCGGCCGGCGGACTGACCGTCCTCCTGCTGCTCGTGGCCGGCTTCGCGGGCGGGGCCCTGGCCGTGCGGCACGCCGGCCGCAGCGCCTGGCGTGCGCTGAACGCCGCGATGCGCTCCGGGGGGCCGGAGCAGGAGCGGGAACGCGGCGCTTCCGGCGGCGAGAACGGCGGCGGAGCGGCGCCGGTCATGTTCGGCGGACTGCTGCTGATGGTGCCCGGACTGATCTCCGACCTGGCCGGGCTGCTGCTGCTCTTCCGGCCGACCCGGTCCCTGCTGACCAGGGCGGGCGGACGGTTCCTGGACCGCAAGGCCGCGGCCCCGCGCGAGCAGGGCTCGCTCGGCGACCTCTTCGCCCAGGCGCGCGCCGCCGACCAGCAGATCCGCATCCACCGCCCCGACGGCAAGGTCATCCGGGGCGAGGTGGTCGACCCCGCCCCGGAGCGGGACGACGAAAACCCCGGGCCGCGGCACTGAGGCCACGCTCGCCCGGGGCGCACGTCTGAACGGGCCCGCCCCTCACGGGCCCACTTCCTTCTGTCAGGCGGTCTTGCGGTTGTCGCGCGGATGCACCGCGATGTTCATGGCGCCGGAGCGCAGGACGGCCAGCCGCTCGGCCAGCACTTCCTCCAGCTCCTCGAGCGTGCGCCGCTCCATGAGCATGTCCCAGTGCGTACGCGCGGGCTTGCTCGTCTTCTCCTCCGGGCCCTCTCCGTCGACCAGGAGCGCGATCTGGCCGCAGGCGCGGCACTCCCACTCCGGCGGAATCTCGGCCTCCACCGAGAACGGCATCTCGAATCGATGTCCGTTCCGGCATGCGTACTCAACGGTCTGGCGCGGTGCCAGATCGATGCCGCGGTCGGTCTCGTAGCTTGTCGCCCCGAGTCGCGTGCCGCGGAGAGCTCGCTCACTCATGAATCGTGCCTCCCGGGCTGTGTCGCCCACAGGACAGGTGTCGCTGTCGTCGTCATCCGGTCAACGTCCGGTCGGCGGTGAAGATTCCCGTAGTCGGGAGGTGCGTCGCCCGTCGTGCCGCCCCTTTTTGTACCCATCGACGCCCGTTTTGTCACATCTAGCGAGAGATGTCACCCTGCGTTCTGGTATCTTTAGCGCGCAGTAACGGTCCATCCGACGGCCAACGGCGTACACTACCGCGCCGCGCCCATTCGCACTAAATCGTCTCGGGGACCGGATTGCCCGCGGCCGCCACCGCCCGCCGCATCGGCACCCTCGCCAACAGCACGAAGCCGATCACGAAGAACGCCACCAGCGACACGATCGCGTACCGGTAGCTCCCGGTCAGCTGGTACGTCAGGCCGAACAGCAGCGGCCCCAGCCAACTGGTGCCCCGGTCGCTGACCTCGTACACCGAGTAGTACTCGGCCTCCTTCCCGCGCGGGATGAGGTGCGAGAACAGCGAGCGCGACAGCGCCTGGCTGCCGCCCAGGACCATGCCGATGGCCGCGGCCAGACAGTAGAACGCCACCGGTTCGCCGGCCGGGAGGAAGAAGCCGGCCCCGATCGTCAGCGTCCACGCCACCAGGGAACCCAGCACCGTCCGGCGCGCCCCGTACCGCGCGGCCAGCCGGCCCAGCAGCAGGGCGCCGAACACGGCCAGCACCTGCACCAGGAGGATCGCGCCGATCAGTGCTGTCTCGTCCAGCTCCAGTTCCTTCGAGCCGTAGAGCGAGGCCTGGGAGATCACGGTCTGGATGCCGTCGTTGTAGATGAGGTATGCCAGCAGGAAGCCGAGGGTGAGCGGATGGCGGCGCATGTCCCGCAACGTGTCGGCGAGTTGGCGCCAGCCCTGGCGGAGCGACCCCCGGCGCCCGGTGGCGTTCCCGGTGGCGTGCCCGCCTGGCGCCCTGTCGCGCAGCCGTATGAGGGGGACAAGCGTGAAGGCGGCCCACCACAGGCCGGCCGAGGCCAGGCAGATCCGCACCGCCATGCCCTTGGAGATCCCGACGGCGTCATGGCCGAGGAACAGCGCCAGGTTGGCGACCAGCATCAGCGCCCCTGCGGCGTATCCGAAGGCCCAGCCGCGTGACGAGACCGCGTCCCGCTCGTGGGGTTCGGCGATCTCCGGAAGGAAGGCGTTGTAGAGGACCATGGCCGCCGCGAAGGCGACGTTGGCGACGATCAGCAGGGCGCCGCCGAGGAGATAGCGGTCCCCGGTCACGAAGAACATCGCCGTCGTCGCCGCCGCGCCGAGATACGCGAACGCCCCGAGGAGCGCCTTCTTGCGCCCCGTCCGGTCGGCGATCGCCCCGGCGAGCGGCATCACCAGCACCGACAGCAGGACGGAGGCGGACACCACGTACGCGAAGTACGCCCCGGCACGCACCGGGATCCCGAGCGGGTGGACATAGCCGTCCGGACCCGCGGCGGTCTCGGCGATGTCGGTGAGGTACGGGCCCAGGAAGACCGTGATCACACTGGTGGAGAAGACCGAGTTGGCCCAGTCGTAGAAGTACCAGCCGCGCTGTGCGCGCCGCCGCTCGTGGGCCGGGGTGGCGGTACCGCCGTGCACCGCCATGTCCTGCGCCTCACCCGTGGTCACCCGTTGTTCCCGCCGATCCGTGTCCGTGCGCCGTGCCGATGTGATCGGTCATGATGCCATCCGCGGCCGGAGCGGGGGAGAGGGATGATCCGCTTGGTTCGTCCGTTCATCCGGCGGACGCCTTCCGTCCGCCTTTCCCGCGCAGGGGACTGCCCCCGGGCGCCGCGCGGGCGGCCCGGGGGCAGTGCGTTGTCTCACTTGTATCGCGTGTATCGCGGAAGCCCGCGAGGATCAGGCCTTGCCGCCGTTCGCACGCCGGCGACGCAGCATGTAGACGCCGCCACCGGCACCGGCGACCAGGAGCGAGGCGCCGAGCAGGGTCTCCGGGGCGTTCATGCCGATCGAACCACCGAAGCCGGTGTCGGGGCCGCCGCCGTTGCCGCCGCCGCCGCCACCGCCGCCGCCGTTGCCGCCACCGCCGCCGCCGTTGCCGCCGCCGTAGCCACCACCGCCGCCGCCACCGCCGTGGCCGCCCTTGCAGCCCTTGTTGCCGCGGCCGTAGCCACCGCCGTTGTCACCGCCGCGACCGCCGCCGCTGCCCCACGAGTCGTCCATGTTGCGGCCGTCGTCGGACGAGGAGCCGAAGCTCTGGGCGGTCAGGTCGTCGTTGTTGTCGTTGTTGCTGTTGCCGTTGCTGTTGTTCCCGTTGCCGTTCTCGTTGTTGCCGTTGCCCTCACGGTCGTTGCCGCCGCCGCCGTTGCCGCCGCCGTTGTCACCGCCGCGACCGCCGCCACCGCCGCCGCCGTTGTCGCCTCCACGACCGCCGCCACCGCCGCCGCCGTTGTCGCCTCCACGACCGCCGCCGCCGTTGTCACCGCCGCCGTAGCCGCCGCCACCGCCGCCGTGGTCGTCGTCGCCCTTGTCGCCCCACCACGACTCGCAGCGGTCGTCGCCGCCGTAGCCACCGTGGCCGCGGCCGTAACCGCCGTGGCCGCCCTTGTTCCCGTGGCCGCCGCCGTAGCCGCCCCCACCGCCGTAGCCGCCACCGCCGCCGTGTTCGCCACCGCGACCCTCACCGTCACGGCCTTCGCCGTCACGGCCCTCGCCGTTGCCGTCAACGCTGACGATCACGGACTTTGTGACAGAGTTGGGGCTGGTGGTGCCCGCCGGCTCCGTGCAGGTCAGCTTGACCTCGTAGGTACCCGCTGGCGTGTTCTCATCCACCAGGAGTCGGAATTTGGTGGCCGAGGCCGAGCCCACCGGTGCCGCATCCGGAAGGGTGGTCACGTAGGTCGGCGCTTCGATGCAGCCGGCGAGCGTGAAGGTGACGACATCGCCCGGTGTGACACGGCCGTTGTCGGAGACGGAGACGATCGGCTCTGCGGCCGCCACACTTGCCGGCAGGACGACGGCGGCAACCGTCATCGCCGCCGCTGCGAGAATGCGTGAACCACGCATGGGGGGAACCTCCTTGCGGACGGGGCAGGCGGGATTGGCTTTCCCTCGACACGAACTGCGACCGCGTCCTTGAGATCCATGGCACGAGGGCGGGGATCTTCACGCACCTCGGAAACTGCACATGCCATCCTCCGGACGGAGGATCAGAGATCCGGCCGGAATGGCGTTGTCGCAGGTCGGAGCCATACCCGCGGCCGCGTCAGAAAAATGTGAAGAGCTCGTCAAACGGGTGACCCACCGTCACGGGCAATCCGGGGTCGACGATGGCGGACGGATCGTCAGCCGATGCTCAGTCAGCCGCCGACCCATCAGGAGAAATGCCGTCAGCACCCGTCTGCTGCGGGGTGGCGACCGTGCACGTGGAGGTCGCGACACCTGAGAGGCGCGTATGAGTGTGGTCACCTCGCAGGAACGCCGGATTTTCAAGGGACATCTCACGCCGATTCACGAGAACGGCCCTACGAGGAAATTGACGCACCCCCTACTCGCGCAACGCGTTCACGCGGGCCTCCCATGGGCCGGGCCGTCCGGATGGTGCCGACGAACGCGACCGTCCATGCCGGGCCGGTGCTCCGCATCAGGCGGTTCAGGGTGCCGATGGTGAGGTCCGGTCGAAGGCGTGCAGGCCCGCCAGGGTGCCGGACCGCGTTCGTCTGCCGGCTCACCGCCACGCCCGGCGCAGGGGCGCGCCGCTCCACTCCACGTGTCCCCGCGCGTTGAGCCGCACCGCCGGCAGTACGGGGCGGGCGACCCGGGCGAACGCTGAACCGCACGCCTGCGGAGCGGTGTTGGCCAGATGCGCTCGCGCGGGCCGGCGCGCCCAGGAAGCCGCTCGGCAGCCACGGGGCGTGCGCGCGGTACACGACGACCGCGGTGGCGGCCAGCGCGTACGGGCCGTCGAGGTCCGGCGCGCACGAATGGTGAGGGTCCATCAGGCCACGGTCGGCATCATCGGCGCTCCATTTCGGCAACGCAGCGCCGGATTGCCTCCGCTGCCGCAGCGGCTCCACTCGATCGGGTGAGGAGTACATTGCCTGCCTGGCGCTGATCCGTCCGCGGTTGACGCATACTTCCGTTTAACATCATTTATGACGGACTGTCACTCATGACCGACCGGTCGGAGCTGAAGGACTGCGATGCTGCGAAACTCCGGGGATCACACCACCCCCGTGCCCTGGTACGGACAGCCCGACGCCTGGTACGGGCAGCCCGACCCCTGGTTCGGCCAGCCGTTCGTGCCCGGGCACACCGCCGACGCGGCACGGGCGCCCGGCCGGCCGGGCCGTACGCCCCAGCCGCCGGCCCGTGCCCGGCCCGCACCCGCCCCTGCCCCCGTGGAGAAGGCCGGAGCCGCGGCGAAGGGGAAGGCGAAACGGAAGCCGAAGGCCAAGGGGAAGCCGGCGCCGAAGGGGCAGACCCCGGCGGGCACCGCGGCGCAGGCCCCCGCGCAGGCCCCCGCGCAGGCCCCCGCGCCGGCCCCGGCCGGGGCGCCCCCGAAAGCTCCCCCGAAAGCCCTCCCGAAGGCGCCCCCCAAGGCGCCTCCCAAGGCCCCTCCGAGCACCCCGGCCCGGCCTCCGGCCAAGGAGGTTCGTCCGGCCGTCGGCACGGCTCCGGCCCGGGGCGGTGCCGCGGCGCGCGCCCGGCGGCAGCCGGCGCGTCCGCCCGGCCGTCCGGGAACCGGTGGCGCCGTCCGTCCCGCCGCCGGGCGGACGGGACAGGTGACGCTCACACGGCGCGGCCGTGGTGCCGTCGGGGTGCTCGTGTGCTCGGTCCTCGTGACCGGGGTGGTGCTGACCTTCCACGGCTTCATCGGTGGCGACGGTCCTCCCCAGCCGTCCGCCGCCTCCGCGGCGCTCCCCGACGGGGCCGCCGGGTCCATCAAGGTGCCGCCACCGCTGCCGCCCGCCCAGCCGACCCGCATCCGCGTCGGCTCCGTCAGCATCGACGCGCCGATCATGAACGTGGGCCTGGACAGCCGCGGCATCATCGCGGCGCCGCCGCCCGAGAAGGCGAGTGAGGCGGCCTGGTTCAAGGACTCGGTCAGCCCGGGGGCCCGGGGCGCCTCCGTCATCGTCGGGCACGTCGACAACGAGAGCGGCCCGGCGGTCTTCTACAGCCTCGGGGCGCTGAAGAAGGGCTCGACCATCGACGTCGTCCGCGACGACGGTTCCACGGCGACCTTCACCATCTACGGCATCGAGGTGTTCACCAAGGCCGAGTTCCCCGCCAAGCGGGTGTACGGGGACACCAAGGACCCCGAGCTGCGCGTCATCACCTGCGGCGGCACCTACAGCAGGGACGCCGGCTACTCCGGCAACGTCGTCGTCTTCGCGCGGCTGTCCAAGACCAAGACCGCCAAGGTGTGACGGGTGCCGGCCGGGGCCGGCGGCCCCGGCCGTCAGGTCCAGGCCCCGCGCGCGGTGTACACCTCGCGCAGGGCCTCCAGGCGGTCGGTCATGATCCCGTCCACGCCGAGGTCGAGCAGCGCGTGCATACGGGACTCGTCGTTGATCGTCCACACGTGCACCTGCAGACCCAGCCGGTGCGCCGTCGCGAGGAAGGCGGGGTCGACGACCCGGATGCCGTACGCCCGCTCGGGGACCTGCACGCACACCGCTCCACGCCGCCGCGCCGTGCGGAGGAGCAGCCATTCGGCCGCACGGCCGCCGCGGGACAGCAGGCGCAGATCGGCCACGCCCCGGGTGCCCAGCGACGTGGCCAGCCGGCTTCCGCCCAGTGCGCGCGCCCGGACCAGTCGGGGCTCGGAGAACGACCCCACGCACACCCGCTCCCATGCGCCGGCCCGGCGCACCGCCTCCACGAGCGGTTCGACCGCGGCGTCCACCTTGGCGTCCACGTTCCAGCGGACGTCGGGGAAGGCGTCCAGCAGTTCCTCGAACAGCGGCACCGGCTCGCGGCCGGCCACGCGGGCCCGGCTCACCTCGCTCCACGGCAGCTCGGCGATCCGCCCGCGGGCGTCGGTGACCCGGTCCAGGGACTCGTCGTGGAAGGCCGCCAGCACGCCGTCCGAGGTCAGATGGACGTCGGTCTCCATGTAGCGGTAGCCGAGGTCCGCGGCCCGCCGGAAGGCCCAGGCGGTGTTCTCCAGGCCGTCCGCCGTGCCGCCGCGGTGGGCGAAGGCGATGGGGGCCGGGCTGTCCAGATAGGGATGGCGTATGGCGCTCACTCCGGCAGTATGGCGCGACCGTCCGCGGCGTCCGCCACCGGCCGCCCCCCGCGGGTGACGACCACCGAGTCGTCCTCCGGCCGCGGCCGCGGCAGCTCGAAGACCCGCAGGAAGAACTGGGCCAGCGGGCCGATCGACACCGCGTAGACGACCGTGCCGATGCCGACACTGCCGCCCAGCACGAAGCCGATCGCCAGCACCGTCACCTCGATCGCGGTGCGCACCAGACGGATGGAGCGGCCCGTTCGGCGTTGCAGGCCGGTCATCAGGCCGTCCCGCGGGCCCGGGCCGTAGCGGGCGGTGATGTAGAGGCCGGTCGCCACGCCGTTGAGCACCACGCCCGCCACCAGCAGCGGGATCCGCGCGCCGAGGCCGTGCGGCTCGGGCAGCAGGGCGAGCGTGGCGTCCATCGACAGGCCGACGACGAAGACGTTGGAGACCGTGCCGAGGCCGGGGCGCTGGCGCAGCGGCCACCACAGCAGCAGGACGACCGCGCCGACGACGACCGAGACCAGGCCGATGCTGATGCCCGTGTGCCGTGAGATGCCCTGGTGGAGGACGTCCCAGGGGTCGAGGCCCAGCGCCGCGCGCACCTGCAGCGCCGCGCTCGCCCCGTAGAGGGCCAGTCCGGCGTAGAGGTGCAACAGGCGTCGTGCGGTGGTGGATTGGCCCTCCACGGGACCCCCCTCTGGCCATGACGAGTGGATGCGCGACACTATGTGGCATGGTCCTGGAGGAAATCCATGGCCAATATGCGAAAGGTGGACCGGAAACCATGTCGCAGTGGACCGCAACGGTAGGGGTCACTCATCTCGCCCGGCTCCTGGAGCCCCGCCCGCAGCGCGCCACCGGTCGCCGCGTCCCGGCCTACCGGGGGCTCGCCGACGGCATCCGGGTCCTGGTACTGGAGGGGCGGGTGCCGGTGGCCGCACGGCTCCCCGCAGAACGCGAGCTGGCGCTCGCCCTGGCCGTGAGCCGCACCACCGTCGCCGCCGCATACGAGGCGCTACGCGCCGAGGGGTTCGCCCGCTCGCGGCGCGGTGCGGGCACCTGGACCGCCGTCCCCGAGGGGCACGCCCTGCCGACCCGCGGACTGGAGCCGCTGCCCCCGGACGCCGCGGGCACCGTCATCGACCTGGGTTGCGCCGCGCTGCCCGCCCCCGAGCCCTGGCTGTCGCGCGCCGTCGAGGGCGCCCTCGCCGACCTGCCCTCCTACTCGGCGACCCACGGCGACTTCCCCGCCGGGCTGCCCGTCCTGCGCGAGGCCATCGCGGCGCGCTACACCGCCCGCGGCATCCCCACCCTCCCCGAGCAGATCATGGTGACCACCGGCGCCATGGGCGCCATCGCCGCCGCCGTACGCCGTCTCGGCGCGCCCGGTGAGCGCGTCGCCGTCGAGTCGCCGAGCTACGCCAACGTCCTGGAACTGCTGCGGGAGAGCGGCGCCCGGCTCGTCCCCGTCGCCATGCGCGAGGGTCTGGGCGGCTGGGACCTCGACGCCTGGAAGCGGGTGCTGCGCGACGCGGCACCGCGCATGGCCTACGTCATGCCCGACTTCCACAACCCCACCGGCACCCTCGTCCCCGACGACCAGCGCCGCGCCCTCGTCGAGGCCGCCCGGGCCGCCGGGACGGTCCTCGTCGCCGACGAGACCATGGCGGAACTGTCGTTGGACGGCGCGGCCGGACCGGCGCCGCGCCCGATGGCCGCCTTCGACCGCGGCGGCAGCGTCATCACCGTCGGCTCCGCGAGCAAGGCGATCTGGGCCGGGCTGCGCATCGGCTGGGTCCGCGCCGCGCCCGACGTCGTACGGCGGCTGGTCAGCGCCCGCGCCTACCTCGATCTCGGCTCGCCCGTCGTCGACCAGCTCGCCGTGGCCTGGCTGCTGCGCACGGGGGCCTGGGACGACGCCGTGGCCGCCCGCCGCGAACGTGCGCGCGCCCACCGGGACGACCTGGTCGACGCCCTCCGCGACCGCCTGCCGGACTGGGAGTTCGCCGTCCCCTCGGGTGGCATGACCATGTGGGTGCGCACCGCCGACGTGTCCGGGTCACGGCTCGCCGTGGCGGGTGAGCGCCTGGGCGTCCGCGTCCCCTCCGGTCCGCGCTTCGGCGTCGACGGCGCCTTCGAGGGCTACATCCGGCTGCCCTTCACCGTCGGCGGACCCGTGGCCCGCGACGCCGTCGACCGACTGGCCGCGGCCGCCCAGTCCGTCCGTGACGGGGGCGGCTCCGAGGGCGAGGGCGCGGGGCTGTTCGTGGCCTGAGGTCAGCGCCGCCCGGGCCCATCGAGGGAGAGCTCGATGCGGCGGCGCTCGAGGTCGACGTCGATCAGGGTCACCCGGACCTCGTCCCCGGCCGCGAGCCCGTCGCCGGCGCCCTCCCCGCCGGGGACGAGGCCCTCGATCCCCTTCGCCAGGCGGACGAACCTCCCGAACGGGACCTCCCGCGTCACCACACCGGACACCGTCGTGCCGACCGCGTGGGCGTCGGCGTACCTCTGCCAGGGATCGGGGAGCAGCGCCTTCGACGACAGGGCCACCTGCTCCCAGGCGTGGTCGACGTGGAGGACCACGGCCCGGATCTCCCGGCCCACCGGCGCGACGTCGTCGACCGAGTCGAACCACTCCCAGGACATCTCGGGGACGCGGAGGAACCCCAGGCCGCGGCCGAGGGGATGGTCGAGGTCGACGTGCACGCCGACGTCGTCGAGCCCGCTCGCCACGACGCCGCCGACGACGTCCCCGATCCGCAGGGAGTGGAGGAAGGCGCGGCGTTCCTCGGCAGGGGTCGGGTCCGTTCGCCAGCGGGCGCGCAGCACTCCGTCGGGATCCGGCGACACCGCCGCGAGCGGGGGACGGCGGTCAGCGGGTCCCAGCGGGACGAGCGCGGCGCGGTGGCCGGGCCCGGACGGGATCTCGGGATTCGGCACATCGGCCCGGCTCATCCGCGGTTCCGCGACGCGTTCGCGGTGGAATCCGCCGCCGGGGTACTGCCGCACGAGCAGCGCCGGACGTTCGTCGCGCAGGACGGCCGCGCGGACCGCCTCCGCGTCCTCGGTGAGATCCGGCCACACCGCCAGCCGTGCCCGCGGGGTCAGACGCCGGCGCACCTCGCGGACGTCGGCGGCCGAGGTGGGGCGGTGCCAGCGGTAGGCGTGGCCGACGGGGCGTTCCTCCAGCAGGACCCCGCCGTCGCGCCCGACGAGGGCCTCGACCTCGGCCCAGAAGGCGCCGTCGGCGGGCCGCTGCGGCTCGGTCGTGTCGAGCGCCGGGTCGTACGGGGACCGCTCGGCGCGCTCGACGAAGAGTCCCAGGCCCCGCGCACGGGCCACGGATCCGCCGTCGTGGTGGTCGGCCCCCACGTAGACGTCGTCCTGGGTTCCGACATGGACGAAGAAGCCGTTGTCCGCGTGCAGCCGGCACCACGGGCCGTGCCGCAGCACCATCGTCCGCACGAGCGCGAGACCGGTGGCGAGCGGCACGCGCGCCCCGTCGTGGTAGCCGTCCAGGTCGTGCGGGAAGAGCCCGTCGAGCCCTCCGGTTCCGCGGCCCTTCCTGACGGAGAAGGAGAAGAACCCCTCGGTCATGGGATTGTCGATCGTCAGCCGGGACACGCCCGCCGCCTGGGCGAAGTCCGCCACCGCCGCCGCGCAGGCCATCGCGGCGGTCTCCCGGGAGCAGAACGGGATGCGTGTGTCGCAGGGGCCGGGTTCCCCGGCCCCGTCGCCGGGATCGTACGGGGTGAGGCGGTGGACGACGAGGGGCATGTCAGTACCCCCGGCGGCTCGAAGTCGCCCTGGGGGCCGGTCGCGGGTGGACGGGGGAATCGGTCACCGGCGCAGCCTAGCCGTCGCGGCGGGCCGGACAGGAGGACGGGACGGCTTGCCGGGCAAGCCGTCCCGGGCGTCTCGACGCCGGTCGTTCAGCGGCCGTCGGGGAGCTCCGTGAGGCGGAGACGGAGTTCGACTTCCTGGTCGCCGGAGACCGAGCCCTGCTCCTCCAGGCGGAAGGAGTCGCTGAGCACCTTCTTGACCTCGCGCACGTGGCGCGGCCCGCCGGACAGGTCCGCGGTCAGGGCGCCGTCGAGGTGGACGGGTCCCAGTTCGTGCCCGTGGCTGCGGGTGTCGATGGAGGCGGCCCACACGGTCGGGTGGGCGGATCCGGGGCGGGGCTCGACGGCCTCGGTGAGCGATTCGCCGGGACGCGTCGGGAAGGCGGCCTCCAGCGCGCCGAGCACGGCTCCGGCGTCCTGACGCTCGCAGTCGGTGAGGAGGACGTCGACGTGGGAATTGGTGTGGTGATTGCTCATCAGCGGTTCTCCTCTCGCCGGAGGCCCGGCACGGTGCGGTGCCACCGCTCGCCGCGCCCCCTCTTCAGCGTAGGCCGGTGACGGGGTACCCGCAGCGGGCGCCGCCGGGGCCGGACTCGCGGGCGTCACCGGGGTCGGCCCGGCCCGCGGCGGGCGGTCGATCCCCGGGCGGGTTCGGCGGGCGCGGTGTCCGGGGTGCTCAGCCGTGGGAACAGCCGACGGCGACGGTTTCCCGCGTGCGCAACAGACGGCGCCCGCGGTATTCCGCCGGCGACCCCCGGGCGGGGCGGGGGCCGCCGGCGCGGGGATGGCTAGAAGGTCAGCTTCCAGCTGTTGATGTAGCCGGTGTCCTGGGCGGCGACGTCCTGCACGCGCAGTTTCCAGGTCCCGTTGGCGACCTCGCTCGAGGCGTTGACCGTGTAGGTGGCGATGACGTTGTCCGCGGAGTCGCCGCTGCTGGAGTTCTTCAGCCGGTAGGCGCTTCCGTCCGGGGCGACGAGGTCGACGACGAGGTCGCCGCGCCAGGTGTGCCGGATGTCGACGCCGACCGAGAGGGCAGCGGGGGCGTTGCCGCTGACGCCGCTGACGGTGATCGAGGAGGTCACGGCCGCGCCGTTGTCGGGGATGCTGACGTCGGCGGTGTTCTCGAAGACCGTGCCCGGCGGGGGAGTGGCGGCGGTGCCCAGGGTCCAGATCGCGTTGGCGATGGCGTCGCTGTTGTTGTCCAGCGCGGTGTCGTTGATGTTCGACGTCGTGTCGCAGGAGGAGTGGTAGCAGCGGTCGAAGGCCTGCCCCGCCGTGCCGCCCCACTTCTGCGCCTGGGCCGTGGTCTTGGTGTAGTCGGCGCCGGAGAACAGCCCGCCGACCGGGACGCCCGCGTTCTTGAAGGGCGCGTGGTCGGAGCGGCCGTCGCCCTCGGTCTCGATCTCGGTCGCGATCCCCCTGGCGGTGAAGAAGTCCTTGAAGACCTTCTCCAGCGCGGTGTTGTCGTCGTAGACGAAGTAGCCGGGGTTGGGCGAGCCGATCATGTCGAAGTTCAGATAGCCGTCGATCTTGGCCCGGTCGGTGGAGGCCAGGCCGTTGACGTACGCCTTGGAGCCGACCATGCCCAGCTCCTCCGCGCCCCACCAGCCGAAGCGCAGGTGCTTGGTGGGCTGCAGGTTCTCGCGCGCGACGGCCAGGGCGGTCTCCAGGACCGCGGCCGAGCCGGACCCGTTGTCGTTGATGCCGGGCCCCGCGGTGACCGAGTCGAGGTGGGCGCCCGCCATGATCACATGGTTGGTGTCACCGCCGGGCCAGTCGGCGATCAGGTTCCAGCCGGTGGCGCCGCTCGAGGTGAACTGCTGGAGCACGGTGGTGTAGCCGGCGGCGTCCAGCTTGGCCTTCACGTAGTCGATGGAGGCTCTGTAGCCGGCCCTGCCGTGGGCGCGGTTGCCGCCGTTGGCGGTGGCGATCGACTGGAGCTGGCTCAGGTGCGCCTTGACGTTCGCCACGGGGATGTCGGGTGCGGCGGCGAGCGCGGCGGGCCGTGCGGAGACGGGTGTCGCGGTGGCGGGTGTCGCCGACGCGGATGTCGCGGATGCGGTGAGCAGGGCCGCCGCGAGCGCGGTGGCGGCCCCGGCCGCGACGATCTTGAATGCGGGCACAGGTCACTCCGGTGTGTGGGGGATGGAGTTGCGCGGGACTGTGCTGGGACGGCGCGCACGCTTGACGTGTGCATGCCTGGGCGCATCCTGTGGCTCGCGGAGCCTTCCGTCAAGAGCGCATACCGGACGCCGCGTTCCGGGAACCGGGCGCGCTAAGGTCGTGACATGGCTGACGACGAGGGCCCCGTGCGGGTCGACGCCTGGATCTGGTCCGTACGGCTCACCAAGACGCGCTCCATGGCGGCCACCGCCTGCCGCGGCGGGCACGTGCGGGTCAACGGCGAGCGCGTCAAGCCCGCGCAGGCGGTCCGCCCGGGCGACGAGGTGCGACTGCGGGGTGTCGGCCGCGAACGGATCGTCGTCGTCACGCGCCTGGTGCGGAAGCGGGTCGGTGCCGCCGTCGCCGCGGAGTGCTTCGTCGACAACAGTCCTCCGCCGCCCGCCCCCGAGGAGACGCCGGCGCCCGTCATCCGCGACCGAGGCGCGGGCCGGCCGACGAAGCGGGAGCGGCGGGACATGGAGCGGCTGCGCGGCACGCGCTGAGGCGCACGCGTGCGCGGCCGGGCCACGGCCGGCCGTCCGCATCGGCGAGCGCCACCGCGCCCAGGCGGAGCCGGTACGGCCTGCGCCACTGGATGCCGCTGCTCGCTCAGCACGATGAGGGCCGCCTCGAACTCCCGGACCGCCGCGCCGTGGTCGTCCGGCAGGAGGAGCGGACAGCCGGGGTCCCGGCGGGCGTCGGCGGTCCCCGACCCGTCGTCAGGCGCCGCGAACAGGCGTGCCTCGGTACGGTGACGGGCCCGCGAGGTCTCCGAGTCTCCCCCTTGCGGGGCTCCGCGACGCGTCCGGGGCTCATGCGGCACCGCGATTGCGGGAAGGTGTCCCCGGGTCGCCGCCTCACATGCCCCGCGACCTCGGCGCCGTCGGTCGGGCCGGTGGCCCCGGTGCGTGGTCGCAGGGGGTCCGCGGCGGGGAAGGGGTCCGGGGTGGCGCGGCCGCGACGGGCGCCGTCGGCCCCGTACGGTGGCCCCTCCTGCCCCTCCTGCCCCTCCTGCCCCTCCTGCCGCTCGGCCTGGTCCTGAGCGCCGTGGCCCCGACCGCCCGCCGGACCCGGGCGGGTTCCCCGGTCCGGGCGGACGGGCGCCCGAGCCCAGTCCGGCGCGCGGGCATCCCGGAAAGCACCGCCCCGTCCGGCGGCGTGTGGCGGGGCAGCCTGCGCGTGCGGCCCACCGCCGGCTTCGGCCTGCTGTTCCTCGTCGCCGCCACCGACGTGCCCGCCGGCTCGCCGAGGGGGTGTGGCTGCTGCGCCCCGCCCGCGCCCGGGACATCGCGGACAGCCTGTGCGGGGCGGGTACCGGGCCCGCGTCCCCGGGCCGCTGAACGCGCCCGCGGGTCAGACGGGGTCCCCGGCCGGCACGCGTTCCGCCGGGGCGATGTGCCGGCGCCGGGGCAGCAGGAAGACGGTGCCCAGGATGAGCACCCCGGCGGCGGCGATGGCCGTCCGGAGACCGGCGAGGGTGGCGAGCAGGCCCCAACAGGCCGTCAGGGCCGCGATGGTGGCGCTGCTGGTGACGGACCACGCGGACAGGACCCGGGCGACCTGGTCCGCCGGGGTGTGTTCGAGCCGGTACGTCGCGAAGACGGGGTTGAAGACGCCCACGCACGTGATCAGGCCGAACTCGACGAGGACGAGGAACACCAGCCCCCACGGGCCGGGACGGACGAAGGCCAGGCCCAGCGGCCAGCAGGCCCGCAGGGCCCCGCCGACGACCATCACGCGCCGCTGCCCGTACCGGACGACCAGCCGCCGTGCCAGCCGCGAGCCGACGAGCCCGCCGAGGCACGGCACGCCGAAGGCCAGTCCGTACTGCCACGGCGTCAAACCCAGGTCGCGCAGGAGGAGCACGGCCAGCAGCGGCGCGGTCGCCATGATCAGGCCGTTGACCAGGGCGGTGTTGAAGAACAGCGCGCGCAGCGCGGGGTGGCCGAGGATGTGCCGCCAGCCGGCGACGAGATCCCCGGCGCGCAGCGGCCTTCCCGGCTTCGGCCGCGGTTCCCCGCCCGTCATCGCCCTGATCCCGAGCGCCGACAGCAGGAAGCTCGCAGCGTTCACCACGGTGGTCGCCATCGGCCCGAAGACCCCGACGGCCACGCCGCCCGACGGCGGCCCCAGCGCGGTCGCCGTCCACATGGTCGACTCGAACCGCCCGTTGGCCCGCAGCAGATCCTCCGGGGCCACCAATGCCTTGAGGTTGGCCCCGCTCGCCGCGGTGAACACCACGTTGGCGGAAGCGACGACCGTCGACACCAGGACGAGTTGAAGGAACGTCAGCCTTCCCGTCGCGTAGGCCACCGGGATCGTGAGCAGCGCCACGAACCGGAGCAGGTCCGTACCGATCATGACCGGCCGCTTGCGGCGGCGGTCCACCCACGGCCCGAGGGGGACGGCGATGAGCGCGGCTCCGGCCAGGCCCGCCGCGGACAGCAGGGACACCTGCGCCGGACTGCTGTGCAGCACACGGACGGCGATCAGCGGGAACGCGTCGAGCGCGAACCACGTCCCCATGGTGCTCGCGGCGTACGCCGCCCACAGCCACCCGAACTCCCGCCCCAGCGAACCCCTGCGCCCCACGACCTCTTCCCCGCTCCTCGTTCCCGACCGCAACCCGGTGTACCGGCGGGCTCAGGGCAGGGGTGCCACGTAGACCCACGCGCCCTCGTGGCGGATGAAGCGGCTGTGCTCCTCCATCGCGTCGTGTTCGCCGCGCAGGCTGTAGTGCGCGCGGAAGGCCACCGTGCCCTCGCTGTGGAAGGCGCTGCCGTCCGTCGTGGAGAGGATCTCCAGCCGCTCCCAGCGCAGGTGGCGGTCGAGGTCCAGATCCGCGGGCCGGGTCTCGGGATGCCAGGTGCGGAGCACATACGCGGCGTCGCGCACCGCGTAGGCGCTGTACCGGGAGCGCATCAGGGCCTCGGCGGTGGGGGCCTCGGCGTGGCCGGAGTGGTAGCGGCCGCAGCAGTCGCCGTAGGCGGCGGGCAGCCCGCACGGGCAGGGCGCGCCGGGGGAGTGCGGCACGGGCTGGGAGTGGGGGCGCGGGGCGGAGCGGCGGCCGGGGCGGGACTTGGGCATGCCGCCATTGTGCACGGTGGCCACGGGGGCATCGGGAGCCCCGGTGACCACCGGCGATTCCGCCGGGTAGCCTGCGACGCGAGCCGTCAGCCCGACCCCGAGGAGTCATCGTGCCGCAGCCGAGGATCGCCCTGGTGACGACCGCGCGCCTTCCGGAGGGCGCTGTCGACCGGGATCTGCCCCTGCTGCGGGACGCCGTCGTCGCCGCGGGCGCCGAGGCCGCGATCGCGCACTGGGACGACCCGGCCGTGGACTGGTCGGGATTCGACCTGGTGGTCATCCGCTCCACCTGGGACTACACCTGGCGCACCGAGCAGTTCCTGGCCTGGGCCGACCATTGCGGCGTCGTCACGACCCTGCTCAACCCGCCCGCGGTCGTGCGCTGGAACGCCGACAAGCGCTATCTGGGCGAGCTGGCCGCCCTCGGCGTACCGGCCGTCGCCACCCGCTATTTGCCGCCGGGCGTCACCGACGGGCTTCCCGGCGACCACGAGTACGTGATCAAGCCCGCCGCCGGCGCGGGCGCCCGCTATGCCGCGCGCTACCGCCCCGAGCAGCGGGAGGAGGCGCTGGCGCACGTGGCACGGATGCACGGCGAGGGCATCACCGCGATGATCCAGCCGTACATGCCCCGTATCGACAGCACCGGCGAACGTGCCCTGGTCTTCCTCGGCGGCCGCTTCCTGCACGCCATCGCCAAGAACGCCGTACTGTCCCCGGACACGCGGTACGACCAGCGCAAGGTCGCTCACCCCGGGGTACGTCCCTGGACCCCGACCGAGGCCGAACTGGCCACCGCCGAGCGGGCGCTGGAGGCGGTGCCGGGCAGGCCGGAGCTGCTCTACGCCCGGGTGGACCTGGTGGACGCCGAGGACGGCACCCCGCGCGTGATGGAACTGGAGCTGATCGAGCCCAATCTGTTTCTGACGGACCACCCCGACTCGCTGCCCGCGGTGGCCGGGGCGATCGTCGGCGCCGCGCGCTGAGACTCAGCGCGTCGCCGGCAGCCCGGCCCGCGCGGCCGCGGTCGCCAGGACGTCGCGCAGCATGGCGGGGGTGAGCCGGCCGGTGAAGGTGTTCTGCTGGCTGACGTGGTAGCAGCCGAACAGGTGCAGCGGCGGCTCTCCTTCGGTGGGCGGCGCCAGCTCCACGTGCGCGCCGTGCCCGAACCGGGGCAGCGGTCGCGGCAGCCGGTACCCCGCGCCGCCGAGTACGGGCAGCAGCGCCTGCCAGCCGAAGGCGCCGAGGACGACGATCGCCCGCAACGTCGGCCGCAGAAGCTCCAGTTCACGCACCAGCCACGGGCGGCAGGTCAGCCGTTCCTGCGGGGTCGGCTTGTTGGCGGGCGGCGCGCAGTGGACGGGCGCGGTGACCCGCACCCCGTACAGTTCCAGGCCGTCGCCGCGCTCGGTCGAGGTGGGCTGGGAGGCCAGGCCGACAGCGTGGAGGGCCTCGAACAGCACGTCGCCCGAGCGGTCGCCGGTGAACATCCGGCCGGTGCGGTTGCCGCCGTGCGCGGCGGGCGCCAGCCCGACGAGGGCCAGTGCGGCGTCCGGCGGGCCGAATCCCGGTACGGGGCGGGCCCAGTACTCCCACCCGGCGTAGGCCCGGCGGCGGACCCGGGCGGTCTCCTCGCGCCAGGCGACCAGCCGCGGGCAGGCGCGGCATCCGGTCAGCCGTTCGTCCAGCGCGGCCAGGTCCGCCGCCCCGGGCGCGGCGAGGGCGGGGAAGTCCGCCGATTCCTGCTGCACGGTGTGTGCCGTCCCTTCGGGGCCGTACGGGTGTCGCACGGTCCGCGGCCCACGCTACTCAGGCGCCGGCCCCGCCGCAGGGCGCGGCGGGGCCGGTGGTGGGGGGTCGAGGCGGCCCGGTGGTGGGGCCCGAGGCGGCCCGGTGGTGGTTCCCGTGGTGGGCCGGTCTGGGCCGCGCGGGCGGGCGGGCGCGGCGGGTCAGCCGCGGGTGGGCTCGAGTTCCGGCGCCGTGCCGGTCCGCTCCGCCGTGTCGTCCGCGCCCTCGTCGTCCCGGCCGGGGGCGCGCAGCCCCTCGCCCTCGACGTCGACGTTCGGCAGGATCCGGCCCAGCCACGCGGGCAGCCACCAGGCCCGGCGGCCGAGCAGTGCGAGCACCGCGGGAACGATGGCCATCCGCACGACGAACGCGTCGAAGAAGACGGCGGTCGCCAGGCCGAAGCCGATCGACTTGATCATCGCCTCGTGGGATCCGATGAATCCGGCGAAGACGGCGATCATGATGATCGCGGCGGCGGTGACGACCCGGGCACTGTGCCGGAAGCCGGTCACGATGGCCTGTCCGGGCCGCTCCCCGTGGACATGCGCCTCGCGGATGCGTGTGACCAGGAAGACCTCGTAGTCCATGGCGAGGCCGAAGACCACGCCCACCAGGAAGATCGGCATCATCGACATGATCGGGCCGGTCTGCTCGACCCCCAGCAGCGATCCGAGCCAGCCCCACTGGAAGACCGCGACGACCGCGCCGAGCGCCGCCATCACCGAGAGCAGGAAGCCGAGGGCGGCCTTCAGCGGGACGAGGACCGAGCGGAACACGACGATCAGCAGCAGGAAGGCGAGGCCGACGACGAGAGCCAGGTAGGGCAGCATCGCGTCGGTGAGCTTCTGCGAGGTGTCGATGTTGAGCGCCGTGGTGCCGGTGACGGAGACCTCGGCGCCGGTGCGGTCCGTGATCCCGTCGCCCGCGGCACGGATCGCGCCGACCAGGTCCTCGGTCTCGGCGCTGCTCGGCTTGGACGCGGGGACCACCGTGATGATCGCGGTGTCCCCGGCCTTGTCGAAGGTCGCCGGGGTCACGGCGGCCACGTCGTCGAGTCCCTTGAGGTCCGCGGCGACCTCCCGGACCGCGCCCCGCGGGTCGTCGGTGCCCTTGGCGTCGGTGACCACGACCAGGGGGCCGTTGAATCCGGGCCCGAAGCCTTCGGAGAGCAGGTCGTACGCCCGGCGCTGGGTCGTCGAGACGGGCTGTGTCCCGTCGTCGCCGAGGCCGAGTTCGATCGAGCCGGCGGGCACGGCCACCGCGCCGAGGGCCGCGACGCCGACCAGCAGGACGGCGACGGGGCGCCGGATGACGAACCGGGCCCATCGGGTGCCCATGTTGGGGCGCTCCTCGCGGGGCGCACGGTGGGCGTGCTGCTGGGCGTTCCCTCCGCGGCGGCGGAACAGGCCACCGGCGTCCGCGGGACGGACGCGCTTGCCCGCGAAGCCGATCAGCGCGGGCACCAGGGTGAGGGCGATGAGGACGGCGACGGCGACCGTACCCGCGGCGGCCACGCCCATCTTGGTCAGCATCGGGATGTCGACGACGGACAGGCCCACCAGGGCGATGATCACGGTCAGCCCGGCGAACACGACGGCGGAGCCCGCGGTGCCGACGGCGCGCCCGGCCGCCTCCTCGCCCCGTCGGCCCTCGGCGAGTTCGGCACGGTAGCGGGAGACGATGAACAGGGCGTAGTCGATGCCCACCGCCAGGCCGATCATCATGGCCAGGATCGAGGTGGTGGACCCCAGGTCCAGGGTGCTGGCGAGCGCGGTGATGGAGCTGACGCCGATCCCGACGCCGATCAGCGCGGTGATCAGGGGCAGCCCGGCGGAGACCAGCGAGCCGAAGGTGATCACCAGCACGACGGCGGCGACGGCGATGCCGATCACCTCGGTGGCCCCGGTCTCCGGCGCCGTCTGGAGCGCGTCACCGCCGATCTCCACGGTCAGCCCGCTGTCGCGGGCGTGCTCGGCGGCGGTCTCCAGGGCCTCGCGGGAGGAGTCCCGCAGTTCCATGCCGGGGACGTCGTAGGCCACCCTCGCGTAGGCGATCGTCCGGTCCTCGCTCACCGCCTTGGCGGTGTAGGGGTTGTCGACGGCGGCGACCTCGGAGCCCCGCCGCAGTTCGCCCACGGCCCGCTGGACGGCCTTCTTGTTGGCCGGGTCCGTCATCTTCTCGCCGGCCGGGGCCTGGAAGACCACACGCGCGGTCGCGCCGTCGGCGCCGGCGCCGGGGAAGCGCTCGTCGAGGAGGTCGAAGGCCTTCTGGGACTCGGTGCCGGGCACGGAGAAGGACGAACTGCCCGCCGCGGGGGCGTTGGCGGCGCCGACCCCGGCGAGGGCGAGCAGCGCCACCCAGATCAGGGCGACGAAGTGCCGCCGCCGGAAGGCGAACCGGCCGGTTCGGTAGAGGAATGTGGCCACGGGCCTACTCCCTGTCGGGTTCGTGGGTCGGTCGGGAACGGGCGCCGTCAGCGAGCGGGCGCGGGATCGGATCCGGGGCGGACGCCGAGCGCGGGCAGGATCACCGCGTCGAGGAAGCCGAGGAGATACGTCTGGGTGGGCGGGACGCCCTCGAGCACCTCGCGGGTGACGAAGGCGCCCATCAGCAGCTGGATGAGGTAGGGCAGCGCGGGGTTGTCGGCGCGGATCTCCCCGCGGTCTGCGGCCCGCCGCAGCAGGACGTCCAGGCCCGAGCGCTCCGGGCCGATCAGGACGTCCTGCAGCGCGTGCAGCAGGTCGGGATTGCCGTGCAGGGCCATGGCCAGCGCGCGCATGAGCGCGCAATCGCGCTCCATCTGCCGGTCGTCCTGGAGGGTCAGCAGGGCGCGGAGGTCGCCGCGGAGGCTTCCGGTGTCGATGTCCCCGGCGTTGACCGGCTTCTCGTGCCGCAGCGCCCGTGCGATCAGTTCGGCCTTGCCGCCCCACTGGCGGTAGAGGGTGGCCTTGCTGCAGTGGCCGCGGGCGGCGAGTCCGTCCATGGTCAGGGCCTCGTAGCCGACCTCGCGGAGCAGGTCGAGCACGCCTGTGTAGACCTCGGCCTCGCGCTCGGGGGTGAGGCGGCTGCCGCGGCGGACGGCGACCGGTGTGGGCATGGCGGCCCTCCGTTCTGAACGAAACGGTTTCGTACTCGTCGGGACGAGCATAGGGCCCGGGCTTAGCGAAACGAAACGGTTTCGTACGTGGCCTGTGTCACGCCGCCGACGGGAACTTCAGAACGCGTAGCGGATCCGGAGCCAGGGCGCGTGCTCCTCGGCCAGCGCCAGCAGCCGGCGCACGGACTCCGCCTTCCGCGCGGCGCGGTACCGGACGTTGAGGTCGCCGTTCTGCGAGCGCTTCGGCTCCTGCAGCTCGGGGCGCCACAGCAGCTCCTCGGCGCGGGGGTGCCAGCCCAGGTTGACCTCGTGCAGGCCGGCGTTGTGGGTGAGCATGATGACCTCGGCGGCCGCCTGGGCCTTGACCGCCGCCGGAAGGACCCCGTCGAGGTGCCGGAACAGCTCGGCCCACGCGGACTGCCAGCCCGGGCGGACGACGACCGGGGACAGATTGAAGTGCACCTCGTACCCCGCCTCCAGGAAGTCGCCCGCGGCGGCGATCCTTTCGGCCACCGGACTGGTGCGGATGTCGAGCAGCCGGGAATCCTCGGGAGGCATCAGGGAGAAGCGGATCCGCGTGCGGCCCCGGGGGTCGAGCCGCAATAGGTCGGGGTTGACGAACTTGGTCGCGAAGGACGCCTTCGCGGTGGGCCAGTGCCGGAACGCCGTGACGAGGTCCGCGGTGTTCTCGCTGATCAGGGCGTCCACCGAGCAGTCGCCGTTCTCGCCGATGTCGTACACCCACGCCCGCGGGTCGCAGCTGTTGGGCGTGGGCTTGCCGCCCCGGGCGGCCACGTGCCGGGCGACACGATCCACGATGCGGTCGATGTTGGTGAACGTGGTGACGGGGTTGGCGTAGCCCTTGCGCCGGGGGACGTAGCAATAGGCGCAGGCCATCGCGCAGCCGTTGGAGGCGCCGGGCGCGATCCAGTCGGCCGAGCGGCCGTTGGGGCGGACGGTGAGCGTCTTCCGCACCCCGAGGACCAGGGTCTCGGTCTTGACCCGGACCCAGCGGGCCGCGTTGCCGTCGTTGCCGTGCAGGCCGGGGATGCGCCAGTGCGACGGCACCTCCACGACCCGCGCGCCCGGGAAGCGGGCCAGGATCTCGCGGCCCCGCGCGGAGGCGGCGGCCTCCGGCTCGGCGTAGACGGTGCGGATGTCGAGCAGCCGTGCGGCGGCGGGGGAGTCGCGGAAGGGCGTACCGCCGTCCGCCGTCCCACCGCGGCGGGGCAGGACGTCCTCGAGCGGAAAGAGCCCGTCCGGTTCCGGTGCCACCCCGCCGACCCTACCCGGACGGCGGGGCCCGTCCGTTCAGACCGCGCGCAGCGTCGCGGTCACCTCGCGTCCCGGTTGCAGGGTCAGGCCGGGGCGGGGCGGAAGGTCACCGGGATCGACGTCGACGTGGAACCGCCGGGCGAGCGTGGCCAGCACGAGCACCGCCTCCACCATCGCGAAGCGGGCGCCGAGGCAGGCCCGGGCACCGCCGCCGAACGGGAACCAGGCGTGATCGGGCAGCGCGGCCGCCTCCTCGCCCTCCCACCGCTCGGGCCGGAACTCCCCGGGCGCCGGGAACCAGCGTGCGTCGCGGTGGGCGCTCCACTGGCTGGACCACAGCACGGTGCCCTCCGGGACCGGTCGCCCGCCGAGTACGGAGTCCTCCTTGGCGATGACCGTCATCAGCCACACGGGTGGGTACAGCCGCAGCGTCTCCTTGACGACCTGTTCCGTCCAGCGGAGTTCCTTGAGGTCCTCGAAGTCCGGGTCGCGGTCGCCGAGCACCCGGTCCAGTTCCGCGGTCAGCCGCTCGCGGGCCGCGGGGTTGCGGGCGAGCAGGTACCAGGCCCAGGTGAGGGTGGTGCCGGTGGTCTCGTGGCCGCCGATGTAGAGGGTGACGGCCTCGTCGCGGACCTCGCGGTCGGTGAGCGGGCGGCCCTCCTCGTCGACGGCCGCCAGCAGCCGGCTCAGCAGATCGTCGCGGTCCTCGCCGCTCCGCCGCCGGGCCTCGGTGACCCGGCCGACCTCCGCGTCGATCACCCGGACCGCCGCCCGAAGCCGCCTGCGCCCGGGTGTCGGCACCCACGGCGGCAGGAAGAGCGTGACGCCCCGGAACTCGTCGCCGATGGCACGCTGGGCGACGTCCATCGCCCGCCCGATCACGTCCTCGCGTCCCGCGGTGTCCGCGCCGAACAGGGTGCGCACCGCGATCCGCTGGGTGAGCGCCAGCATCTCGCGGCGTACGTCGATCCGCTCTCCCGCGCGCCAGCGCCGCGCGACGGCCGTCGCGCACTCCGCCATGGTGCCCGCGTACGAGCGGACCTGGCGGGGACGTACGGCGGGCTGGACGAGCGCCCGCTTGCGGCGCCACGCGGCGCCCTCGCTGGTGACCACGCCGTCCCCGAGGACCAGCTTGAACGCCCAGCCGAGTTCGGGGTGGTGGAAGACCGTCTCGACGCCGGTCAGCAGCTCGCCGATGTGCTCGGGCCGGGAGAGGAACAGGGCGCGCTGCGGGCCGAGCCGCCAGCGCACCAGGTCGCCGTGCCCGCGCAGCGTGACGAAGAAGGCGAGCGGGTCGCGGGCGAAGGCCGGCAGGCTGCCGAGCAGCGGCAGTCCGCGCGGGCCGGGGACGGGTAAGACGCCCGCTGCGGCGTCCTCGGGCTGTGCGGCGGTCTCCGCGGTCATGTCGTCCTGTCCTCGGGGGCTCGACGGTCGTGGCGGTGGCGGCGGTTGGCAGAGTGGTCCGGACCAGCAAAGCGCCGTGGCGCGCCGCGCGCCAGAGGGCGTCGGGCGCGGACGGTACCGATGGCTCCGCCGGACGCTACCGACGGGGGCGTCGCCGCCTTCGTCCCCCGAGACGTCCGAGCCGGCCCGGTCCCCGGCCGGCGCCGTCCGCGTATGGATTCCGCCGGACGGGGCGGTGCTTTCCGGGATGCCCGCGCCGGTCCGGGGAACCGGCCCGGGGCTGGTGGGCGGCCGGGGCTATGGCGTTCAGGATCAGGCCGAGCGGCAGCCCGCACAGGCTGTCCGCGGTGTCCCGGGCGGGGGTGGGGCGCAGCAGCCACATTCCCTCGGTGAGCCGGCGGGCACGTCGGTGGCGGCGACGAGGAAGAGCAGGCCGAAGCCGGCGGTCGGCCGCACGCCGCCGGACGGGGCGGTGCTTTCCGGGATGCCCGCGCCGGTCCGGGGAACCCGCCCGTGTCCGGTGGGCGGCCGGGGCCATGGCGCTCAGGATCAGGCCGAGCGGCGGCCCGCACTGGCTGTCCGCGATGTGCCGGGCGCGGGTGGGGCGCAGCAGCCATGTTCCCTCGGTGAGCCGGCGGGCACGTGGGTGACGGCGACGAGGAAGAGCAGGCCGAAGCCGGCGGTCGGCCGCACGCCGCCGGACGGGGCGGTGCTCTCCGGGATGCCCGTCGGCCCGGACCGGGGAACCCGCCCGTGTCCGGTGGGCGGCCGGGGCTATGGCGTTCAGGATCAGGCCGAGCGGCGGCCCGCACCGGCTGTCCGCGATGTGCCGGGCGGGGGTGGGGCGCAGCGGCCACATCCCCTCGGTGGGCCGGCGGGCACGGCGGCGGTGGGCCGCACGCGCAGGCTGCCCCGCCACACGCCGCCGGACGGGGCGCCGGGCACGGTGGTCATCGGATCCGGTACCCCACTCCCGTGACGGTCTCCACGACCCCGGGTTCGCCCAGCTTGCGCCGCAGACCCCGGATGGTGACCCGGACGATCGTCGTGAACGGGTCGATGTTCTCGTCCCACACCCGCTCCAGCAGCGACTCGGCCGACACCGGACCGCCCTGGGCGCGCAGCAACTCCTCCAGCACCGCGAACTCCTTGCGGGACAGGGAGACGAAGCGGCCGTCGCGGTAGGTCTCCCGCAGGTGCGGGTCGAGCCGTATCCCGGCGCGCTCCAGCACCGGTGGGGCGGGGGGCCGCACCCGGCGGCCCAGTGCCCGGATCCGGGCCACGAGTTCCGCGAAGGCGAACGGCTTGGCCAGGTAGTCGTCGGCGCCCAGGCTCAGCCCGGCCACGCGCTCGGCGACCGTCGTGGACACGGTCAGCATCAGGATCCGCACGTCGGCCCCGTCGGTGGCGGTGCGCCGGCACACCTCGTCGCCGTGCACCTTCGGAAGGTCGCGGTCCAGGACCATCACGTCGTACTCGTTGACCGACAGCCGCTCCAGCGCCGACTCGCCGTCATGGACGACGTCGACCGCGAACGCCTCCTGCCGAAGGCCCTCGGCTATCGCGTCGGCGAGCATCTCCTCGTCCTCCACGACCAGCACCCGCACGTCACACCAACCCCACTCGCGTTGTCGTACCCGGACCCGCAGGTCACAGGCGGGTTTGTCCCCAGTATGCGGGGCCGATGTGAACCGGAGGTGAGGGACGGTGCCGCGGGCGGGGGACGCGGGCGCGGGCCTGGTCGAGGCCCGCGGCCCGGGAGTCCTGCCGGGGCCGTCACCCCTCCCGCGCCCCCGCCAGCCGGGCCTCGGCGCTGTCCAGGAGCATCTCCAGGGCGGTGGGGTAGGCGCTGCGGTTCATGCGGGCCACCAGCAGGTGCGCGGTGGCGGCGATGTGCGGATGGGTCCGGGCGGGCAGCCGCGCGTACGTCTCCCGCCAGACGTCCCGGTCGGCGGCCCGGGCGGCCTCCGGGAGGGCCAGGGTGGCCGCGTCCAGGGCCGCGAAGGCCAGGGCCTGGTCGATGAAGGCCTGGTAGATCGCGACCGCGGCGGGATCGGGGAAACCGGCGGTGCGCAGCGTGCCGAGGACCGCCTCGTCGGCCGCCGTCTCGTGGGCCCGTCCGGAGACGCGGCTGGCGGTGAGCACCGCGGCCTGCGGATGGGCGAGGTACGCCGTGTGGATGCGCAGTCCCAGGTCGCGCAGGTCGTCCCGCCAGGCGCCGGTGGACCGCCGGCCCTCCATCGCCCGTCCCATCAGGTCGTCCGCGATGGCCAGGGTGAGGTCGTCCATGCCGCGGAAGTAGCGGTACAGGGTGCTCGGGTCCGCGCCGAGCGCCGTGCCCAGCCGCCGTACGGACAGTCCCGCCGGGCCGTGCTCGCGCAGCATCCGCAGCGCGGTGTCGACGATCAGCCGGTGGGACAGGACCGCCCCGCTGCCGGTGGGCCGGCGGCGCCGGCGTGCCGCCTCCTGGATGACCTTCTTGGGCACGTGGCCCTCCCTTCCGGCCGGTCCCGGCCTTATGCCAACACCATTGACCATAAGTCGAGCGGCGGCGTTTCATCCCTGGGCAGAGGCGCCACCGCCTCGGAACGGAGACTTGTCTGCCATGCGTGTACTGCTTGTGGGAGCCGGCGGGGTGGGTACCGCGATCACCCGGATCGCCGCCCGTCGCTCGTTCTTCGAGGCCCTGGTCGTCGCCGATCGGGACCTCGCCCGCGCCGAGGCCGCCGTCGCGGCCGTCGCCTCCGCCGGCGTGGGCGACGGCCGGTTCTCCGCCGTCCGTGTCGACGCCTCCGACGAGGCGGCGGTCACCGCGCTGCTCACCGAGCGGCGCTGCGACGTCCTGCTGAACGCCACCGACCCGCGTTTCGTGATGCCCCTGTTCGGCGCCGCCCTTGCCGCCGGGGCCGACTACCTCGACATGGCGATGTCGCTGTCCCGCCCGCATCCGGAGCGCCCGTACGAGGAGTGCGGGGTGAAGCTCGGCGACCACCAGTTCGAGCGGGCCGCCGAGTGGGAGGAGGCCGGGCGGCTGGCCCTGGTCGGCATGGGCGTGGAGCCGGGCCTCTCCGATGTCTTCGCCCGCTACGCCGCCGACGAACTCTTCGACGCGATCGAGGAGATCGGGGTGCGCGACGGCGCCAACCTCACCGTCGACGGCTACGACTTCGCGCCGTCGTTCAGCATCTGGACCACCATCGAGGAGTGCCTCAACCCGCCGGTGGTCTACGAGGCCGGACGCGGCTGGTTCACGACGGCGCCCTTCAGCGAGCCCGAGGTCTTCGACTTCCCCGAGGGGATCGGCCCCGTCGAGTGCGTCAACGTCGAGCACGAGGAGGTGCTGCTGATGCCGCGCTGGGTCGACGCGCGGCGCGTCACCTTCAAGTACGGCCTGGGGGAGGAGTTCATCGGGACCCTCAGGACCCTCCACCGGCTCGGTCTGGACGGCACCGACCCCGTCGCGGTGAGCGGCGACCTGGGAACGGTCCGGGTCAGCCCGCGGGACGTCGTGGCCGCCTGCCTGCCCGACCCGGCGACGCTCGGCGACCGCATGCACGGCAAGACCTGCGCCGGGACGTGGGTGAAGGGCACCAAGGACGGCCGTCCGCGCGAGGTGTACCTGTACCACGTCGTCGACAACCAGTGGTCGATGCGCGAGTACGGCTCGCAGGCCGTCGTCTGGCAGACCGCCGTGAACCCGGTGGTGGCCCTGGAGCTGATGGCCGCGGGCACCTGGGCGGGCAGCGGCGTCCTCGGCCCCGAGGCCTTCGCGCCGCGCCCCTTCCTGGACCTGCTGACCTCCTACGGCTCCCCGTGGGGTGTACGCGAGTCCTGACCGCCGGCCAGCCAGCCCGCGATGGCCGCGGTGATGGGCTGCCCGGTCGCCAGCTCGACGAAGCCGAACTGCCCGCCCTGGTTGCATTCCAGGAACCACCAGGTGCCGTCGCCGTCCTCGGCGAAGTCGAAGGCGCCGTAGGCGAGTCCGGCCGCGGACATGTACTCCCGCACCGCCCGTGCGATGCGGGCCGGCGGCTCGACGGGCTCCCAGTCGGCGCCCTCCGGGCTGCCGAACCGGCCGTCGACCTGGCCGGGACCGGACTTCTTGCGGGCTGCGAACAGCCCCGTCCCCACACAGGTCAGCCGGATGTCCGCGGCCTTGGGTATGTACTGCTGCAGCAGCGTCGGCCCGGCCGCCACCGCGGAGAAGTCGGCGTCGGGGGCGACCAGCGTGGTCGGCAGCGCCATCGGCGGATCGCCCGGGTGCGTGCCGGAGACGGACTTGACGACCAGCTGCGGATACTGCTCGGCGAACTCCCTCGCCGCCTGCGGGAAGGTGGTGATCAGCGTGGCGGGCACCGCGAACCCGGAGTGGTGCGCGGTGAACAACTGCCATGGTTTGTAACGGGCCTGCGCCGCGGCGGCCGGGTGGTTCATCCACCGGGCCCGCACGCAGCGCAGCGCTCCGTACAGCGCACCGCCGGCCTCGGCGGTCAGCCACTCGGACTGCTCCGCCGCGCCGGTGCCGGGTGTGCCGGGTCTTCGGATCCAGATGGAGCGCAGGCTGTCCATGCTCACCATGCGCTCCTGGACCGACAGATAACCGTGCACGTCCCCGCGCACGTACTCGGCCGACATGGACACCTCACCCGGATGGTCCGCGGGGTCCAGGCGCACCACCGGGGTCCCGCGGTCGTGCAGCGCCGCCACCACCAGGTCGGCTGTGACGTCCTCGGGAGAGGTGAGGATCAGGACGGTCATCGGGTTCGGAGGGCTCAGTCGTCGAAGTGCGTCTTGGAGCCTGCCGTGGAGACGGTGGCGGCGGTCGCGAGCAGCAGCGCGCGGTCGGTGATGACGGGGCGTCCGTCGGGGAGGACGTTCATCTGCAGGGCGGAATCGTAGGTGTACGGCGCGACAAATGTTTCGGGTGTGGCCGGCCGGGCATGAATCAGCGCGAACGGTCGCATGGCTTCTCCTCACTACTCCTGCGCGTCGGGCAGCAACCAGCGCCAGTGCCCAACTGCGGCCCTACGTATGAGACTCACGTGGTGCCCTGAACCGTTCCCTGTTACTGGTGTGACGCAGGTAACTATACGTGGCTGAAGTGCGGGAAGTTGTCACTCTGTGTAGTCGGTTGACTCTCGTTCGTGTCCGATGCGGAGGGGCATCTGTCTTCGGATACCCACTGCGCGGCCGGGATCGCTCACCGTCACGGCGGTTGCCGTCGCTCCTTCTCACGCGCGAGGACCTCGGGCAGGTTCCCGAGCCGCTCCAGACCCCTGACCGCCCTCGCCGTACGGGGGTTGGCGGCCAGCAGGTCCCGATGGCGGTGCACGAAGGACCAGTAGCCGGTCGTATAGGGGCAGGCGCGGTCGCCGGTCCGGTCGGCGGGCCGGTAGGCGCAGCCGTCGCAGAGGTCGCTCATGCGGTGGATGTAGGCGCCCGCCGAGGTGTACGGCTTGGTCGTCATCAGCCCGCCGTCCGCGTACTGGGACATGCCGATGACGTTGGGCGCCATGACCCAGTCGTACCCGTCGACGAAGCAGCGGTGGAACCAGTCCGTCAACGCGCCCGGGTCCCAGCCGCGTTGGAGGGCGTGGCTGCCCAGCACCATGAGCCGCGGGATGTGGTGCGTCCATCCGGTGTCCCGGACCTGGGCCAGCACCGTGGACAGGCACCGCGCCCGCACCGCGTCCGCGTCCAGTTCGAGGAACCAGCGCGGCAGCGGGAGATGGTGGCCGAGCTCGTTGCGGTTGCGGTAGTCCGCGCCGAAGTGCCAGTACACCTGCCGTACGTACTCGCGCCACCCGGCGATCTGCCGGACGAAGCCCTCCACGCTGTTCAGCGGCGCGTGGCCGGAGCGCAGCGCGTGCTCCGCCCGCTCGACGCACTCGGCGGGATGGAGCAGTCCCAGGTTGAGGGGAGCGGAGAGCAGGCTGTGGCTCATGACCGGGTCGCCGGCGAGCATGGCGTCCTCGTAGCGCCCGAACTCCGGCAGCCGGTGGCCGATGAAGGAGCGCAGCGCGGACAGCGCCTCGCGCCGGGTCGCGGCGAACAGCCGCGGGCCGTCGCGTCCCACGAAGCGCACCCGGCCCTCGTGCTCCCAGCGGTCCAGGTCGCGCCGCACCTCCTGGTCGATCTCGTCCTCGTGCGGCCGCCAGGGCGGCGGGACGTCGAGCCGCTCGCGGTCGCGCGGCGGCGGCTCGCGGTTGTCGTGGTCCAGGTTCCAGCGGCCGCCGGCCGGTTCGCCGCCGTCCATCAGCAGGTCGTGCGAGCGGCGCACCCAGCGGTAGAAGTCCTCCAGGCGGAGGTGCCCGCCGGCGCGTCCGTCCAGCCAGTCGGCGAACTCCCCGCGGGACACGAGGAATCCGCGGTCGGGCAGCACCTCGACCTGGTCCAGCGCCCCGACCAGCCGCAGCGCGGCCCGCGAGGTCGGACCGCAGACCGTGACCCGCGCGGTCCCGACGGCCTCGCGCAGCCCTTCGCGGTAGGTCTCGGCCCGCACGTAGCGCACGCGGTCGCCGAGTTCCGCCGCGCGGTGCCGCATCGCGGACAGCACGAGATGGGCCTTGGCCCGGTGGAACCGGCGCCGTGCGAACACCGAACGCGCCTCGACCATCACCACCGGCACGTCGGCGTCGAGGAAGTGCGGCCCCAGCTGATCGCCGAAGAGCCAGTGCGGACGTGGCGCCATGCGGGTTACCTCCGGGGCCTATGGCGGGACGTAGCGGGATGTTCCGGGCGGTGGACATCCTTCATCACGCCGGTGGCCGACGCCCGCACCGGCGCCCGCGGGGTTCGCCGGTGTCGTCGCACCGGAGGACAAGGATGCGCGGGGCGCCAGGGGAGCCCTTCCGCCCGCTTCCGAGGCCGGTCGCGCGGGTCCCTCCGCGGAGATCCGGGGGCGGCTCGACACCGGGTCCACGATGATCCGCTTTCCTTGACCAGCCGGGTCGCGCTGCGCAGCGCCTGCGTCGGGAGCGCTCCGCCCGGCAGATCGAGCTGCTCGTCCAGGCCGGCATCAGGCCATCGCGATGTTCATGCCCGTCATCGCCATCAGGCTGGGCACGATGTGGTCGACGTGGCCGGGGTCGGCGCCGTGAAGCCGGAGGGCGGCGAAGCCGCCGCGTCCGCCGAGTCCGCCGGAGCCGCCTTGTCGCCGGGCATGTGAGCACGGCCGTGTCCGGCACCCGTGCCGCCCGCGCCCGTCCCGTGCCGCGCGCCCGCCGGGACGCCGTGCCGTGCGCCCGCCGGGACGCCGTGCCGTGCGCCCGCCGGGACGCCGTTCCGGACGCCCGACGGCCGGCCCGCCCCCGCCGGGTGGCTCAGCCCCGTGGGGGGTGGGAAGGGGGGATGTCCCGCTGCCAGCGGGTCTCGCCGTCGACGACGACGGGCGTGGGGGCGAGACCGGCTGCCGCGGCGACGGAGCCGGACGCCGGATGCGCGGGATGGACGTGGGCGATGACACGGTCGACGGGAAGCGCGGCGAGCCGGTCGACGAGGGCGACGGCCGCCTCCTTGGCGACGCCCCGGCCCTGCCAGGGGGTGCCGACCACCCAGGCGACCTCCGCGACCGCGCCCTCCGGTGTGTCCCAGGCCACCGTCGCCTGGACGGTGCCCGCGAGGCGGTCGTCCGCGCGAAGCCGGATCACCCAGTTCCACCATGACACCGCGGGGTCCCCGGAGCCTGCGACCAGACGGGTGTAGCGGGCGCGCAGGCCCGGCGCGTCGTACGGCGTGCCGCCGATGAACTCGTGGAGCCGGGGGTCGGAGAGCACGGCGGCCATCTCCTCGGCGTGCTCCACCCGCAGCGGTTCGAGCACGAGGCGGCGCGTGGCGATGGGCCCGGGACCGGCGGGCGCCGTCGGCGGCGTCATCCCGTGAGCCCGAAGAGCCGGACGGCGTTGCCGTGCAGGACGGCCCGGGTCCAGGTGTCGCCCAAGTCCAGCCGCGTCAGCGCCTCCAGGGCGTGCGGGTACGCGTACGGGATGTTGGGGAAGTCGCTCCCGAACAGGACGCGTTCCCCGAGGTCCGCCAGCCGCTTGCGTTCCGGGGGCGGGAAGGGCGCGTCGGCCTCGCTGAAGTCCGTGAAGGCCATCGTCGTGTCCAGGTGCACCCCCTCGTACCGCTCGGCGAGATCCAGGAACGCCCCGTACTCGGGCATGCCCATGTGGGCGACGACCAGCCGCAGCCGGGGATGCCGGGCCAGCAGGCGCGCGATCGGGCCGGGGCCGGTGTGGCGGCCCGGGACGGGACCCGAGCCGCAGTGGGTGACGACGGGGACGCCGGTCTCGGCGAGCAGGCCCCAGACGGGATCGAGCAGCGGGTCGTTGGGGTCGAAGGCCCCGACCTGGATGTGGCACTTGAAGACGCGGGCGCCCGCCTCGACCGCCTGCCGGACGTAGGCGGCGGCCTCCGGCTCCGGGAAGAACGTCGCCGTGTGCAGGCAGTCGGGCGTCCGGGCGGCGAAGTCCGCGGCCCAGGAGTTCAGCCAGGCGGCCATCGCGGGCTTGTGCGGGTAGAGCATCGCGGTGAAGGCGCGTACCCCGAACGCCCGCAGGGTGGCCACCCGCGCGTCCTCGTCGGTGCGGTAGGCGATGGGCCAGGGTCTGCCCGTGAGCGGCCCGGCGGAGTCGAAGTACGCCCAGACCTTGGCCATGACGCGGTCCGGCATGAAGTGCGTGTGCACGTCGACGATCCCCGGCAGCGCCAGCCCCTGCCAGAGCTCCCTCACCCGTATGCCGTCGTCCGGCGGCGCCACGTCCGTCACCTCTGCCACTGTGCCTCCTCCATGGCGGTGATCCTCACACGAACCGCGGCCCGCGCGCCCTGCGGCCCTTGTCAACGGCATCGCGCATCCATAGCATCCCCAGTGTTACAGCAATACTGTCATGCTCGTTCGGAAGCCGGAGGCCCCGATGACCGAGGCGGGAACGCGACCGGGGGAATCGGCCTCCGCGATCGGGCCGCTCGCCGGAGTGCGCGTGGTGGAATTGGCCGGCATCGGCCCGGCCCCGTTCGCCGCCATGCTGCTGGCGGACCTCGGCGCCGACGTCGTCCGCGTCGACCGGCCGGGTGGCTCCCGCCTCGGCATCGATCCCGCGCACGACGTCACCAACCGCAACAAGCGCTCGGTCGTCGTGGACCTCAAGAGCCCGGAAGGCGCCGGTCTGGTCCTGGACCTCGCCGCCCGCGCCGACATCCTGCTGGAGGGCAACCGCCCCGGCGTCGCCGAACGCCTGGGCGTCGGTCCCGCCGACTGCCACGCCCGCAACCCGCGTCTGGTCTACGGCCGGATGACCGGCTGGGGCCAGGACGGGCCGCTCGCCCCGCGCGCCGGGCACGACATCGGCTACATCGCCGTCGCCGGGGCCCTCGGGATGATCGGCTCCGGCGACGGACCGCCCGCGATCCCGGCCAACCTGCTCGGCGACTACGCAGGCGGCTCCCTCTACCTGGTCACCGGCGTCCTCGCCGCGCTGCACCACGCCCGCGCCGGCGGCACCGGGCAGGTCGTCGACACGGCCATCGTGGACGGCGTCGCCCACCTCGGCGCGATGATCCGCGGCATGGTCGCCGCCGGCGGCTGGCAGGACCGCCGAGGCGCCAACCTGCTGGACGGCGGCTGCCCCTACTACGCCGTCTACGAGACCGCGGACGGCGGCTGGATGGCCGTCGGCGCCCTGGAACCCGCCTTCTACGCTGAGTTCGCCCGGCTGGTCGGACTCCCCGACGACGCGCCGGACCGGGGCGACCTCGGGCGCTGGGACGAACTGCGCGCCGTGATCGCGGCCCGCTTCAAGTGCCGTACCCGCCAGGAGTGGACCGAGGTCTTCCAGGGCAGCGACGCCTGCACGGCGCCGGTGCTGTCGCTGGCCGAGGCCGCGGCCCACCCGCACCTCGCCGCCCGCGCCACCTTCACCGACACCGGCGGCATCACCCAGCCGGCCCCCGCCCCGCGCTTCTCCGCCACCCCCGGCGCGCTGCGCCTTCCGCCCGCGATGCCCGGGGCGCACACCGCCGAGGTCGCCCGCGACTGGGACCTGCCGGCGCTGGACCCCGGGGCCGCGACGCCCACCACCCCTCTCGTCGAGCAGGCCGGGGACCGGCTCCCGTAGCCGGGCCACCCGGCGGAAGGCAGGCAGCAGCATGCAGCGCGACCTCTTCACGGCCGAGCACGAGGCGTTCCGGGAGACCGTGCGGACCTTCCTCGCCAAGGAGGTGCTGCCGCACCACGAGCGCTGGGAGAAGGCCGGCATCGTCGACCGGGGGGCCTGGCTCGCCGCCGGACGCCAGGGCCTGCTGGGCCCCGCCGTCCCCGAGGAGTACGGCGGCGGGGGCAGCGACGACTTCCGCTACGCGGTCGTGCTGGCCGAGGAGTTCGCCCGCGCCGGGGCGCACGGGCTCGCCCTCGGCCTGCACAACGACATCATCGGCCCGTATCTGACGGGGCTCGCCACCGAGGAGCAGAAACGCCGTTGGCTGCCCGGCTTCTGCAGCGGCGAGACCATCACGGCCATCGCCATGACCGAACCCGGCGCGGGCTCCGACCTGCAGGGCATCCGCACCACCGCCGCGGACGCGGGCGACACCTACGTCCTCAACGGGTCCAAGACCTTCATCTCCAACGGGATCCTCGCCGACCTCGTCGTGGTGGTCGCCCGGACCACCCCCGAAGGCGGCGCGCGGGGCCTCAGCCTGCTCGTGGTGGAGCGCGGCATGCCCGGCTTCGAACGCGGCCGCAACCTGGACAAGATCGGCCAGAAGGCCCAGGACACCGCCGAGCTCTTCTTCCACGACGTGCGGGTGCCCAAGGAGAACCTGCTCGGCGGCGAGAACCAGGCGTTCTTCCACCTCATGGCGAACCTCGCCCAGGAGCGGCTCACCATCGCCGTCGCCGCGGCGGCGGCCGCCGAGCACCTGCTGGAGCTCACCACCGCCTACGTCAAGGAGCGCGAGGCCTTCGGCCGGCCGCTCGCCCGGCTTCAGCACATACGGTTCGAGATCGCCGAGATGGCCACCGAATGCGCCGTCACCCGCACCTTCGTCGACCGCTGCGTCACCGAACACGCGGCGGGCCGGCTCGACGCGGTGCACGCCTCGATGGCCAAATGGTGGGCGACGGAACTGCAGAAGCGGGTCACCGACCGCTGCCTGCAACTGCACGGCGGATACGGCTACATGACCGAGTTCCCGATCGCGAAGGCCTTCACCGACGGACGCATCCAGACCATCTACGGCGGCACCACCGAGATCATGAAGGAGATCATCGGCCGTTCACTGCTCGGCTGACCCCGTCCCACCCCGCCCGTCACCCACACCCACACCCTCACCCTCACCCACGCCCTCACCCGTACCCTCATCGAAAGGCACCCGACGTTGAGCACCGACGCCTACGTCTACGAGGCCATCCGCACCCCGCGCGGGCGCGGCAAGGCCAACGGCTCCCTGCACGGCACCAAGCCCGTCGACCTGGTCACCGGGCTCATCGACGAACTGCGCCGCCGCCTGCCCGGCCTCGACCCCGCCGCGATCGACGACATCGTGCTCGGCGTCGTGACCCCGATCGGCGACCAGGGCTCCGACATCGCCAAGACCGCCGCCATCGCCGCCGGGCTGCCCGAGACCGTGGCCGGCGTCCAGGAGAACCGCTTCTGCGCCTCTGGGCTGGAGGCCGTCAACATGGCCGCCGCCAAGGTCCGTTCCGGCTGGGAGGACCTGGTGCTCGCGGGCGGCGTCGAGTCGATGTCCCGCGTCCCCATGGGCTCCGACGGCGGGGCCTGGGCCATGGACCCGATGACCAGCTACACCACCGGCTTCGTCCCCCAGGGCGTCGGCGCCGACCTCATCGCCACCATCGAGGGCCTCAGCCGCCACGACGTGGACTCCTACGCCGCCGAGTCGCAGGCCCGTGCCGTGGAGGCGTGGAAGGAGGGCCGCTTCGACCGCTCGGTCGTCCCCGTCCTCGACCGCAACGGCCTGGTCGTCCTCGACCGCGACGAGCACATCCGGCCCGGCACCACCGCCGAGAGCCTGGCCGGGCTCAAGCCGTCCTTCGCCGCGATCGGCGAGGCGGGCGGCTTTGACGCGGTCGCGCTGCAGAAGTACCACTGGATCGAGAAGATCGACCATGTGCACCACGCGGGCAACTCCTCCGGCATCGTGGACGGCGCCGCCCTGGTCGCCATCGGCAACCGCGAGACGGGCGAGCGCTTCGGCCTGACCCCGCGCGCCCGCATCGTCTCGGCCGCGGTCTCCGGATCCGATCCCACCATCATGCTCACCGGTCCCGCCCCCGCCTGCCGCAAGGCGCTCGCCAAGGCGGGGCTGACCATCGACGACATCGACCTCGTCGAGATCAACGAGGCCTTCGCCGCCGTCGTCCTGCGCTTCATGCGCGAGATGGGCCTGAGCCACGACAAGGTCAACGTCAACGGCGGAGCCATCGCGCTCGGCCACCCCCTCGGCGCCACCGGCGCCATGATCCTGGGCACGCTGATCGACGAGCTGGAGCGCCGCGACCAGAGGTACGGACTCGCCACGCTGTGCGTCGGCGGCGGCATGGGCATCGCCACCGTCGTCGAACGCCTCTGACCGGCCTCGCCGTCACTCCCCGTCCCGCTTCATCCCGCAACGGAGCCGACCGACCATGACCGCTCTTCCGACGAACACCACCATCCGCTGGGAACAGGACGAGACCGGCGTCGTCACCCTTGTCCTCGACGACCCGAACCAGTCCGCCAACACCATGAACCAGGCCTTCAGGGACTCCCTGCGGGCCGTCGCCGACCGCCTGGAGACCGAGCGCGAGTCCGTCCGCGGCGTCATCGTCACCTCCGCCAAGAAGACCTTCTTCGCCGGCGGCGACCTCAAGGACATGATCAAGGCGGGTCCCGAGGACGCCCCGCAGATCTTCGAGGCCGGCATGGCGATCAAGCGCGACCTGCGCCGCATCGAGACCCTCGGCAAGCCCGTCGTCGCCGCCGTCAACGGCGCCGCGCTCGGCGGCGGTTACGAGATCGCGCTCGCCTGCCACCACCGTGTCGCCCTCGACGCGCCCGGCTCGAAGATCGGCCTGCCCGAGGCGACCCTCGGCCTGCTGCCCGGCGGCGGGGGAGTGGTGCGCACGGTGCGGCTGCTCGGCATCACCGACGCCCTGCTGAAGGTGCTCCTCCAGGGCACGCAGTACGACCCGAAGCGCGCCTTGGAGAACGGCCTGATCCACGAGGTGGCCGCCGACCGCGACGACATGCTCGCCAAGGCGCGTGCCTTCATCGACGCCCACCCCGAGTCCGCGCAGCCCTGGGACACCAAGGGCTACCGCATCCCCGGCGGCACCCCCAGCACCCCGGCCTTCGCCGCGAACCTGCCGGCCTTCCCCGCCAACCTCAGGAAGCAGCTCGCGGGCGCGCCCTACCCGGCCCAGCGCAACATCCTGGCCACCGCCGTGGAGAGCGCCCAGGTCGACATCGACACCGCCTTCACGATCGAGGCCCGCTACTTCACCGAGCTGGTGACCGGTCCGATCGCGAAGAACATGATCCAGGCCTTCTTCTTCGACATGCAGGCCGTCAACTCCGGTGCCAGCCGCCCCAAGGACGTGCCGGCACGCACCGTCACCAAGGTCGCCGTCCTCGGCGCGGGCATGATGGGCGCGGGCATCGCCTACGCGTGCGCCAAGGCGGGCATCGAGGTCGTCCTGAAGGACGTCACCGCCGAGGCCGCCGAACGCGGCAAGGCCTACTCCGCGGGAATCCTCGACAAGGCCCTGGCCAGGGGCCGTACGACCCAGGAGAAGCGGGACGCGCTGCTCGCGCGCATCCACCCCACCGCCGATCCCCAGGACCTGGCGGGCTGCGACGCCGTCATCGAGGCGGTCTTCGAGGACCCGGCCCTGAAGCACAAGGTCTTCCAGGAGATCGAGGGCGTCGTCGCCCCGGACGCCCTGCTGTGCTCCAACACCTCCACCCTGCCCATCACGCTGCTGGCCGAGGGCGTGCAGCGCCGAGAGGACTTCATCGGCCTGCACTTCTTCTCGCCGGTCGACAAGATGCCGCTGGTCGAGATCATCAAGGGCGCCCGCACCGGGGACGAGGCGATCGCCCGCGCCTTCGACCTGGTCCGGCAGATCCGCAAGACCCCGATCGTCGTCAACGACTCGCGCGGCTTTTTCACCTCGCGGGTCATCGGGCACTTCATCAACGAGGGCGTCGCCATGGTCGGCGAGGGCATCGACCCCGCCACCGTGGAGCAGGCGGCCGCCCAGGCCGGCTACCCGGCCAAGGTGCTCTCCCTGATGGACGAACTGACCCTCACCTTGCCCCGGAAGATCCGCAACGAGTCGCGGCGCGCGGTGGAGGAGTCCGGCGGCAGCTGGCAGCCGCACCCGGCCGACGCCGTCATCGACCGCATGGTCGAGGAGTTCGGTCGCCCCGGACGCAGCGGCGGCGCCGGCTTCTACGACTACGCGGACGGCAGGCGGGCGGGTCTGTGGCCGGGGCTGCGCGAGCACTTCACCACGCCGGAGGCGGCGGCCGTCCCCTTCGAGGACCTCAAGGAGCGCATGCTCTTCGCCGAGGCCCTGGACTCCGTGCGCTGCCTGGAGGAGGGCGTCCTGACCTCCGTCGCCGACGCCAACATCGGCTCCATCCTGGGCATCGGGTTCCCCGCCTGGACCGGTGGCGTCCTGCAGTACGTCAACGGCTACGCCGGTGGTCCGGCCGGCTTCCTGGCCCGCGCCGAGGAGCTGAGGGCCACCTACGGCGAGCGCTTCGCGGCACCGGAGCTGCTGGTACGGAAGGCCGAACGCGGCGAGACCTTCAGCGACGGCTGACCCGTACGACCGGCCCGTACGACTGGCCCGTACGACTGGCCCGTACGACTGGCCCGTACGACTGGCCCGTACGACTGGCCCGTACGACTGGCCCGGGCGACCGGCCCGGGCGATGGCGCCGCGGCCCCCACGCAGGGGGACCGCGGCGCCGTCGTACGTCTCACTCCTCGCCGCGCCCCCGGTCGCCGAGCCCGGCCGCGGTGGCGCGCAGCTCCTCGGCGAGCGACCGCTGGAAAGCGGTCACCAGGGCCTGGACGACCATCGGCTGGAGATCGTCGGTGAGCCTGCGCATCCGGGCCCGCTCCTCGGGCGCCGGGCGCCCCGCCACGTACGGCTGCCACACCTCCTGCTGGAACAGCCGGTGCAGTTCGTGGGCGACCGCCCGGGCGTGCTTCAGCACGATCTCCCGCGTGGCGAGCAGGGTCTCCAGCGGGATCGGCACGTCCAGCAGACGCACGCCCAGGTGCAGCAGCGCCGGGTTCACCAGGAGGACGCCGGGGTCGGCGGTGGGGTGCAGGACGCCCATGGCCGCGAGCCGGTCCAGGTCATGGCCGCTCAGTGGCCGGCCCGCCCGCTGCTCCAGCCTGTCGCGGGCCAGCTCCTCCGCGGCGTCCGGCATCCACGTCGCCACCAGCGCCCGGTGCAGTGCCAGGTCCTCGGGCGTGATGTCGGCGGGCAGCTGGTCGAGGTAGCGGCCGATGGCGGCCAGCGTCAGCCCCTGCCGCTGCAGCTCCTCGATCAGGGCCAGGCGGGCGAGGTGGTCCGGTCCGTACAGACCGACCCGCCGGGTTCCGAGTTCCGGCGGCGGCAGCAGGCCCTTGGCGCTGTAGAAGCGGATGGTGCGGACCGTCGTTCCGGCCCGTGCCGCGAGCTCGTCCACCGTCAGGCGCGGCTCCTCGGCCGCCGGCGCGGTCTGCCGGGCGGGGGACTGCGTCATGCGCCGGATCTCGCTCTCTGCCTCGCCGCGCTGGTCATGCCACCAGTATGACCGGTCAGGATACGGAGCCGGGGCGGACGGAGTCCATGATCGCCCCCCCTGGCGGCGCACCGGCCGCGCGGCCGGCCGGCGGCTCCGCCGGCACCGTGCGCGCCCCGTTCGGCCGCTGCCGTCAGGACTCCGCGGGGCGAGGGGAGTCCCGGCCCGTGTCGAGCGCGCCCGCGAAATGGCCCTCCAGCCCGGTGACCTTGACGACCCGCAGCACACGGGGCGGCAGGGAGGCGAGACGCAGCGCCGTGCCGGCGGCCGTCGTCCTGCGCAGGGCGACGATCAGGGCCGACAGCCCCGAGGAATCGCACACGGCGACACCCGCCAGGTCCAGGACCAACTCGGCGGGCGGGGCGCCCCCGGCGAGTTCGTCCGTCACGGCGTCCAGCAGATCCGGCGCCGTCTCGTGGTCGAGGTCGCCGGTCACGCGGAGGACCACGGTGCCGGTGCCGGAGCGCTCGGTCCTCAGGTACAGGGGTGGCAGGTGCGGGTGCGTCATGCGGTGTTCGCCGATCCCTCCGGACCGGTCGCCTCCTCCGCTCGTCGGATCGCGGCGACGCCCGAGTCGAGGAGCGCGAGCGTCCGGGGGAAGTCGCGCAGAGGCGCGGCCATCAGTCGCAGGCTCACGGTCAGCGCGGTCGCGGGAACGCCGCGGGCCGTCAGGATCCGTGCCGTCCAGACGAGGAAGTCGGTGAACAGCTCGGCGTCGTCGACGTAGAGGGCGGCCGCCAGATGGTCGGTGATGTGCCCCAGGTCCTCGGCGGTGTGGTCCAGTTGGAGCGGCGTGTACGAGCGGCTCGCCGGGAGGACGCCGGGGAGCGCGGCCATGGTCTCGGCGACCAGCCGGGATCTGGCCCGCACCACCAGGGTGTACTCGTCGTCGGCGAGATGGGCGAGCGTCTCGTGCGGCCGCCGGACCTCCGGCGGCCAGGCCCGGCCCAGCCGGTCTGCCGCCTCCGTGGCCGACGCGGCCCAGGCGTCCGCGCCCAGTTGGAGCGCGTACCGGCCGTCACGGCCGAATCCGCGGCCGCCGGCGAGCACCGCCACGCCCGCCGCCTGGCAGGCGGTGATCGTGGCGTGCGCCTTGGGCAGCCGTACGGAGAGCGACGAGCTCAGCGCCACGGCGTCGGGGCCGGTCGCGTGCAGATGGGCCACCAGATGGCGGGCGGGGACGTGGGCGCCGAGGAAGTCGACATGCCAGCCGCGCAGCCGCAGGGTCTCCGCGACCAGCCGCGCGGGCATGGTGTGCCACTCGCCGTCCACGCAGGCGACCACCACGCGCCCCAGGGGAGGTGAGGTGCGCCGGCCGGGCGGGGCGCCGGTGAGCGCCGCGATGGCGCGTTCGCTGATCGCGGTCGCCGCGTGCTCCTGCCCCACGGTGATCCGTCCCGCCGCCCACTCGGTGCCGATCCGCCGCTGCGCCGGGGCGATGATCTCCTGCAGGATCCGCTCCGGGCGGACGCCCTCGCCCACGGCGGCCTCGACGACGGCCACGGCGGCGTACTCGTCGCCGCCCGCTATGGCGGCGAACAGGGCGTCCGCGCGGTCGTCCGACGGCCCGGCCGCTGCCGGGCGGGTGCTCACGGTGCTCATCCTGTGAACCTGCCCGGTCCGTGGCCGTTCACCGCGCTCAGATGGGTGCCGCGCGGGGCGGCCACGCCGACCAGCGCGATGTCGTCGTGCGGGCGGTCGGCGAGCCACTCCGCGGTCCGCATCTCCACATGCTCGACGAGCGCCTCCACGGGCATGCCCACACAGCCCGCCACCGTCGTCTTCAGACGCTCGGAGCCGAAGAACTCACGGCCCGTCACCCCGCCGCGGGCCTCGGTGACGCCGTCCGAGTACAGCAGACAGCTCTCACCGGGCTGCAGCACCGTGGTGAACGTCGTGGCCCGTACGTCGGGGACCGCCCCGATCAGCGTGCCCGACGTGTCGGCCTCCTCCACCTCGCCGGTGGCCCGCAGGATGAGCGGGGCCGGGTGGCCGCCCGCGGTGAGCCGCAGCCGCACCTGGCCGTGGCCCAGCGGGGTGACACCGGCCAGCACCATGGTGGCGAAACGGGCGTGCGAGGTGTTGAGCAGCGCGTGGTTGAGCAGCCTCAGCAACCGGACGTGGTCCTTCTCGACCAGACGGAGGGCGCTGAGGGTGTTGCGGATCTTGCCGGTGAGGACGGCCGCCTCCAGGCCCTTGCCGCATACGTCCCCCAGCACCACGGTGCTCTCCCCGTCGGAGTCCTCCGCCGGGTACGCGTCGTAGAAGTCCCCGCCCACGCGCAGTGTCTCGCGGGCCGGCCGGTAGGAGCCCGCGACCTCCGTGCCCCTGATGGGCTTGAGGCGGGGCGGCAGCAGATCCTCCTGCAGCAGGGCGGCGCTGCGCGCCTGTTCGGTGTAGAGGACGGAGGCCGAGATCGCGGCGCCGGCCCGGGCCGCGAACACGCGGGCGAAGGTCTCCTCCTCCACCGTGAACGGGCCGCCCTCGCGCCGCATCAGGATGAGCGCCCCCGCCGGGACGCCGTTTCCCGGCAGAGGGGTCACCAGCAGCGACACCGGAGCGCCGAAGTCCGCCGGGACGAGCCAGTCAGGGGCCTGCGCGGGGTCGATCCAGCGGGACGGCACGGGAGGGAAGCCGGCCAGCGCCTCCGCCAGCCCCGGCACCTCGGCCGGGTCGGCGGGCAGGGCGCACTCCTCCACCCCCGGGCGGCCGGCGACGGCCCGGGTCAGCCGCAGCCGCCGTCGGTCGGGCGGGGTGATGACCACCGCGGCGTCCGCGAGCCGCGAGGCGGCCAGTTCGGCCGTGGCGGCCACACATTTGCGCGGGTTGAGCGAGGAGAGCAGCCGCGCGGACGCCTCGGCCAGGAACTCCGTACGGCCGTGGGCCAGCCGCAGTTCGCGGTCCGTGGTGCGGGCGGCCGTCACATCGGTGAGGTACCAGGCGTGGTGCCCGCCCGGGAGGTCGGCGCGGCGTGCCGTCACCTGTCGGCACCCGACGCCGCCGTGGGCGGTGGGCGTCGCCGAGGTGTCCGCGGCCGTGAGCCACTCGGGGGCGACGTCGGCGAGCCGGCGGCCGGCCGCCAACTCCGGTGCCCAGGAGGTGATGACGGCGTTCACGGCCCGGATCACCCCGGCGCGGTCGCACACCACGACGGCGGTCTCGGTCAGGGAGTCGACCAGCGCGCGCAGCACCCGCTGCCCGATCCGGGCGGAGGTGCCTGACCCCTGCGTTCGAGCCACTGGTGAGCGTGGAGGCGGGAGAGACGTCACAATGCGGTAGGCGCGAGTCCGAGGCCCCTGCGGGACCGTGGGGCTCGCTCCGGTCACCCTCTCGTACCTGGACGAAGGTTGGCTGGGGAAACAGTTGCGCTGCGGCAAGAGTCTTCCCCATCGCAGGTCGGCAGGCAAGCTCGTGCCCGCGGTTCACCGCCAGTCCAGGCACATGGCCAGCGCGTCGTCCGCGGCCTCGGGCAGCACGCGGTGGCCCGGGAGTTCGCCCAGGACCGCTCGCGGCACGTCCGCGGCCGGAAGCAGCCGGGTGGCCAGCATCGCGCGGGCCAGCGCCCGTTCGCCGTACGACTCGCCGGTCGGCGAGGCGGTCTCGTACACCCCGTCGCTGACCACGAGGAGCCGGTCACCGGAGGCCACCTCGAACCGCTGCGGGACGTACGGGGTGTCCTCGAACATCCCCAGCGGCAACTGCGCCTCGAAGTCGATCGCCTCCACCGTCGATCCGCGCAGCCGGTACACACGCGGCGAGCCGGCGTCGACCACCTCGACCGCGCCGGTCGCCAGGTCGAAGCGCATCAGCAGCACCGATACATACTGTTCGCCCCGGTACCGGGCGTAGACGGCCTGGTCGGCCAGGGCCGCCTGGTCGGCGAGGGGGATGCCCGCCCGCCGGGCGTTGCGGAGCGCGTTGACGGTGAGGCTGGTGAGCAGGGCGGCCTCGATGCCCTGGCCCATGCCGTTGGTGACGGTCAGCGTGAGGTCCCGCTCGGAGGCCGACCAGTCGAAGTGGTCGCCGTGGATGTCGTAGGCGGGCTCCAGATGGGCGCCGAGCGCGTACTCGGGGCGGGCGCAGGCCCGGCCCGGCAGCAGTTCCCACTGCACCTCGGCGGCGAGGGTGAGCCGGTCCCGGCGGCGGGCGCGCAGGAAGCGGTCGGTGTCGCGGTCGGCCACCAGGAGGTGGTGGCCCAGGATCTCCGCGATCTCCGCGAGGTCGCGGACCTCCTCCGGCGACGGCTTGGCGGGCAGCGTCACACTCAGCACACCGATCCGGTCGCCGCGCACGCTCACCGGCAGGTGCAGCCGTACGCGGCCGCCGGCCGTCGCCTCGGCGAAGGGCTCCTGGGCGCCGAAGGCCCGGCCCTCGGGGGTTCCGGCGACGGGCACGGCCGCGTCGGCGGGCTCCGGCGCCGAGACCGGCTGGAGCACGGTGAGGCCGTAGTCGGCGAGCAGGAGCTCCACGGAGACAGCCGCGCAGTGGGTGCGCAGGACGTCGGTGAGGGCGGCGGGCAGGTCATGGGGCGCCGATCCGCGCAGGGCGCGTTCGGCGGCGAGCGGGGCGTTGGGGTTCACCGGGTCGCGACGGTCCTTCTGGGCGAGGGGCTGGGTCGGTTAGCGTGGTGGCGCGCCGTCCGGCGCACCCTGTCCTGTATTCGTCTACCCGCTCGCCGGTGGGACCCCGCGAGCGGCGCGCCGCGAGGAGGTCGCCTTGCCCGCCACCGCCGGATCCCAGCCGGACGCAGCCGTGGCCGCGGCGGCGTCCGTGGTCGAGGCACTGGAGGTGCTGTGGGGCCGCGGCCGCGACGCGGGTGACCCGCCGGTACCGCCCTCGCAGTTGCGCCTGCTGTTCGCGCTGGAGGGCAACGAGGGAATCAACCTGCGGACCCTGTGCGACGCGCTCGGCGCCGCCCCGCCGGCGGTGAGCAGGCTCTGCGACCGTCTGCAGGCGGTGGGGTACCTGACCAGGGACACCAGCCCGACCTCGCGCCGGGAGGTGTGCCTGTGGCTCACACCGCGCGGCGCCGCCTTTCTCGCCGAGCTGCGGGAGCGCAGGGAGCGGGAGCTGGCGACGGTCGTCGCCGCGATGCCCGAACGGGCCCGGCGCGCGCTGCTGGAGGGGCTGACCGCCTTCCGCTCCGCCGCCGAGGCCACGGGGCTCGGTGCCGTACGGCCGCTGCCCGGCGGACGTTCCCATACCGCCTAGTCACCGGCCGCCTCCGGGCCCCGAGGGGGTGTTGGCCATCGGGCCCTCGTTCGTGCAATTGTTGCGTTCGAACACTGTTGCCAAACGGCAATGATCGAGGTTGATCGCCAGTGTCCCAAAGGGCATCCGGCCAGGATGCCGTTCGCGTACGATCCCTTCGCCCCACCAGGGGCACCGCAGGGGTGGGGAGACGATGTGGAAGGCAACACGCTGACGCCGCCCGAAGGCGTGATCCCCAGACAGGGGGACGGCCGGCGCCGGCTCTCCGTCCTCCTCGTGGAGGACGACGCGGGGGACGCGCTCCTCGTCGAGGAACTGGTCGCCGACAGCGGCGTCCCCGTCGACCTGCGCTGGGTGCGCACGCTGGCCGAGGCCGGTACGGAACTCGCCGCCCGCCCGGCCGACTGCGTGCTGCTCGACCTGCACCTGCCCGACGGCCAGGGCCTCGACGCCCTCGGCAGTGCCCTGGCGCTCACCGACCGGGCCGCGGTCGTCGTGCTGACGGGGCTCGCCGAGGAGCGCACGGGACTCGCCGCGCTCTCCGCCGGGGCCCAGGACTACCTGGTCAAGGGCCGCGTCGAAGGCGAACTCCTGGGCCGCGCGCTGCGCTACGCCGTCGAGCGCAAGCAGGCCGAACGCGCGGCCCTCGCCCTGCGGGCCAGCCAGATGCGGGCTCAGGAGAACGCGCGTCTTGAGCGCGGACTGCTCCCGCTGCCCATGCTCCGCACCAAGGACGTCATCGTCACCCCCCGCTACCGCCCCGGGCGGGCGGACGCGCTGCTCGGCGGCGACTTCTACGACGTCGTGGAGACCGCCGAGGGGGTCGTCCACACGCTCATCGGCGACGTCTCCGGGCACGGGCCCGACGAGGCCGCGCTCGGCGTGGGACTCCGCATCGCCTGGCGCACCCTGGTACTGACCGGCGTCGAGGGCGCCCGGCAACTGGCCCTGCTGGAGCAGGTCCTGGTGGCCGAACGCGCGGCCCCCGAGATCTTCGCCACCGCCACCATCCTCGCGCTCGCCCCCGACCGCCGCACGGCCCGGGTGTGGCGGGCGGGCCACCACGGGCTGCTCAGCCTCACCGCCGACGGCACCGTCGAGTACACCGAGCCGCCCCGCGGGCCCGCGCTGGGGGTGGTGCCCGGCGTGGGGGCCTGGCCCGAGGGCAGGCTGGAGTTGCGCCCCGGCCAGTCCCTGATGCTCTTCACGGACGGGCTGTTCGAGGGCCGCACCGAGCGCGGACGCCTCGGCGAGGAGGGGCTCCTCGCCCTGGCCAGACAGCACGCCACCCTGCCCGCCTCGGAGTTCGTCGACACGCTGATCGCCCGTGCCGAGGCCCTCGCCGCCGACCAGGGGGGTCTGGACGACGACCTCGCCGTGGTCCATCTCACCTGGAGCGGCTCCTCGTGACCGCCGCCCGTTCGCGGCCGCGCCGTGGAGGAGGACGCCGCCCACGGCGGCCCGGGCATCGGCCCGGCACCGGGCAACAGGATCGTCGAGCACCACGGCGGCCGGATCCGGCTCGACCCGGTCGCCCGGAGGGCACCCGCATCCGCTTCACCCTGCCGGCGGCCGCCGAGCGGGATCCCGCACCGGAGGAAGGCCCCGAGTGAACCCGCAGGAATCCGAACCGATCATCGTCCTGCTGGTCGAGGACGACCCCGGCGACGAACTCATGACCCGCGAGGCCTTCCAGGAGAACAAGGTCCGCAACGTCCTCCACGTCGTACGGGACGGCGAGGAGGCCCTGGACTTCCTCAACCGGCGCGGTGCCCACGCCGGCGCGCCGCGCCCCGGACTGATCCTCCTCGACCTCAACCTGCCCCGCTTCGACGGCCGTCAGGTGCTCGCCGAGATCAAGGCCGACGCCGACCTGTGCACCATCCCGGTCGTCGTCCTCACCACCTCCGAGGCGGAGGAGGACATCCTGCGCAGCTACAAGCTGCACGCCAACGCCTATGTGACCAAGCCCGTGGACTTCGAGCGCTTCATCGAGGTGGTGCGGCAGATCGACGACTTCTTCGTCACGGTGGTGAAGCTGCCGGGCCGCTGAACGGCGGTCGGCGCCCTCCGCGTTCCGCCCGCTCAGACCCTTCGCCAGCGGGCCATCGCCCAGGAGAACACCCCGAACAGGGCCAGGCCCGCCGCGATCGCCGCCAGCAGCCACGGCCCGGCCGGGGTGTCCCGGAACGTGCGAAGGGTGTCGTCGAGACCCTTCGCGCGGTCCGGGTCGAAGCGCACCGCCGCGGTGACGACGAAGCAGCCCGCGGCGGCGAACACCACGCCCCGGCTGGCCCCTCCGGCCACCCCGAGGAAGTCCACCACGCTGCGGACCCGCGGTGACATCGCCCCCGTCCGCAGGTGCTTGCGGAACTTCCGCAGCAGGGCCCGCACCGCGATCCACCCGCCCGCGCCCGCCAGGACCAGGCCCGCGGCCCCCACCAGCCAGCGGCCCATGGGCCAGTCCAGGGCGTGCGCGGTGACGTCCTTGGAGGTCTTGTCGCTCGACCCGCCCGCGGAGGAGCCGTCCACCGCGAAGGTCACCACGGAGTACGTCACGAAGGCGTAGAACACCGCCCGGGCCGCGCACATGAGCCGCTTGCCGGCCTTGGCCCCGTCCGGTCCCGCCGCGCCGAACGCGGCCTCGGACAGCCGCCACAGCGTCATCCCGGCGAATCCCACCGCCAGGGCCCAGACCAGGAACCCGCCGAAGGGCTGCGCCGCCAGCCGGGCCACGGCGCCGCCCCGGTCGGCCTGTTCCGGGGACCCGTCGAAGGCGATCCGCAGCGCCAGTACACCGAGCAGCGCGTAGACGACCCCGCGCGCGGCGAGGCCCGCCCGCGCCCCGGCGCGGATGGCCTTCCTCCCCTGCGTCCCGGGCCGTACCGCGCCCGCACCCGACGTCGTGTCCACACCGGCCTCCCTGCCCCGACTGTCCTCGGTCCACCGGGTGCCCCGTCGCGGGCGGAACACACCGGCAGACAGCGGGGTGCGCGACTGCGTGGTGCGTACGGCCGGGGGTATCCGCGTGGTGCGAACACACTTCCGGCCAGGGGCCGGACGAGGCTGGGGTTGAGGTGGAGATGGAGATCTCGAGCATCATCAGTGCCATCGTGATCGGTCTGATCGTCGGTGTGCTGGGGCGTCTGGTGGCGCCGGGGCGGCAGCCGATCGGAGTGCTGTGGACGATCGTCGTCGGCATCGTGGCGGCCTTCATCGGCAGCGCGATCGCCCAGGGGTTCGGCGTCGCCGACACCGACGGCGTCGACTGGATCGAGTGGCTGATACAGATCGGTCTCGCGGCCGTCGGAGTGAGTTTGCTGTCGCGGAGCAAGGCGCGGCGGTGAGCGCCGCGGTCCGGCCGCCCCCGTCCGGGGGCGGCCGGAC
>NZ_JBEZXR010000040.1:0-78963 GCF_040638135.1 Streptomyces sp. NPDC026673 | reverse complement strand
ACATTCTCCGTGAGGGGGTCCACTCAGCGTCCGCTGAGGAGCACGACGTGGGTTCCGGCAAGCTCGGTGGTGCGGGCATGGCGGAGGAGCCCTGCGCCGGGGCGGCGCCCGTTCCGGCGCGGCCGGGCAACACCCCTGGCGGGGCAGCGTCGTTACGCAGGTCGCCCGGCGCGCACGCACCGGTGACCCGCTACCTCGGAGGGCGCCGAGCCCATGCCACCCCATCTCGCCGGCGGCTGTGACGGCCCGGACCGGCTGCGTCCGCTGCTCGAGGCCGCGCTCGGCGCGCTCGCGGCCGGCGCGGCCGCCCGCGGGGGACCGCTTCCCGCGGGCGGCCCCGAGGCCGTCGCGTCCCGCGTGCGGGAGGCACTGGGGGAGGCCCTGCCGGAGGCCGGCACCGGGGCGGTCGAGGCGCTGAGCGCCCTGGTCGGGGTCGTCGCCGAGGGCGCCGCCGACCCGGCGGATCCGCTCTGCGCCGCCCACCTCCACTGCCCGCCGCTGGCCGCGGCCGTGGCGGCCGACCTGGCCGCGAGCGCGCTCAACCCCTCGATGGACTCCTGGGACCAGGCCCCGGCCGCGACCGCGCTGGAGGCGGCGGTGACCGCCGCGCTGGCGCGCCTGGTCCACCCGGACGCGGCAGCCCCGGACGCCCTGGTCACGACCGGCGGTACGGAGTCCAACCAGCTCGCGCTGCTCCTCGCCCGCGAGGACGCCTCCGGCGTACGGGTCGTCGCGGGGGCCAACGGCCACCACAGCGTCCCGCGCGCCGCCTGGCTGCTCGGGATGCCGGCCCCCGCCGTCGTGGACACCCCCCGCGGGGTCCTCGACCCGGACCGGGTGCGCTCCGCGCTCGCCGCCGCGGACGGCCCGGTGCTGCTGGTCGCCACCGCGGGCACCACGGACTCCGGCGACATCGACCCGCTCCCCGAACTCGCCCGCGTCGCCCGGGAGTACGGCGCGCGACTGCACGTCGACGCGGCGTATGGCGGGTCGCTGCTGTTCAGCGACCGGGAGGCGGCGAGGCTCACCGGACTGCGGCAGGCCGACACCGTCACCCTCGGCCTGCACAAACTCGGCTGGCAGCCGGTCGCGGCCGGGGTGCTCGCGGTGCGCGACGCCGCGCTGCTGCGGCCGCTGGAACACCGCGCCGACTATCTGAACGCCCCCGACGACACGGAGGCGGGCCTCCCCGACCTGCTCGGCCGCTCGCTGCGCACCACCCGCCGCCCCGATGTACTGAAGATCGCCGTCACACTGCGCGCCCTGGGCCGCCGAGGGCTGGGCGGGCTCGTCGAGGCGGTCTGTGACCGGGCCCGCCACCTCGCGGACCTGGTGGACCGGCATCCCGAACTGACCCTGCGCGCCCGCCCGGCCGTCAGCACCGTGCTCTTCCGCCCCACCGGCGCCACGGACGACGACGTCGCCGTGATCCGCCGCCGGCTCATGCTCGACGGCCGCGCCGTCCTCGGCCGGGCACGCGCCGACGGACGGCTCTGGCTCAAGGCCACCCTGCTCAACCCGGCCACCACGCCCACCGACCTCGAGGCACTGCTCACTCTCGTATGCGCGACCCACCAGGAAGGCAGCACCCCCCGATGACCGTCACCGACGACCACGACCCCCACCGGGACCAGCCCTTCGACCTGCTCGGCATCGGCATCGGCCCGTGCAACCTGTCCCTGGCCGCCCTCGCCGACGGCGTCCCGTACCTCAGCGCGGCCTTCTACGAGCAGGAGCGCACCTTCCGGTGGCACCCCGGGCTGCTCCTCGACGACGCCACTCTCCAGGTGCCCTTCCTCGCCGACCTGGTGAGCCTGGTCGACCCCACGAGCCGCTGGAGCTACCTCAACCACCTCAGGATCCGCGAGCGGCTGTTCCCGTTCTACTTCGCCGAGCGCTTCCACGCGCACCGCGCCGAATACGACGCCTACTGCCGCTGGGTCGCCGAGTCGCTGCCCACCACCTACTTCGGCCACCAGGTCGACACCGTCCGCTGGAACCCCGGGCGCGCCGTCTTCGAGGTGGACCACACCCGGCTCGACGCGGACGGCCAGGCGGAGGCACTCGGCCGCACCTACGCCCGCAACCTGGTGCTCGGCGTCGGCAGCGCGCCGTATGTGCCCGAGCCGCTGCGGCCGCTCGCCGAGTCGCCGGCGGTCCCCGTCGTGCACTCGGCGTACTACCTCGAGCACCGCGACCGGCTGCTCGCCGCCGACCACGTCACCGTCGTCGGCTCCGGGCAGTCCGGCGCCGAGGTCTTCCTGGACCTGCTGCGCGCCCGCCCCGCCGGGCACGAACGGCTGACCTGGATCGCCCGCAGCCCCGCGTTCGCCCCGATGGAGTACAGCAAGCTCGGCCTGGAGCAGTTCACCCCCGACTACACGCGCTTCTTCCACGGGCTGTCCGAGCCGGTCCGCGACAACCTCCTGCCGCGGCAGTGGCAGCTGCACCGCGCCATCGACCACGGCACGATCGGCGCCGTGCACGACGAGTTGTACCGCCGCACGCTCGGCGGCGGCTGGCCGGACGCCGTCCTCACCCCCGGGGTGACGGTCCGCACGGCCGGCCGGATGGGCATGGGGGCCGTCGAACTCCACCTGGAGCACGAGCAGCAGGGCACCCGCAGCCGGCTGATCACCAACGCGGTGGTCCTCGCCACCGGCTACCGGGAGCGCTCCCTGGACGGGCTGCTCGCCCCCGTCCATCCGTACATCCGCCGCGACACCGCCGGCCGGCCCGTGATCGACGCGTGCCACCGGCTGGAACTGGACCCGGCCGTCGCGAGCACCGGCGCCGCCGTGTACGTGCAGAACGCCGAGCGCCACACCCACGGTGTCGGCGCCCCCGATCTGGGGCTCGCCGCGTGGCGCTCGGCGGTCGTGCTCAACGCGGTGACCGGCAAGGATCCCTATCCGCTGCCCTCCCGCACGGCCTTCACGACCTTCGGGCTCAGCGCGGCCACCAACCCGGTCAGCCCTTGGACCGCGACTTCTCCTTGCGCAAGGCCCGCAGGTACTCGCGGTTCATAGCGGCGATCGACGGCAGCGGGATGCCCTTGGGGCAGGCCGTCGCGCACTCCCCGGTGTTGGTGCAGCCGCCGAAGCCCTGGTCGTCCATGGCGGTGACCATGTCCAGCACCCGGGTCTCGCGTTCCGGCTGCCCCTGCGGCAGCACGTTCAGATGGTTGACCTTGGCGGAGGTGAAGAGCATCGCCGAGCCGTTGGGGCAGGCCGCCACGCACGCGCCGCAGCCGATGCACTCGGCGTGCTCGAAGGCGAAGTCGGCGGCCTCCTTGGGCACGGCCGTCGCGTGCGCCTCGGGCGCGCTGCCGGTGGGCACACTGATGTAGCCGCCCGCCTGGATCACCCGGTCGAAGGCCGAGCGGTCCACGACCAGGTCCTTGACGACCGGGAAGGCGGCGGCCCGCCACGGCTCGACGTCGACGGTGTCGCCGTCCTTGAAGTGCCGCATGTGCAGCTGGCAGGTGGTGGTCCGCTCCGGGCCGTGCGCCTGGCCGTTGATGACCATGCCGCAGGCGCCGCAGATGCCCTCCCGGCAGTCGTGGTCGAAGGCCACGGGCTCGTCGCCGGCGAGGATCAGCTCCTCGTTGAGGACGTCGAGCATCTCCAGGAAGGACATGTCGGGGCTGATGTCCTCGACGCGGTAGGTGACCATGGCGCCCTCCTCCTCGGAGGACTGCTGGCGCCAGATGCGCAGGGTGAGGTTCACGCGTAGCTCCGCTGGGTGGGGTGTACGTACTCGAAGGCGAGCGCCTCCTTGTGGAGCACCGGGTCCTCGCCGGAGCCGGTGAACTCCCAGGCCGCGGCGTACGAGAAGTTCTCGTCGTCGCGCAGGGCCTCGCCGTCCGGGGTCTGGCTCTCCTCGCGGAAGTGGCCGCCGCAGGACTCGGTGCGGTGCAGGGCGTCCAGGCACATCAGCTCGGCCAGCTCCAGGAAGTCGGCGACCCGGTTGGCCTTCTCCAGCGACTGGTTGAGCTCCTCGCCGCTGCCGGGCACCTTCACCCGGCGCCAGAACTCCTCGCGCAGCGCCGGGATCCGCTCCAGCGCCTTGCGCAGCCCGGACTCGGTACGGGCCATGCCGCACTCGTCCCACAGCAGCTCGCCGAGCTCGCGGTGGAAGGAGTCCGGGGTGCGGTCGCCGTCCACGGCGAGCAGCAGGTTCAGCCGGTCCTCGACCTCGGCGACGGCCTCGGCGACCGCCGGGTGGTCGGGGGCCACGGTGTCGTGCGGGCCGCGCGCCAGGTAGTCGTTGATGGTGGACGGGAGGACGAAGTAGCCGTCGCCCAGGCCCTGCATCAGCGCGCTGGCGCCGAGCCGGTTGGCGCCGTGGTCGGAGAAGTTGGCCTCGCCGATCGCGAACAGACCGGGGATCGTGGTCTGCAGGTCGTAGTCCACCCACAGGCCGCCCATCGTGTAGTGCACGGCGGGGTAGATCCGCATGGGCCGGGTGTACGGGTCCTCGGCGGTGATCCGCTCGTACATCTCGAAGAGGTTGCCGTACTTCTCCTCCACCTTGGCGCGGCCCATGCGGGCGATCGCGTCGGCGAAGTCGAGGTAGACGCCCTGGCCGCCGGGGCCGACACCGCGGCCTTCGTCGCAGACGTTCTTGGCCGCGCGGGAGGCGATGTCGCGGGGTACCAGGTTGCCGAAGGAGGGGTAGATCCGCTCCAGGTAGTAGTCGCGCTCGTCCTCGGGGATCTCGTGCGGCGGACGGGTGTCGCCCTTGGCCTTCGGCACCCAGATGCGGCCGTCGTTGCGCAGCGACTCGCTCATCAGGGTGAGCTTGGACTGGTGGTCGCCGGAGCGCGGGATGCAGGTGGGGTGGATCTGGGTGAAGCAGGGGTTGGCGAAGTACGCGCCGCGCCGGTGGGCCCGCCAGATGGCGGTGGCGTTGGAGCCCTTGGCGTTGGTCGACAGGTAGAAGACGTTGCCGTAGCCGCCTGTCGCCAGCACCACGGCGTCGCCCATGTGCGTCGAGACCTCACCCGTCACCAGGTCGCGGGCCACGATGCCGCGGGCCCTGCCGTCCACCACGATCAGGTCGAGCATCTCGGTGCGGGGGTGCAGCTCCACATTGCCCGCGTCGATCTGCCGGGACAGCGCCTGGTAGGCGCCGAGCAGCAGCTGCTGCCCCGTCTGGCCGCGGGCGTAGAAGGTGCGGGAGACCTGCACGCCGCCGAAGGAGCGGGTGTCCAGCAGTCCGCCGTACTCGCGGGCGAAGGGCACGCCCTGCGCCACGCACTGGTCGATGATCTGCACCGACACCTCGGCGAGGCGGTGCACATTGGACTCGCGGGCGCGGAAGTCGCCGCCCTTGACGGTGTCGTAGAACAGGCGGTGCACGCTGTCGCCGTCGTTGCGGTAGTTCTTCGCCGCGTTGATGCCGCCCTGCGCCGCGATGGAGTGGGCCCTGCGCGGCGAGTCCTGGTAGCAGAACTGCACCACGTGGTAGCCCTGCTCGGCCAGCGTTGCGCCCGCGGCCCCGCCGGCCAGGCCCGTGCCGACCACGATCACCGTGTGCTTGCGGCGGTTGGCCGGGTTGACCAGTTTCGCCTCGAACTTGCGGCGCTCCCAGCGCTCCGCGATCGGCGCGTCCGGCGCCTTGGTGTCGGCGATCGGCTCGCCCAGTCGGTAATCCATGGTCAGTCCACCAATCCGGTCATCACGGCGACGGGTACGACGAGGAACCCGGCCGTCAGCGCGGCCGCGAGCACGTTCGCCGTGATCTTCAGCGCGCGGTCGCGGCGCTTGTTCACCGCCCCGAGGGTCTGTGCGGCGCTCCAGAAGCCGTGCCTGATGTGCAGGCCGAGGGCGAGCATCGCCACGATGTAGATGACGTTCACGTACCAGAGCTGGAAGTCGGCCACCAGGTTCTCGTACGGGTGGTGCTCCTTGCCCAGCGGATTCACGGTGAGCGTGGTCAGGTCCAGGATGTGCCAGACGATGTAGAGGCCGAGGATCACCCCGCCCCACCGCATCGTGCGGGTCGCGTAGCTGGTCCGCGGCCGCTTGTGCTCGTACTTCGTCGGGCGCGCCTTGATGTCGCGCCGGCTGAGCTGGTAGGCGGCGACGCCGTGCAGCACCACCGCCACCACCAGCCCGGCGCGCTGGATGTACAGGTACCAGCCGTTGTGCAGCGCGGGTTCGCCGATGGTGCGCAGCCACGCCGCGTACCCGTTGAACTCCTCCGCGCCGAAGAAGATCTTCAGATTGCCCAGCATGTGCGCGACCAGGAAGAGCAGCATGATCACGCCGGTCCCCGCCATGACCGCCTTCTTGCCCACGGTCGAGTCCCACAGTGCACGCAGGGCGGAGGGGCGGCGGCCCGTCCTCGTCCTCGTCGTCGCCAAAGCCATGCGCCCGAGGCTAGGTCTACCTGCGACGACAGGTCCAAGACATCTTGCGGCTCGTTTCGATAGGCCGTCTCTATCGTGGAGGTTTAGGGTGCGGACATGCAGCTGCAGCAGCTCGTGTACTTCCTGGCGGTCGCCGAGACCCTGCACTTCACCCGCGCCGCCGAGCGTGTCCACGTGGCCCAGCCGTCGCTGTCGCAGCAGATCAAGGCCCTGGAGCGGGAGCTGGGCGCGGAGCTGTTCAGCCGCGCGCGCGGCAACATCGCGCTGACCGACGCCGGAGAGGCGCTGCTGCCGCTCGCCCGCCGCATCATCGCCGACACCGAGACCGCCACCCAGGAGGTCCACGAGCTGGTGCAGCTCCGGCGCGGCAGGGTGCGGCTCGGCGCGACGCCGAGTCTGTGCACCGGCCTGCTGCCGGACGTGCTGCGCGACTACCACGACCGGTACCCGGGCATCCGGCTGATCATCGAGGAGGGCGGCTCCCGCGACCTGGTGCGCGAACTCGCCTCCGGCAGTCTCGATCTCGCGCTGATCGTGCTGCCGCTGCAGAGCCACGACCCCGCCCTGGACGCGACGCCCCTGCTGCACGAGGACCTGGTCGTGGTGACCGCCTCCGACGCGCCGCCGCCCTGCGCCGGCCCGGAGATCCGGGTGGCGGACCTGCGCGACCGGCCGCTGGTGATGTTCCGCAGCGGATACGACCTGCGGGACCTCACCGTCAGCGCGTGCCGGGCGGCGGGCTTCGAGCCGCGATTCGCGATCGAGGGCGGCGAGATGGACGCCGTGCTGGGCTTCGTGGAGTCAGGGCTGGGCCCCGCGGTCGTGCCGATGATGGTCGCCCGGCGCCGCCCCAGGCTGCGGACGACGCCCTTCGCGGCCCCGGGGCTGCAGCGCACCGTCGCCCTGGCCCACCGCAAGGACGCCGAACCGCCCCGTGCCGCCCGGGAGCTGCGCCGCGTGCTCCTGGAGCACGTACCATCCTGAACCGGCGTCAACCCTGCCGAACAAGCCTGAACCTCCTGAAGCATCCTGAACCGCCGCGAGAACCCCGGGCCGCCCCGGGTTCCGCGGACCGTGGCGGGTCCGTGCCGCTACCGTTCCGATCCACGGCGCAAAAGCTCCGAGCCGGATCGAATCGGGGTGCTTCACGCAAAGCGTGTTGAAGTAATGAAATAACCCCTTGTAGCCTGCTCGTGGATTCGGCGGTGCGACGGCGCGACGGAATACCCGAATGCCGCCCGCCGGAACGGACAAGGGGGAGAACATGTCTGATCCGCAGCAGGTCGAGAGGATTCTCAACCAGCAGTCGGACGACGTTCCGATCGTCATCGACGAGAACGGCGGGGTCCATCCGGCCTCGGACGGCGCGCGGGGCATCGCCATCCACGACGCCAAGGGCGATTACTGAGCCGCTTCGGCGGCCCGTATCCGATAGGAGGCCCTTGTGACGGAATTCGTGGTGCCGCGTGGCCTGCTCATCACCGACGGCGGTGACGGCAACCGGCTCTACCTGGAGCAACAGAAGCTCAGCGCGTACTTCCCGCAGTTCGGCTTCTCGCGCTCGAAGAAGGGGAACATTCGCGCGCGCGGCGCGCTGCGGGTCAATTCAGGAGAGGTCTTCGCGCTGAAGATAAAGCTGCCGGAAGGATATCCGCACAGCATTCCGCACATTTTCGCCGACGGCTGGGACGCCGACTGTCCGCACGTCTATTCGGCGGGAAATCTCTGCATCATGCGGCCGGACCAATGGCGTTCCTTCTACTCGATCGCCTTCGTCGTGGCGAAGACCGCCATCTGGCTCAACAAATTCGAGGTCTACCAGCGGCGCGGCTACTGGCCCGGCAACGAGCAGGGGCACTGACCGGACGGCATCCGGCAGCCACGCCGGCCGAGCCACCTCACCCAAGCCACCTCACCGGAGCCAGTGGAGGGCCTTCGCATGACCGACACAACTTTGGACACCGAACGCATCGAGCATCTCCTCGACGGCGCCGACGTCGGGGACCTGCGGCTGACCGTCGTCGGACTCGGCAGCGGGGGCGCGTTCACCGTGCAGCCGCTCGTCATGTCCGGCGTCCGGCAGTGGGATCTCTTCGATCCCGACCTGCTCGAACCCGTCAACCTCGTCAAACACCCCGCGTCCCGCACCTGGCTGGGCAAGCCCAAGGTGGAGGCCGTCTCGGCGTGGATGCTCGACCGGAACCCCGCCGTGGAGGCCCGGGCGCACCAGGAGGACGTGCGGAAGGCCGCCGGCTTCGAGGAGGCCGCGCGCGCTTCACGGCTGGTGCTCTGCGCCGTCGACGACCCCGCGGCCCGCAGCTGGGTGAACGCCCAGTGCGTGCGCCTGCGCAGGCCCTGCCTCACCGGTTCGGTCATCCGCACCGGTCTGGGCGGCCAGGTCTACCTGTACGCGCCCGGCGAGACCGGCTGCTTCGACTGCATGCAGAGGGTCGCCGACGGCAACGGCGCCAACCTCGAGGACGCCCTCGACCTCACCGAGGAGGAACGCCGGCACCGCTACGGCCTCGGGGACGAGAACTTCACCACCTCGGGGCTCGCGGGGGACATCTCCCTGGTCGCCTCCTTCCAGGCGAGCATGGCCTGGGCCGTGCTCATGGGTGGCCGCTCCCGCTATGTGCCGCCCCTGAACTTCAACTGGCTCACCGTGGGCATCCGCCCCGAGCCCGGCGTCTTCTCGGCCCGCTACGAGACGAAACGGATGCTGGTGCGCCCTCAGCGGGACTGCCACCTCGGCTGTGCGGGCGGTGACGGCTGATGGGCGGGCCCCAAGAGCGTCCCCACCCGGGGCCCCACCCCGGGCCGCACCCCGGGCCCCACCCCGCCGAACGGACCCGCCGACGGCACGGTGCCCCCGGCGCCGGCGCGCCGGTGCGACTGCCGCTGGCGATCCACCAGGACGTCCTCGACCGGGCCAGGGAGGAGATCAGGGCCCATCCGCACGTCGAGGTCGGAGGCAAGTTCGTCGGCCTGGTCGAGGGGGACTTCCGCTCCCTCGACCGGGACTGGGACCGGCAGCTGGCCCGACTGCGAGTCACCGTGCTGGCCTACCTCGACGCCGGACCGGGTAAGGACCGCTCCGCGGTCCACCACCACTCCGACACCGACTACCAGTACGAGCTCTTCCAGGAACTCCTGCGGGACCGCCCCGACCTGCAGTTCCTCGGGATCTGGCACAGCCACCACCCCAACGGGCTGCGCACGCTGAGCCCGGGTGACGAGCGCACCGGCCTCACGGCCGTCAACGGCGGCCACGAGTGGGACTTCCTGCTCTCCTCCCTCGCCGTCGACACCGGCGGCCTGGCCGCCGGCCGGCACTTCGTCTTCCTGCGCGGCCACCCCGCCCCCCGGGAGATCGACACGGCCGGGATCCGCGTCGTCGACGGGCCCAACCCCGTCGCCGAGGCGGTCGAGACGGCCGCCCGCCGGCTGCGGTCGGGCCGTACCCGCCCGCAGGTGTCCGCGATGCCCGCCTGGACGACGCAGGAGGCCGGGCGCGGGCTGCTCGCGGAGGACCAGGCATGGTTCGGGGAGCAGTTGCCCGGCATGCGCCCGTACCTGCGCGAGGGCGCCCTGCTGTGGCAGGGCACCGCCGGGGTCCAGGGGCGTGAACTCGAGTGCGCCTACCGCTATCCACCGGGCTTCCCCGAGGAACCCCCGCGCGCGGAGATCGGCTGCGCCGAGGCGCGGCACAGCTTCGTGATCACCGACCTCGGAACCCGGCACGAGACGCTGCTGCACTGCCTGCGGACCGTGGCCGCCTCGCTGGAACCCTGAGGCCGCCCGGCCCTCCGGGAGGCCCCCGGGAACGCCCGGAGGGCATGTGCGCGCCCGCACATGCCCTCCGGGCCCCCCGCCGCGAGGACGGCAGAGGGCGCAGGCCGTGTCGTCCTAGAAGACCGGCACGCCGCCGCGGGTCAGCTTCCAGTCCTGCGAACCGAACAGCGCGGGGTCGATGGAGCCGTTCGCCCGCACCCAGGCGATGATGGTGTTCCGGATCTCCTCGGAGTTCGCCCACACCTGCTGCGCCGCCGCGACGCCGGGGAAGTTGCCGCCGCCGTTGGCCCGGTAGTTGTTGACGGCCAGGACGAAGCGGGCCGACTCGTCGATCGGCGCGCCCTGGAACCGTACGTTCGACACCCGGGAACCGGCGGGCCGGGCGATGTCGATGTCGTAGGTGACCCCGCTGACCACGTCGTAGTTGTAGTCGGGCGTGCCGTTCGCGTTCGTCAGCTTCGACACGTCGACGGCCGCGTCGGGCGCCGTCTGCACGAAGTAGTTCGCCGAGAACTCGATGTAGGCCTTGATCTGGGCGCCGGTCAGGATCCGGGCCTCCAGGGTGTTCTCGAAGACGTACAGCCCGGCGACGTCGCGGATGGTGACCTGGCCCGCCGGGATGGCGGCCGTGCGCGAGAAGCACGCGGCCTGCGAGAGCACCGGCAGGGAGGCGTACTCGGTGCCCGCGAGCGCCGTCTTGACCGTCTCGGCCTGGACGAAGTTGATGAAGTCGATGATCGGCGTGTCCTTGTAGGGGGACTCCTGCGCCGACATCGCGGCCGCCGAGGTGCCGATCACCTGGTTGACGTAGGCCACGACCTCCTTGTGCTCGTCCGCGAGCAGCCGGACGATCCGCGGGTCCTCCTCGACGGTGTTGGAGTTGAGGACGGACGCGCCGACGGTGACGACCTCCCACTTGCCCCGGACCAGCTCCAGGTCGAAGTCGAAGACGGTCAGGCGCTGGCCCCACTTCAGCGGCTCGGAGAGCACCACGCCCTGGCCGGTCTGCTTGTTGGCCACCACGTACTCCGGGATCTCGGTGTGGGCGTGGCCGACCAGGATCGCGTCGATGCCCGGCACCTGCTCGGCGACCAGCGCCGCCGCGTTCTCGATGTACGGCAGCTGGTCACCGTAGGAGGAGGTGCCCGAGGAACCGCTGTGGGCCGAGACGACGACCACGTCGGCGCCCATCGCGCGCAGCCGCGGCACGTACTTCGCGGCCTGCTCCTCCAGGCCCGGGAAGGTCATCTTGCCCTGGACGTTGGCCTTGTCCCAGATCGCGATGCCGGGGTTGGTCAGGCCGAGGACGGCCACCTTCACGTCGGGCGCGCCCTTCACGCACAGCCGGTGGAAGGAGTACGGCGGGAAGGCCGGCCTGCCCGTCCGCGCGTCGAGCGCGTTGGCGCCCAGCAGCGGGAAGTCGCACTGCTTCTCGAACGCGCGGAGCACCGGGATGCCGTAGTTGAACTCGTGGTTCCCCAGCGCCGCCGCGTCGTAGCCGATGGCGTTCATGGCCTGCGCCATCGGGTGCACCGGGCCGTGCTTGGCGGTGATCGGGTCGATCTTGGCGTAGTAGTACGACAGCTGGGTGCCCTGGATGGTGTCGCCCGCGTCGATCAGCAGGGTGTTGTGGCGGCCCTTCGCCGCGCGCTGCTGTGCGACCAGGGTGGAGATCTTGGCGAGGCCGACGTCGTTGTGCGCCTTGTCGTCGAACTCGGCGTCGGTGAAGTAGTCCCAGTTGAAGACGTTGCCGTGCAGGTCGGTGGTGCCGAGGACGCTGAAGGAGTACGTCTTCGGACGGTGCCCGTGACCGCCCGCGGCCTGGGCCGGAGCCGCACCGGCCAGGACGCCGGCCCCGCCGGCCAGCGCGATCCCCGCACCCGTGGCGGCGGAGCGGTTGAGGAAGTCCCTGCGGTTCAGCGGCATACGTCGGCTCCAGGTTCCCGGGGACGCCCCGGCGGTCGCCGCGGGCGGAATGATGGTCTGCTTGTGGTGTTAACGCGCGTAGATTCTGGCGCAAGGGCGCCCGGGACAACACCCCCGCCAGGTTGCGAACAGATGACTCGTCACGGGCGCACGGGCCTGGCAGGGTGGGACACATGACCACAGAACCGGCCAGGACGTACCCGACGCCCGAGACCCCGCACGTGGGCGTCCGGGGTGAGGCGACCCTCGAGGTCGAGCCCGAACTCGCCCGGATCGCCGTCACCGTCACCGCCCGCGGCACCGACCGCCGTGCCACCCTCGACGAACTCGGGCGGCGCAACGCGCAGGTGCTCGACCTCGTCAAGGGCTGCGGCGGCGCCGTGGAGAAGGTCGAGACCGGCGCCTTCGTGATCACCCCCGAGCTGCGGGAGCGGGGCCGCGGCGAACGCGTCCGCGCCTACCACGGCAGTGTCCGCATCGATGCCACCCTCACCGACTTCACCGTCCTGGGGGAGCTCACCACCCGACTGGCCGATCTGGAGCTCACCCGTGTCGACGGCCCCTGGTGGTCCCTGCGGCCGGACTCCCCGGCCTACAGCGACGCCCGCCGCCAGGCCGTGCGCGACGCGGTGCGGCGCGCCCGCGAGTACGCCGAGGCGCTCGGCGCCCGCCTGGTCGCCCTGGTCGAGCTCGCCGACGAGGGCGTCCAGCAGTCCGCGCCGTTCGCCGCCCGCCCGGCCCTGCGGACCGCCGCCTTCGCGGCACCGGGCGGCGCCGAGGACATGGCCCGGCCCCTTGACATGGAGCCCGCGCGACAGAGCGTGTACGCGCAGGTCACCGCGCACTTCACCATGACGGCCCCCGACCTGTCGGACTGACCGCCGGTATGCCCGCGGTGTGCTCATCAGAGCGGCACCCGGCTCACTTCACCACTTGTCAACATCCGTTCACGAGGCTGATGTTGGCCGGTCGCCTCCCGCGAGATCCCTACTGTGAAGTAGGTCATAGGCTCACCTCATGCGCCGAGCAAAAATCGTCTGCACCCTCGGGCCCGCCACCGATGGCTACGACCAGATCAAGGCCCTGGTCGACGCCGGTATGGACGTCGCCCGTCTGAACATGAGCCATGGCTGCCACGCCGATCACGAGGAGCGGTACCGGCGCGTGCGCAAAGCCGCCGACGAGACCGGCCGCAGCGTCGGGATCCTCGCGGACCTTCAAGGCCCGAAGATCCGGCTGGGCCGCTTCGCGGAGGGCCCCGTACTCCTTGAACGCGGTGACGAGTTCACGATCACCACCGAGGAGATCGAGGGCGACCGCCTGATCTGCGGCACCACCTACAAGGGCCTCGCCGCCGACGTCACCCGCGGTGAGCGGATCCTTGTCGACGACGGCCGCGTCACCCTGGAGGTCACGGGGGTCGACGGCCCCCGGGTCCGCACCCTGTGCATCGAGGGCGGGCTGATCTCCGACAACAAGGGCCTCAACCTGCCCGGTGTCGCCGTCTCCGTGCCCGCCCTGTCCGAGAAGGACGTCGATGACCTGCGCTGGGCGCTGCGCACCGGTGTCGATGTCATCGCGCTGTCCTTCGTCCGCAGCGGCCGCGACGCCGAGGACGTCCTGCGGATCATGCGCGAGGAGGACCGCCGGATCCCCGTCATCGCCAAGGTCGAGAAGCCGCAGGCGGTCGACAACCTGGAGGACATCGTCGCGGCCTTCGACGGCATCATGGTCGCCCGCGGCGACCTCGGCGTCGAGATGCCGCTGGAGTCCGTGCCGATGGTGCAGAAGCGCGCCGTCAAGCTCGCCCGGCGCAACGCCAAGCCCGTGATCGTCGCGACCCAGATGCTGGAGTCGATGATCGACTCCTCGCGCCCCACCCGTGCCGAGGCCTCCGACGTCGCCAACGCCGTCGTGGACGGCGCCGACGCGGTCATGCTCTCCGGCGAGACCAGTGTCGGCAAGCACCCCGTCGAGACGGTCCGGACGATGGGCCGGATCGTCGCCGCCGCCGAGGAGGACATGCTCGCGGCCGGTCTGCCGCCGCTGACCGAGCAGAACAAGCCCCGCACGCAGGGCGGTGCCGTCGCGCGCGCGGCCGCCGAGATGGGCGACTTCCTCGACGCCAAGTACCTGGTGGCCTTCACGCAGTCCGGTGACACCGCTCGCCGGCTCTCCCGCTACCGCTCGCCGATCCCGGTGCTCGCGTTCAGCCCCGAGCCGGCCACCCGCTCCCAGCTGAGCCTCACCTGGGGCGTGGAGACCTTCCTCGGGCCGATGGTCCAGACGACCGACGAGATGGTCGACCAGGTCGACGAGCAGCTGCTGCGCATCGGCCGCTGCCAGGAGGGCGACGTCGTCGTCATCACGGCCGGCTCGCCGCCCGGCGTCTCGGGGACCACCAACCTCGTGCGCGTCCACCGGATCGGGGAGGACGACTCTCCTTCCCGTCCCTGACGCCGTCCGCGCCGCCGGCGCCGTCCGTGCCGTCCGCGCCGCGTGCGGCCGGGCGCCGGCCGCGCGCCTCCAGGAGCAGCGAGAGCGACAGCAGCGCCGCGCCGAGTACGAGGCAGCCCCACGGCAGGTAGCCGGTCATCAGCAGCACCGCCTGCCGCTGGGACTTCACCAGGGCCACGGTGTGCCGGATGTAGTCCTCGCGCATCTTCACGTGCCCGGCGAACGCGGTGATCGGCTGCTGCTTCCCGTCGGTGAAGCGCATCTCCTCGCGGTGGACCTCCTCCCCGTTGACCGGCGCGCCGGTCACGGGGTCCACCCAGAACATGCGCTTGGTGGTGTACCAGCGCTCCATGCCCATCGCCGCGACGGTCTGCGGGGTGACGCCCTCCACCGGCATCTTCTTCGGCAGGGGGACCTTGATCCAGGGCACGGTCTGCTCGAAGTAGTAGACCTTCAGGCCGCGGAACTCCCGCGTGCCCCGGTAGTGGATGGGCGCGGAGGTCCGCGCCTGCGCGTCGAAGTAGTAGTAGTCCCGTTTCTCGGTGAGGAACGGGAACTTGAATTCGAGGCCCCGGCGTTCGACCGGATCGCCGTCGACGCTCTCGCCCTCGAAGTGGACGGGGGCCTGGGTGTGCGCGTCGAAGATGTACCGCTCGGGGACCTGCGAGACCATCGCGCCGTCCGGGCCCACCACGTAGGCCAGCCCGTCCCACACGACGACGTCGCGGCCGGTGGCCCGGTCGATCCGGTGCGCCTCCTCCACGTTGCCCTTGAGGGTCTGCACGATGCTGACCTTCGAGACCTTCTTCGGCCGCATCGTGCCGTAGTCGAGGAGCGTCGCGTCCCGGGCCTCCAGGACGACCGACTGGTACTGGCCCGCGGGGATCTTCGCCAGCCGGGGGAAGGCGTACCAGCGGATCAGTGGTGAGAGCGCGGCGAAGAACACCGCGAGGGCGAGTAGGACCAGGCTGGACCTGCGGCGCATGGGGACCGCCCTCCTACGGGTGCGCCGGGACGGTGGTGAGCAGCGGCTCGGGGGAGGTGCTGCCGTCCGGCGGGCCGATCGCGGTCACGAGGAGGACGAGTCCGGACGCGACGACGAGTCCGATGGCCGCGGCGATGACTGCGCGCATGGCCGTACCTCCCGGTCGTACGGCTACGTCGGCTGGGCCGGTGAACCGTAGCAACCGGGAGTTGAAATGAGAACAGGTTCTACGTCGTCAGTTGACCCGGCCGGATGCGGTGGCGCCCTCGGTCTCCGACGCGGACGGCGACGGGCTGCCCCCGGGCGACTCGGTCGCGCACGGGTCGGGGGTGCCGGTCGGCGACGGGGACGCCGGGTCGGTGGGCGTCGCGGAGTCCGTCGGGCAGGTGGGGGTGACCGTCGGGCTCGTGGTCGGGCTCGCCGTCGGGGTGTCGGTGGGGGTGGGCGACACGGTCGGCGAGGGGGTGCCCGAGGGGGTGCCGATGGTGCCGCTGGACGTCGCCGTCGGCGTGGGCTTCTTCGTCGGCCGGGGGGAGCCCGTCGGGCTCGCGCTCGGGGACTTCGAGGGCGAGGGGGACGTGGTGGGGGACGGCGAGTGCTCCCCGGTGTCGCCGCCCGCGCCGCCGACGTCCGGGACGGAGACGACATCGCCCTTGCGGAAGTGCTCGTACCAGGACAGGACCGTGTTCAGGTAGGCCTGGGAGTGGTTGTAGCCGAGGATCGCCTGGCGCAGGTGGCTCTCGATCGACAGGTCGCGGTTGCCCGCGCAGAGGTAGCGGCCGGCGGCGAGCGCCGCGTCGAATATGTTGTTGGGGTTGGTGACCCCGTCGTCGTTGCCGTCGGCGCCCCAGGTCTGCCACGTCGACGGGATGAACTGCATCGGGCCGACGGCGCGGTCGTGGACCTTGTCGCCGTCCCAGGCTCCGTCGTCGGTGTCCGTGATCTTCGCGAAGCCGTTGCCGTTCAGGGGCGGGCCGAGGATCGGGGAGATCGTGGTGCCCTCGGCGTCGACGTTGCCGCCGCGCGCCTGGTTGGACTCGACCTGGCCGATCGCGGCCAGCAGTTCCCAGCGTAGGTTGCACCCGGGGTCGCTGGCGGCGAGCGCGGTCTCCGCCCTGCGGTAGGCCTCCAGGACGGTCGCGGGCAGGCCCGTGCCGTCGGTCGTCACCGTGCCGGTGCCGGTACCCGGGGTGGCGGAGGTGCCGGGGGCGGGCGTGTTGAGCGGAGGGAGTTCGGTCAAGTACTCCGACGAGTTGCCGTCGATGGGGTCTCCCGGCGGGGGCACCACCGGTGCGGCCGCGCTGGTGTTCAGCAGGCCCGGCAGCAGCCCCGGAGCCTGGGAACCCGTCAGCGCCGCCATGGCCGCGGCGGCCACCGCCGTGCCCGCGACTCCCCTGCGGATCCGCCGTCCGTACCGCGCTCGCATACCCGGTGCCCCTCCCCGAAGCCGTGTTGCCCGTCTCCCTGCGTGACAACCCTGGTGACCCTACGGCAACTTCCTGAACGGAGCCACCGTGCGGGACGTCGCATACTGATCAGACAGATGTGTTCCGGAAGAGGTTGCATGCCGTTCACGATCAGTCATGCGTTGGCCGTACTGCCGGGCCTGCGGCAGGACAGCGCCGGCACCGTACGGGGTCGCGGCCCGCTCGTCGCTGCCGCCCTCATCGCCGGGTCCTTCGCCCCCGACGTGCCGTACTTCGCCGATTCACTGGTTCCGGGCCTCTTCGGCTACGGGCAGCTCACCCACGCCCCGCTGGGCGTCGCCCTCGCGGACCCCGTCATCGCCGCCGGGCTGGTGGGCGGCTGGGCGGTGCTGCGCGGCCCGATGGTGGCGCTGCTGCCCGCCCGCCACCAGGGCCGGATCGCCGCCCTGGCGGGCTGCGGAGACCGGTGGCGGCCGTCGGCGCGCTCGGTCGCGGCCTTCTGGGCGTCGGCCGTGGCCGGGGCGACCACCCATGTCGTCTGGGACGCCTTCACCCACCCCGGACGCTGGGGCGTCCGCCTGCTGCCCGTGCTCGACCAGGAGATCCACGGCACGGCCCTGCACAAGTACGTGCAGTACGGAAGCTCGGCCGTGGCACTGGCCCTGCTGGCCTGGTACGGCGCGCGCACCCTGCGGGCCACGCCCGAACCGGCCGAAAATCGCCCCTCCCCGCTGCCCCGGCTCTCCCGCCGCGCCCGGCGGCTCGCCCTGACCGTCCTCGGCGCCACCACGGCCACCGGAGCCGCCGTGCGGGCGGAGCAGTGGTACGACGCGACCGGGGACGCCGGCGGGATCATCCCGACCGGGCTCTTCGGCGCCGGCGCGGGACTCGCCCTGGCCGCCGCGGCCTGCTCCGGCGCGGTGCATCTCACGCACCGCGCCGCGCGACGCGGCGGCCGGGGGACGGCCGATCAGTGGGCCGCCGACTCCCAGTCCGGGCCGGCACCCACCGAGACGTCCAGCGGCGCCCGCAACGGGTAGGCGGCGGCCATCTCCCGGCGGACCAGCTCCTCCACCCCCGCCCGCTCCCCGGGGGCGACCTCGACCACGATTTCGTCGTGCACCTGCAGCAGCAGACGGGACCGCAGCCCCTCCGCCGCGAGCGCCGCGTCCACCTTGAGCATCGCGATCTTGACGATGTCGGCGGCCGAGCCCTGGATCGGCGCGTTCAGCGCCATCCGCTCGGCCATCTCGCGGCGCTGCCGGTTGTCACTGGTCAGGTCCGGCAGATAGCGGCGACGGCCCATCAGCGTCTCGGTGTAGCCCGTGACGCGGGCCTCGTCCACCACGCGCTGCAGATAGTCGCGCACCCCGCCGAACCGCTCGAAGTACGTCTCCATCAGGCCGCGCGCCTCCGCCGCCTCGATGCCCAGTTGCTGCGACAGGCCGAACGCCGACAGCCCGTACGCCAGCCCGTACGACATCGCCTTGATCTTGCGGCGCATCTCGGCGTCCACCTGCTCCGGCGGCACCGAGAAGACATAGCTGCCGACGGTTGTGTGCAGATCCTCGCCGGAGTCGAAGGCGGCGATCAGCCCCTCGTCCTCCGACAGGTGGGCCATCACCCGCAGTTCGATCTGGCTGTAGTCGGCGGTCAGCAGCGACTCGTAGCCCTCGCCGACGACGAAGCCACGCCGGATCGCCCGCCCCTCGTCGGTGCGCACCGGCACGTTCTGCAGATTGGGGTCGGTCGACGACAGCCGGCCGGTGGCCGCCACGATCTGGCTGAACGTGGTGTGGATCCGGCCGTCGGGCGCCACCGTCTTGATCAGGCCCTCCACCGTCACCCGCAGCTTCGCCTGCTCCCGGTGGCGCAGCATGATCACCGGCAGCTCGTGCTCGGTCTGCGCCGCCAGCCACGCCAGCGCGTCCGCGTCGGTGGTGTAACCCGTCTTGGTCTTCTTCGTCTTGGGCAGGCCCAGCTCGCCGAAGAGCACCTCCTGCAACTGCTTGGGGGAGCCCAGGTTGAACTCGTGCCCGACCGCGGCGTGCGCCTCCTTCACCGCGAGCTGCACCTCGCCCGCGAACCGCTGCTCCAGGCGCTCCAGATGCTCCCGGTCCGCCGCGATGCCCGCCCGCTCCATCCGGGCCAGCAGCGCGGAGGTCGGCAACTCCACCTCGCGCAGCAGCCGCAGCGCGCCGTCCTGCTCCAGCCGGGCCGCGAACGCGTCGCCCAGGTCCAGCACCGTGCGCGCCTGCACCATCAGGGCGTCCGCCTCGGCCTCGTCCTCGGCGCCGAACGCCAACTGGCCGTCCTCCGCGCCCGCCGGGGCCAGCTCCCGGCCCAGATACTCCACCGACAGCGCGTCCAGCGCGAACGAGCGGCGGCCGGGCTTGACCAGATACGCCGCCAGCGCCGTGTCCATCGCGACGCCGTCCACGCTCCAGCCGTGCTCGGCGAAGACCCGCATGACGTTCTTGGCGTTGTGCAGCACCTTCGGCCGGCCGGCGTCCGCCAGCCACGCCGCGAAGGCCCGCTCGTCCTCCTCGTCCAGCGCCGCCGGATCGAACCAGGAAGCCGGGCCCTGCGCCGTCGCCAGCGCCACCTCGGACACACTGCCCGCGCCCAGCGCCCACGCGTCGACCGACGCCACGCCCAGCGGCCCGCCGGCGTGCTCCGCCAGCCAGCCCGCCAGCTCGCCCGCGGCCAGCACCCGGCCCTCCACGGCCACCCCGCCGGCGACCTCCGGCTCGCCACCCTCCACAGCCGCCCCCGGATCGGCCGCGAACAGCCGGTCGCGGAAGTTGGGGTGGCGGAACTCCAGGGTGTCCAGCACGACGTTCACGGCGTCCCGGTCGTACGGCTGCCGCTCCAGCTCCGCGGGCCCGCACGGCAGCTCCACGTCCCGCACCAGCTCCGTCAGCCGGCGGTTCAGCTTCACCGACTCCAGATGGGCGCGCAGATTCTCGCCCGCCTTGCCCTTCACCTCGTCCGCCCGGTCCGCGAGCTCCGCGAACGACCCGAACTGGTTGATCCACTTGGCGGCGGTCTTCTCCCCGACACCCGGAATGCCCGGCAGATTGTCCGACGGGTCGCCGCGCAGCGCCGCGAAGTCCGGATACTGCGTGGGGGTCAGCCCGTACTTCTCCACGACCTTCTCCGGGGTGAACCGGGTCAGCTCGGAGACGCCCTTCGTCGGGTACAGCACCGTGACATGGTCCGAGACGAGCTGGAAGGAGTCGCGGTCGCCGGTGACGATCAGCACCTCGTACCCCAGCGCCTCGGCCTGGGAGGCCAGCGTGGCGATCACATCGTCCGCCTCGTAACCCTCCGTGGCGAAGCGGCGGACGTTCATCGTGTCCAGCAGCTCGCCGATCAGCGTCACCTGGCTGCGGAACTCGTCCGGCGTCGCGGACCGGGTCGCCTTGTACTCAGGGAACTCCTCCAGACGCCACGTATGCCGCGAGACGTCGAACGCGACCGCGAGATGCGTCGGCCGCTCGTCACGCAGGGTGTTCGCCAGCATCGACGCGAAGCCGTACACCGCGTTCGTCGGCTGGCCGGTGGTGGTGTTGAAGTTCTCCACCGGCAGCGCGTAGAACGCCCGGTACGCCAGCGAATGCCCGTCCAGCAGGAGCAACCGGGGCCGCTCACCCCCCTGGGGTGCGGTGCCGGTCGCCACGTTCGTCTTCTCTGCCTTTGCTGCCACGTCCCCGATCCTCCCACGCCCCACCGACACTGCCGGTCCGCGGCTTCGCCGTGGCAGGATCGGAGGCATGGCAGGCAAAGCACCCGCAGGCGACCCGGTCCAGGACGCACCCGAGGTCAGCGCCCCGCAGCACGCAGCTGCCGGGCTCCCGGCCATCGGGCACACCCTCCGCATCGCGCAGCAGCAGATGGGCGTGCGCCGCACCGCCCTCACCCTCCTCAAGGTCAACCAGAAGGACGGCTTCGACTGTCCCGGCTGCGCCTGGCCCGAGCCCGAGCACCGGCACACCGCGGAGTTCTGCGAGAACGGCGCCAAGGCCGTCGCCGAGGAAGCCACCCTGCGCCGCGTCACCGCCGACTTCTTCGCCGCGCACTCCGTCGCCGACCTCGGCCGCCGCAGCGGCTACTGGCTCGGCCAGCAGGGCCGCCTCACCCAGCCCATGTACCTGCCCGACGGCGCCGAGCACTACGAGCCCGTCCCCTGGGAGCGCGCCTTCGAGATCGTCGCCGACGAGCTGACCGGCCTCGCGCACCCCGACGAGGCCGTGTTCTACACCTCCGGCCGCACCAGCAACGAGGCCGCCTTCCTCTACCAGCTCTTCGCCCGCGAGTTCGGCACCAACAACCTGCCCGACTGCTCCAACATGTGCCACGAGTCGTCGGGCTCCGCGCTCGCGGAGACCATAGGCATCGGCAAGGGCAGCGTGCTGCTCGAGGACCTCTACCGCGCCGACCTGATCATCGTCGCCGGGCAGAACCCCGGTACCAACCACCCCCGCATGCTCTCCGCCCTGGAGAAGGCGAAGGCGAGCGGCGCGAAGATCGTCACCGTCAACCCGCTGCCCGAGGCCGGCCTGCAGCGCTTCAAGAACCCGCAGACCCCCAAGGGCCTCGCCGGCGGCGGCACCCCCCTCGCCGACCTTTTCCTGCAGATCCGGCTCGGCGGCGACCAGGCCCTGTTCCGCGCACTGAACAAGGCGCTCCTCGAAGCCGAGGACCAGGCTCCCGACACCGTCCTCGACCACGCCTTCATCGCCCGGCACACGCACGGCTTCCAGCACTACGCCGCGGCCGCCCGCGCCACCGACACCGACGAGGTGCTGCGCGCGACCGGGCTGCCGCAGTCCGACATCGACCGGCTGCTCGGCATGGTCCTCGACGCCAAGAGCGTCATCGTCTGCTGGGCGATGGGCCTGACCCAGCACAAGCACTCCGTGCCCACCATCAAGGAGGTCGTCAACTTCCTCCTGCTGCGCGGCAACATCGGCCGCCCCGGCGCCGGCGTGTGCCCCGTGCGCGGCCACAGCAACGTCCAGGGCGACCGCACCATGGGCATCTACGAGAAGCCCGCCCCCGCCTTCCTCGACGCCCTGGAGAAGGAGTTCGGCTTCGCCCCGCCCCGCGAGCACGGCCTGGACACCGTCGCCGCCATCCGCGCCCTGCGCGACGGCGACGCCAAGGTCTTCTTCGCCATGGGCGGCAACTTCGTCGCCGCCTCACCCGACACCGACGTCACCGAGGCCGCCATGCGCCGCGCACGCCTCACCGTCCACGTGTCCACCAAGCTCAACCGCTCCCACGTCGTCACCGGCGCCCGCGCGCTGATCCTGCCCACCCTCGGACGCACCGAGAAGGACGTCCAGGCGGCCGGCGAGCAGTTCGTCACCGTCGAGGACTCCATGGGCATGGTCCACGCCTCCAGGGGCGGCCTGGAGCCCGCGAGCCCCCTGCTGCTGTCCGAGCCCGCCATCATCTGCCGCCTCGCCCGCGCCGTCCTCGGCCCCCGCAGCCGGGTGCCCTGGCAGGAGCTCGAAGGCGACTACGACGCCGTCCGCGACCGCATCTCCCGCGTGATACCCGGCTTCGACGACTTCAACGTCAAGGTCCGCCGCCCCGGCGGCTTCACCCTGCCCCACGCCCCCCGCGACTCCCGCAGCTTCCCCACCGCCACCGGACTGGCCAACTTCACCGCCGCCCCCCTGGAGTACCCCCAGGTGCCCGAAGGCCGGCTGCTGCTGCAGACGCTGCGCTCGCACGACCAGTACAACACCACCATCTACGGCCTCGACGACCGCTACCGCGGCATCAAGGGCGGCCGCCGCGTCGTCCTGGTCAACCCCGACGACGCCGCCGCCCTCGGCTTCGCCGACGGCGCCTACACCGACCTCGTCAGCGAATGGACCGACGGCAGCGAACGCCGCGCCGAGGGCTTCCGGGTGGTCCACTACCCGACCGCCCGCGGCTGCGCCGCCGCCTACTACCCCGAGACCAATGTGCTGGTCCCGCTCGACCACACCGCCGACACCAGCAACACCCCGGCCTCCAAGTCCGTCGTCGTCCGGCTGGAACAGACGACCCCGCCCGGCGGTTCCCACTGACCGTCCGGTAGAAAACGGGCCAGTACACCGAACGACGACGATCGGAGCCACCGTCCATGGGCGAGCCCACCACCACCAGCCTCTTCTCCCCCGAGGTCATCGAGCAGTACGCGGGACTCGGCGTCGACCTGGTGGCACTGTTCTCCGCCGGCCACCTCGGCTCCCGCATGGGCATCGAGATCCTCGAGGCGTCCGCGGAGCGCGTCGTGGGCACCATGCCCGTCGAGGGCAACACCCAGCCCTACGGGCTCCTCCACGGCGGCGCCTCCGCCGTCCTGGCGGAGACGATCGGCTCCATCGGCGCCATGCTGCACGGCGGCCCCGGCAAGATCGCCGTCGGCGTCGACCTCAACTGCACCCACCACCGCGGCCTGCGCTCCGGCCTGGTGACCGGGGTCGCCACCCCCGTCCACCGCGGCCGCTCCTCCGCGACCTACGAGATCGTCATCAGCGACGAGCAGGACCGCCGCGTCTGCTCCGCCCGCCTCACCTGCGCGCTGCGCCCCGCGGCCCCCGGCACCGTCACCCCCTGACGCCCGCACACCGCGAACCCCGCACACCGCGAACGCCGCGCACACGGAGAACGGCCCCCGGAATCCTCCGGGGGCCGTTCTCCGTACCAGGTGACGCCGGACGCTACGCCGCGCCCTCACCGAGGTAGGCGGCACGCACGCGCGGGTCGGAGAGCAGGGCCGACGCCTCGTCCTCCATCACGATCGCGCCCGTCTCCAGGACGTAGCCGCGGTCGGCCAGCTGCAGCGCCTGCGAGGCGTTCTGCTCCACCAGCAGCACCGTGGTGCCCTGGTCGTTGATCTCCTTGATGATCTCGAAGATCTGCTGGACGATCAGCGGCGCCAGACCCATCGACGGCTCGTCGAGCAGCAGCAGGTTCGGACGGCCCATCAGCGCCCGGCCGATGGCCAGCATCTGCTGCTCACCGCCGGACAGGGTGCCCGCCAGCTGCGAACGCCGCTCGGCAAGGCGCGGGAAGAGCGTGAGCACCCGGTCCAGGTCGTCCTTGGGGACGCCCTTGAACCGGTACGCGCCCATCTCCAGGTTCTCCAGCACCGTCATCACCGGGAAGACACGACGGCCCTCCGGGGACTGCCCGATGCCGAGCTCCACCACCTTGTGCGCGGGAACGCCGTCGATCCGCTCGCCGCCCAGCCGCACCTCGCCGTGGCGGGGCTGCAGCAGACCGGAGATCGTGCGCAGGGTGGTGGTCTTGCCGGCGCCGTTCGCGCCGAGCAGCGCCACGACCTCACCCTGCCGGACCGTCACATTGATGCCCTTGAGCGCCTGGATCGCGCCGTAGAACACCTGCAGGTCGACCAGCTCCAGCATCGCCGGAGCCTCGGCGACGGAAGACTCCGTCGCCTTGTCGAAGTTGGCGGCCTCGGTCATCGGCCCTCCTCCTCGGACTCGCGCGGCGCGGGGACCTCCGGAGCGTCGGCCGCGTGGTGCGACTCGACGATCTCCACCATCTCCGCGACGGCCTCCACGGCCTCCTCGTCGGCCGCACCCAGGTACGCCTCGATCACCGCGGGATCGCGCTGCACCTCCTCGGGCAGACCCTCGGCGATCACCTTGCCGAAGTTCAGCACCATGACACGGTCCGCGACCGACATCACGAGCTTCATGTCGTGCTCGATCAGCAGCACACTGATGCCCAGATCCCGGTTGATCCGGCGGATCAGCTGCTCCAGCTCCAGCTTCTCCGTCGGGTTCGTGCCGGCGGCCGGCTCGTCGAGCAGCAGCACCTTCGGGTCGGTCGCCAGCGCCCGGGCGATCTCCAGACGCCGCTGGTCACCGTAGGACAGGCTCGCGGCGAGCTCGTTGTGCTTGCCCGACAGCCCCACGTACGACAGCAGTTCCTGGGCCCGCTGGTCGCTGGCCTTCTCGTCCCGGCGTGCCCACGGCAAGCCCAGCATGATCGAGATCGCTCCCGACTTCTGCCGCGACTCCGCCGCGATCTTGACGTTCTCCAGCGCCGTCAGGGCGGCGAAGAGCCGGATGTTCTGGTACGTACGCGCCACACCGTAGCGGTTCACCAGGTACGGCTTGGTGCCCAGCAGCTTGCGCTCGGCACCGCCCTCCTCGTGGAAGGTGATCGCGCCCTCCTGCGGGACGTACACGCCCGTCAGGGAGTTGAACAGCGAGGTCTTGCCCGCGCCGTTCGGGCCGATCACCGCGAGGATCTCACCCCGCCGCATCGTCAGGTTGACGTCCGACAGGCTGGTGAGACCACCGAACCGCAGCGTCACACCGCGGGCCTGCAGCACCGGGCCGCCGGTCTCGACGGGCTGCACGCCCGCGTCCTTCACCGCGTTCACGACTTCACGCCTCCCGTCGGCTCGGTCATCGCATCGGCGTCACCGATGCCCGCCTCCGCCATGTGCAGCTCGCGCTGCCTGCGGCGGGAGGGGATCACACCCTGCGGACGGAAGATCATCATGATGACCAGCAGCGCACCAAGGTAGATGAAGCGGTCCTGCTCCGGCACGTAGTCCCGCAGCACGTTCGGCAGCCACACCAGCAGCGCGGCACCGAAGAGCACACCGGCAATGGAGCCCATGCCGCCGAAGACCACGTACGCCAGCGCCAGCACCGACAGCACGATGGTGAAGTTCTCCGGGTTGATGAAGCCGACCTTGCTGGAGTACACCACGCCCGCCAGACCCGAGGTCGACGCGCCGATCGCGAACGCCAGCAGCTTGTACCGGACGGTGTTGATGCCCGTCGCGGCCGCGGCCACCTCGTCCTCCCGGATCGCCGTCCAGGTGCGGCCGATGCGCGAGTGCTCCAGCCGGTTGTACAGGAAGACCAGCACCACCAGGAAGAACAGCAGCAGGTACCAGTACGGCAGCGGGTCCAGCGTCCATTCGTACTTGATCGGACCGATGTGGATCGACGGGTGCGGAATGCCGAACACACCGCGCGAACCACCCGTGAAACCGTCCGAGTTCTTCGCGACCAGGTACACGATCTCGTGGAAGCCCAGGGTCACGATCGCCAGGTAGTCACCCCGCAGCCGCAGCGTCGGCGCACCCAGCAGGACACCGGCGATCAGGCAGGTGACGATCGCGAACGGGATCGACTCCAGCGCGCCCACTGTGAACGGCGGCTTCACCGGCATGTGGCCGGTCCAGTAGGCGCAGGAGTACGCGCCGATCGCGTAGAAGGCGATGAAGCCCAGGTCGAGCAGACCGGCCCAGCCGACCACCACGTTCAGACCGACCGCGATGATCATGACCACGCCCATCTGCGTGACCAGGACCTCCTGCCAGAACAGGCTCGTGGTGGCCGGAATGATGATCGCCAGCGCCAGGACGACCGCCAGGCCGCCCAGCCGCGCCCAGCGGTTGGCGCGGAACACCGCCCGGGCCGGCTCCAGCGACTTGCTCACGCCCTGCGAGCCCTGCCGGGCCGCGTCGCGCACCGGAGTGCCGAACTCCAGCAGCGCCCACAGGCCGACGGTGATCGCCAGGCAGATCCACAGCCGTGCCGACTCGAACGCCGCCGTGAACGCCGACAGCTTCTCCGCCGGATTCCCGTCGGCACCCGTCATCAGCGCCAGGGTGAAGCCCAGCACCACCATGCCGAACAGCCGGGCCCAGCGGGGCTCCTGATACCACGCTCGGCGGCGCAGCTTCGCCACGTCCACCGAGAAGGACTTGCCAGCAGTCGCCTCGCTCATGCCGACCTCCCCAGACGCTCGCCCATGATGCCCGTCGGACGGAACATCAGCACCAGGATCAGGACCACGAACGCGGTCACGTCGATCCACTGGGTGCCGAAGACCGGCGAGCTGAGGTTCTCGACGATGCCCAGCAGCAGGCCGCCCAGCATGGCGCCGCGGATGTTGCCGATACCGCCCAGCACCGCCGCCGCGAACGCCTTGATGCCCGGCAGGAAGCCCACCGTGAACCAGACCTGGCCCGAGATGCCGAAGCCGTACAGGAATCCGGCCGCGCCGCCCAGCAGACCACCGATGATGAAGGTCCGGGAGATGATCTTGTCGATGTCGACACCCATCAGACCGGCCGTCTCCGCGTCCTGCGCGACGGCCCGGATGCCGGCACCCATCTTCGTGCGGTTGACCACCAGGTCCAGGCCGATCATCATCGCGACCGCGGAACCGATGATGATCAGCTGAGTGATCTTCACCGGAGTGCCGAAGACGCTGAAGACCTCACCATTGGTGTACAGCTCCGGCATCGGCACGGGGTTGCGGCCCCACAGCTTGCCCGCCAGGTTGTACAGGAAGAACGACGCACCGATGGCGCTGATCAGGAAGACCAGCTTCGGGGCATTGCGCTTGCGCAGCGGCTTGTAGGCCGCCTTCTCCAGCCCGAACGCGGTCAGCGCTCCGACCAGAGCGCCGGCGATCATGCCGACGATCACCCAGACCACGGAGTTGAAGCCGTGAGGGGACTGGGGGGCGAGCTCCGAGAGCACGACGAGCGAACCGAAGCCGCCCATCATGAACACCTCGCTGTGCGCGAAGTTGATGAGCTGGAGCACGCCGTAGACCAGGGTGTACCCGATCGCGATGACGGCGTACATGGACCCCGTCGTCAAGCCTGGGATGAAGTAGTCCCAGAAGTTGTGGAAGAGATTCATGGTGCGTGGGAATCCTTGCTGAAGCCGGTGAAGGGCAGCGAGAGCGCGTCCGACACAGCGATGGGGAGCGCGGGGCGGCGGCCGGAATCCGTGCCGCGCCCCACGCCCCCCACCTCAGGTGTCAGTTGCCGGATCAGCCGTTGCTGAGGGTGGCCACGTCACCCAGGTAGCCGATCTTGCCGTCGGCGACCTGGTACAGGTACACGTTCTTGACCTTCAGCTCGCCCTTGTCGTCGAAGGCGAACTCCTTGGTCAGACCCTTGTAGTTGACGCCCTTCAGCGCCGCCAGCAGCTTCTCGCGGGTGACGTCCTTACCGAGCTTCTTCATCTCGGAGATGATGAGGTTCGCGATGTCGTACGACTCGGCCGAGTAGGTGCCCGGGGCCGTGTTGAACTTCTTGGTGTACGCCTCGGTGAACGCCTTGGTGCTCTCGTTCTTCGTCGCGTCGGTGCACGGGCAGGTCAGGAACCAGTTGTTGGCCGCGGCACCGGCCAGCTCCACGAACTTCGCGTCGTTGGAACCGTCACCCGAGATGCCGATGCCCTTGAAGCCGCCGTCGGCGAGCTTCTTGGCGAACGGCGCCAGGTCGGCGTAGTAACCCGCGTAGATCAGCGCGTCGGCCTTGGCGTTGACGACCTTGGTCGCGGCGGCGGTGTAGTCCGGGGTCTTCGCCGGAACGCTGTCCGTCACCACGGTGACGCCCGCGTCCTTCAGGCTCTTGACCGCGACCTCGGCGAGGCCGACGCCGTACTCGCTCTTGTCGTCGATGACGAAGACCTTCTTGGCCTTCTTGGCCTTCGTCAGGTACTCGGCCATGCCGGCACCCTGCTCGTTGTCGTTCGGCGCGCCGCGCAGGAACGACGAGAAGCCGAGCGAGGTCAGCGCCGGGTTCGTCGCCGACGGCGTCACGGCCGCCAGCTGCGCCTGCGCGTAGATGCCACCCGACGCCTTGGTCGGACCCGAGAAGGCGGGACCCACGACCGCGACGACGCTGCTGTCGCCGACGAGCTTCTGGGCAGCGGCGGGCGCCTGGTCCGGCAGACCCTGGTCGTCACCGTCCACGACCTTCAGCGTGAAGGGCAGGTCGCCCTTCTTGTTGGCCTCTTCCACGGCCAGCTTCAGGCCGTTGTCCTCGTTGATGCCCAGCGCGCTGTTGTCGCCGGACAGCGGACCCTGGAAGCCAATGGAGAAGGTCGGCTTGCCGCCGCCACCGCCGTTGTCGTCCTTGCCGCCACCGCACGCGGTGAGCGCGAGAGCGCCAACTGCCATCGGGATAGCAAGCTTGACGAGCTTCTTGTTGAGCACTACGACCCCCTGGAGCCGCTCAATGAGATTACGAGTCGGCGGGCCGTAGGCCCTCCGGATTGCGACCGCGTGAACATCATGCGGGTTGGCGGGAATGTAATCCGCTGATCAGGCACACAGATAGGTCGTAGGAAGATATGTGATCGGACGGTGACCTGGGTCATGTGCCGGAAACAGAACGGTCCTTACCGGTAACCGGACGACCTGTGAGGTGAAGATGGAATCAAAGGTCCGATTTGGCGCACTTGTGCGGCGCCTCGCCCGCCGGCCCGCCGTGACCGCCCTGACCGGAGCACTGGCCGGGGTCACGGTAGCGGCCGTCGCCGCCGCGGCGATATGGCCCACCCCTTCCCCGGCCGCGGCGGGCCAACCCCTCCGTCAGCTCGAAATCCCCCTCGACACAACCGCCGTGCACCCGGGGAACCTCGAATTCCGCGCCCTGGCGCTGCGTTGCGGCATCGCCGTCATCATCGGCACCCACGCCGAACACCCCGCCAAAGGCCGCCTCTGCCGCATCCGCGTCGCCGTCATCGTCGACGACTCCGTCAGCGCACGCCTCGACAACGACCTCCACCGCCTCGTCCTCGCCGACGGCACCCGGCACTCCATGGACTGGGAGGCCATGCAGATCAAGCGCCAGCCCCTCGTGATCGACATCGGCGCACACGACCGCGCCGAGTACGACCTCTGGTTCGACATCCCCCGCGACGCCGTCCTCGACCGGCTCGCCGTCACCAACGACAAAGGGATGCCCTCGAAGGACATCCCTCTGCCACGACGCGACTGGCCCGACCACTCGGCCTGAAGCGCTCCCGACTCCGGCCGGCGCTACTTGGCGCCGCCGTCCACCTCGTCCAGCACGGCCTGCGCCACCGCCTGCATCGTCATCCGGCGGTCCATCGACGTCTTCTGGATCCAGCGGAACGCCGCCGGCTCCGTCAGCCCGTACTTCGTCTGCAGAACGCTCTTCGCCCGGTCCACCAGCTTCCGGGTCTCCAGCCGCAGACTCAGGTCCGCGATCTCCTCCTCCAGCGCCCGCAGCTCCGTGAAGCGCGACACCGCCATCTCGATCGCGGGGACGACGTCGCTCTTGCTGAACGGCTTCACCAGGTAGGCCATGGCGCCCGCGTCCCGGGCCCGCTCCACCAGCTCGCGCTGCGAGAAGGCGGTCAGCATGAGCACCGGCGCGATCTTCTCCTTGGCGATCCGCTCCGCCGCGGAGATCCCGTCCAGCACGGGCATCTTCACGTCCAGGATCACCAGATCGGGCCGGAGCTCCTCGGCGAGCTTCACGGCCGTCTCGCCGTCACCCGCCTCACCGACGACGGAGTAGCCCTCCTCCTCGAGCATCTCTTTGAGGTCGAGCCTGATCAGAGCCTCGTCCTCGGCGATCACCACGCGGGTGGTCTGCGGCGGTACGTGCGACTGCTCGTCAACGGGCTCGGCGGCGCTCACGGGACTCCTCGTTCCAGGGCAGGTGCTGCCCCAAGAGCCTACCTATCTCCGGTATGTTTAGGACACGGAGGGTATACGCTAGCCTTCGGTTCAAAGGAAGCCCCGGTAGCCCAGCGGTAGAGGCAATGGTCTCAAACACCATATAGCGTGGGTTCGAATCCCACCCGGGGTACACAGCCTTCAAATTCAAGGCGTTTATCACTCAGGGTGATCTTCGCTGGATCGAGTGAGCGGCGCTTGTAATCGGCCGTACGTGGCGACGATCACGCCAGAGTCGACCATGTGTACGACCTGGAAACGCGCCGCCGGACCCTCGCACTCGTCGCCCGGGGTCACAGCCTCAATTCCGTCAGCCGGATGACCGGGGTGTCCCGCTCCGCCATCCGCGCCTGGCGCACCCGGATCGAACCCGGACGGGACGTTCGGGCCTGCACCGGCCGGGCGTCGGGCCCCGCCTACGCCTATCTGCTCGGTCTCTACCTCGGCGACGGATGCATCAGCCCCCAGCCCCGGGGCGGCTACGCCCTCCGCATCGCCTGCGGGGATGCCTGGCCCGGCCTGATCGACGCCTGCGAGGAGGCCGTGCGGGCCGTCCGTCCCGGGAACGCCGTCTGCCGCGTCCACACGCAGGGCTGCACCATGGTCACCTCGTACAGCAACCACTGGCCGTGCCTCTTCCCGCAGCACGGCCCGGGCCGGAAGCACGAGCGCCGCATCGTTCTGGAGCCCTGGCAGCAGGCCGTCGTCGACGAGCACCCCTGGGACTTCGTGCGCGGGCTGATCCACTCCGACGGGAGCCGCGTCGTCAACCACACCACGCGGATCGTGGCCGGTGAGCCCAGGCGGTACGAGTACCCGCGCTACTTCTTCACCAACAGGTCCGAGGACATCCGGCGCCTGTGCACCGACACGCTCGACGCCCTCGGCGTCGCGTGGAAGCGGGCCAACGCCTGCAACATCTCCGTGGCCCGCCGGGAGTCCGTCGCGCTCATGGACCGCTTCGTCGGCCCGAAGCATTGAGCCGCGCGGTGGTGTGCCGGGTGGCGACCGCCGTCGTGGGGTCCTCGGGCCAGGGGTGCTTGGGGTAGCGGCCGCGCAGTTCGGCGCGCACCGCGCGGTAGCCGTCGCGCCAGAAGGAGGCCAGGTCGGCGGTGACGGCGGCGGGGCGTCCCGCGGGGGAGAGCAGGTGGACGAGGAGGGGGACGCGGCCGCCGGCGATGCGCGGGGTGGCGGTCCAGCCGAAGAGCTCCTGGAGCTTGGCGGCGAGGACGGGGCGCTCGTCGTCGTAGGTCACGCGGACCTTGGAGCCGGAGGGTATCTCGACGCGTTCGGGGGCGAGTTCGTCGAGGCGGGCGGCGTCGCCGGTGGCCCAGGGCAGGATGCGGTTCAGGGCGGTGGCGGCGTCGACGCGGGCGAGGTCGGCGCGGCGGCGGGCGGTGGCGAGTTCGGGGGCGAGCCAGTCGTCCGCGCGGGCGAGCAGGGCCTCGTCGGAGACGTCGGGCCAGGGGGCGCCGAGTTCGCGGTGGAGGAAGGCGAGGCGCTGCCGCAGGGTGTCGGCGTCGCGGGTCCACTTGAGCAGGCGCGGTCCTTCGCGGCGGAGGCCGTCGAGGAGGGCGGAGCGCAGCAGTGCGGGGTCGGGGTCGGCGAGGGGGCGGCTGGTGAGGCCGATCGCGCCGAGGCGTACGGCGTGGTGGGCGGTGATGTCGCCGTCGGTCCAGGTGACCTCGTCGGTCTCGGTGAGCAGGGGCGCGGTGGCGGTGCGGGCGGTGTCCTCGTCGATGACGGCGGCGAGCCGTACGCGTGCGGAGGGGGAGCCGGTGGGGCGGTCGGCGACGGCGACGGCGAGCCATTCGGGGGTGCCGAGGCGGGTGCCGTCGGCGAGTTCGGCGGCGGTGCCGGAGGCCATGAGATAGCCGGTGCCGCTGTTGCCGCCACTGCTGCCGCTGCCGGCGCCGGTGCCGCGGCGGCGGGCGACGCGTTCGGGGAAGGCGAGGGCGGTGACGAGTCCGGCGGCGGTGTCGTCGGTGAGGGCGGTGGCGGGGTGGTCGGGGGCCGCGGCGGTGAGGCGGCGGGTTTCGCGGCGCCAGCGGTCGGCGTAGGCGTCGTGGGCGCGACGGGCGGTGCGCCAGGCGGCGGTGAGGTCGTCGCCGTAGTCGCGCGGGGGCTGTTCGGCGATGAGGGCGACGATGTCGGCGGCGCGGCGGGTGCCGGTGCGGGGGGCGCCGTCGAGGAGGGCGCGGGCGAGGCGGGGGTGGAGGCCGATGCGGGCCATGCGGCTGCCGCGGTCGGTGGTGCGGCCGTCGGGGCGGGTGGCGCCGATGGCGGTGAGGGTGTCGCGGGCGGCGGCGAGGGCGCCGGGCGGCGGCGGGTCGAGGAGGGCGAGTCCGGTGGCCTCCGGGTCGCCCCAGGCGGCGGCTTGGAGGGCGAAGGGGGTGAGGTCGGCGACGGCCATCTCGGGGGAGGGGAAGCGGGGACGGGCGGCGTCCTCGGCTTCGCTCCAGCAGCGGTAGGCGGTGCCGGGAGCTTCGCGTCCGGCGCGGCCGGCGCGCTGTGTCGCGGTGGCGAGGGAGGCCCGGACGGTGGTGAGGGAGCCGAGTCCGCGGGCGTGGTCGGTGCGGGGTTCGCGGGCGAGGCCGGAGTCGACGACGACGCGTACGCCGGGGACGGTGAGGCTGGATTCGGCGACGGAGGTGGAGAGGACGACGCGGCGCCGGGTGCCGTCGCCGCCGCGGAGCACGGCGTCCTGGACGGTGGCGGGTGCCTGGCCGTGGAGTTGGAGGACGTCGGCGTCGATGCCGCCGAGCAGGCCGGCGACGCGGGCGATCTCGCCGGTGCCGGGGAGGAAGCACAGGACGTCGCCGTCGGCGGTGCGCAGCGCGGTGCGGACGGTGGCGGCGACGTGGTCGAGGAAGGCCGGGTCGACGCGCATGCCGTGTGGCGGCCGGATGCCGCCCGGCGGGGGTGCGTGGGTGACGGCGACGGGATGGAGTCGGCCTTGGGCGTGGACGACGGGCGCGTCGCCGAGCAGGCGGGACCAGGCGTCGGCGTCGGTGGTGGCGGAGGCGGCGACGATGCGCAGGTCGGGGCGGAGGGCGGTGCGTACGTCGAGCAGGAAGGCCATGGCGGTGTCGGCGTCGAGGTGGCGTTCGTGGCACTCGTCGAGCAGGACGGTGGTGGTGCCGGGGAGCTCCTGGTCGCGTTGGAGTCGCTGGAGGAGGACGCCGGTGGTGACGACCTCGACGACGGTGCCGGGGGAGACCTTGCGGTCGCCGCGCACGGTGTGGCCGACGCGGCCGCCGGTCTCCTCGCCCAGGAGCCAGGCCATGCGGCGGGCGGCGGCCTTGGCGGCCATGCGGCGGGGTTCGGCGACGAGGACGTTCCGGGTGGGGCCGTCGTCGAGGAGTCCGGCCAGGGCGAGTGGGACGAGGGTGGTCTTGCCGGTGCCGGGCGGGGCGGCGAGCACGGCGCATCCGTGCCGGTCGAGGGCGTCGTGGAGGGCGGGCAGGGCGGTGCGTACGGGGAGTGCGGCGAGGGCGTCCTCGCGGTCGGCCGCGGGGCCGCGGGTCATGCCGCGACGCAGACGAAGATCGCCGTGCCGGGGATGATCCGGCCGCGCAGCGGGGACCAGCCGCCCCATTCCTCGGTGTTCCAGGTGGGCCATTCGGGTTCGACGAGGTCGGTGAGGCGGAAGCCGGCGGCGGCGAGTTCGCGGACGCGGTCGCCGAGGGTGCGGTGGTGTTCGACGTAGACGGCGTGTCCGGTGTCGTCCTGTTCGACGTAGGGGGTGCGGTCGAAGTAGGAGGCGGAGGCGGTGAGTCCTTCGGGGCCGGGTTCGTCGGGGAAGGCCCAACGGATGGGGTGGGTGACGGAGAAGACCCAGCGGCCGCCGGGGCGCAGGACGCGCCGGACCTCGTGCATGACGTGGGCGGTGTCGGCGATGAAGGGCAGGGCGCCGTAGGCGGAGCAGGCGTGGTCGAAGGAGGCGTCGGCGAAGGGGAGGGCGCCGGCGTCGGCCTGGACGAGGGCGAACGGGGGGAGTGCCGTGTTCGCGTCGTGTGCGTCGTCGATGCGGCGGGCGTGCTGGAGCTGGCGGTGGGAGAGGTCGAGGGCGACCGGCCGGGCTCCGCGGGCGGCGAGCCAGCGGGAGCACTGGGCGGCGCCGGCGCCGATCTCGAGGACGGCGGCGCCCCGGAGGTCCGCGGCGGGTCCGAGGAGGTGGAGTTCGTCCTCCGTTGCTCCTTCCGGGCCCCATACGAATTCGGTGTCGCCGAGGAACTCTCCGTGGTCGCTCTGGTACTCGTCGGCGTTGCGGTCCCACCATCCGCGGTTGGCTCGGCTGCTCTCCGTGTCGTCTGCGACACGGCGCGTGGCCTCGGGTTCTTCGGGGGCGGGCCGGGGGGCCGGTGCTTGGATCATCGCGGTGGTCGTCGTACCCTCTGTGGTGACCTGTGGCTGCGGTGTCGCCGCAGCACGTCTATGTGCCAGTGCCCGGTACGGGGTGTTAAGCCCGTGGTGTGCTCTTCGCGCATTGACCGTGCCCGGCTGCCCCCGTATGCTACAAGTTGCGCTGCGGGCCTGCGCGCCTCGGACGGAGCAGGCTGCGCTCACATCTGTTGTAAACCTCTCGGCCTTGTGGGCTGTCCGGAATCGGCAGGAGCGAAACGGGCTCTCGGCGTAGCAGTACCTACGACTTCATGTCCGTACCGGAGCCCTTTTCCTAATGACGAGCAGCACCGAGGCCCCTCGTACCACCCCGCAGGTGGCGGTCAACGACATCGGTTCCGAGGAAGCCTTCCTCGCCGCGATCGACGAGACGATCAAGTACTTCAACGACGGCGACATCGTCGACGGCGTCATCGTGAAGGTCGACCGGGACGAGGTCCTGCTCGACATCGGTTACAAGACCGAGGGTGTCATCCCCTCGCGCGAGCTTTCGATCAAGCACGACGTCGACCCCAACGAGGTCGTCGCCGTGGGCGACGAGATCGAGGCCCTGGTCCTCCAGAAGGAGGACAAGGAGGGTCGCCTGATCCTGTCCAAGAAGCGCGCCCAGTACGAGCGCGCCTGGGGCACGATCGAGAAGATCAAGGAAGAGGACGGCATCGTCACCGGTACCGTCATCGAGGTCGTCAAGGGTGGTCTCATCCTCGACATCGGCCTCCGCGGCTTCCTTCCCGCCTCCCTGGTCGAGATGCGTCGCGTCCGCGACCTCCAGCCGTACGTCGGCAAGGAGCTCGAGGCCAAGATCATCGAGCTGGACAAGAACCGCAACAACGTGGTCCTGTCCCGTCGCGCCTGGCTGGAGCAGACCCAGAGCGAGGTCCGCCAGACCTTCCTCACCACCCTCCAGAAGGGTCAGGTGCGCTCCGGCGTCGTCTCCTCCATCGTCAACTTCGGTGCCTTCGTGGACCTGGGTGGCGTGGACGGCCTGGTGCACGTGTCCGAGCTGTCCTGGAAGCACATCGACCACCCCTCCGAGGTCGTCGAGGTCGGCCAGGAGGTCACGGTCGAGGTCCTGGACGTCGACATGGACCGCGAGCGTGTCTCCCTGTCGCTGAAGGCGACCCAGGAAGACCCGTGGCAGCAGTTCGCCCGCACCCACCAGATCGGCCAGGTCGTCCCCGGCAAGGTCACCAAGCTGGTGCCGTTCGGTGCGTTCGTCCGCGTGGACGAGGGCATCGAGGGTCTGGTCCACATCTCCGAGCTGGCCGAGCGCCACGTGGAGATCCCGGAGCAGGTCGTCCAGGTCAACGACGAGATCTTCGTCAAGGTCATCGACATCGACCTCGAGCGCCGTCGCATCAGCCTCTCGCTGAAGCAGGCCAACGAGTCCTTCGGTGCCGACCCGGCCTCGGTGGAGTTCGACCCGACCCTGTACGGCATGGCCGCGTCCTACGACGACCAGGGCAACTACATCTACCCCGAGGGCTTCGACCCCGAGGCCAACGACTGGCTCGAGGGCTACGAGACCCAGCGCGAGGCGTGGGAGCACCAGTACGCCGAGGCGCAGTCGCGGTTCGAGCAGCACCAGGCGCAGGTCATCAAGTCCCGCGAGGCGGACGCCGAGGCTGCGGCCCAGGCCGGCGAGGCGGCTCCGGCCGGCCCGACCGGTGGCTCGTACTCCTCGGAGTCCGGCGACCAGTCCGGCGCTCTCGCGTCGGACGAGGCGCTTGCCGCGCTCCGCGAGAAGCTGGCCGGCGGCCAGAGCTGATCGCAGGGCGGCTGATCGCCCACGCACCACGGAAGGACCCGCTCTCCCCCGGAGGGCGGGTCCTTCCGCGTTGCCGGGTCCGGGCGGGAATGCGCGGGCTGTGCGGCCCGTTGCACAGAGAGTTGATCAGGAGAGAAAGAAGGGTGCGCAGTGCTGGATCCGCAGGGGCTGTACGCATACGAGCCGGGCGGGGCAGAGGCGGTCGACGAGGCGTTCGGTGAGACCGGACCGGTGCTGCTGTACCACTTCGAGGGGTACATCGACGCCGGGGAGACCGGCTCGCAGGTCGTCGAGGAGCTGCTGGAGCGGCAGGAGCACCGGGTGGTGGCGCGTTTCGACGCCGACCGCCTGGTGGACTACCGCGCGCGCCGTCCGCTGATGACCTTCAAGCGGGACCGCTGGACGGAGTACGAGGCGCCGGAGATCGTGTTGCGGCTGCTCCGTGACAGTACGGGCAGCCCGTTCCTGTTGCTGTCGGGCCAGGAGCCGGACATCGAGTGGGAGCGTTTCGCCGCGGCGGTGGTGCAGATCGTGGAGCGGCTGGGGGTGCGGCTGGCGATCAATTTCCACGGGATTCCCATGGGCGTTCCGCACACGCGTCCGGTGGGGCTGACGCCGCACGGCAACCGGCTTGACCTGGTGCCGGGGCATCGCAGCTGGTTCGACGAGGCGCAGGTGCCGGGCAGCGCGGAGTCGCTGGTCGAGTTCCGGCTGGCGGAGGCGGGCCGTGATGTGCTGGGCGTGGCCGCCCATGTGCCCCACTACCTGGCGCGTTCGGGTTACCCGGACTCCGCGCTGGCCGTGGTGGAGACGCTGACGGCCGCCACCGGACTGGTGCTGCCGCAGGTGGCGCACGCGCTGCGGATGGAGGCGCACACGGTGCGCGCCGAGATCGACCGGCAGGTCGAGGAGGGCGACGCCGAGCTGGTCTCGGTCGTGCAGGGCCTGGAGAACCAGTACGACGCGCTGGCGGGCGGCAGCAACCGGGAGAACCTGATCGCCGAACCGGTCGAGCTGCCGTCGGCGGACGACCTGGCGGCGGAGTTCGAACGGTTCCTGGCCGACCGCGAGGACGACGGCTCCTGACCCGGCTCGTCCGGGTGCGGGGGCGCGGGTAGTCTCGCGCCATGGTCAAAGTGGGGTTGACGGGCGGGATCGGGGCGGGCAAGAGCGAGGTGTCGCGGCTGCTGTCCTCGTACGGGGCGGTGCTGGTCGACGCGGACCGGATCGCGCGTGAGGTGGTGGAGCCGGGTACCCCCGGGCTGGCGGCGGTGGTCGCCGAGTTCGGCGAGGGGGTGCTGACCGCCGAGGGCGCTCTGGACCGGCCGAAGCTGGGCGGGATCGTCTTCGCCGACCCCGAGCGGCTGCGGGCGCTGAACGCGATCGTCCACCCGCTGGTGCGCGACCGCTCCGCGGCGCTGGAGCAGGCCGCCGGCCCGGACGCGGTCGTCGTGCACGACGTGCCGTTGCTGGCGGAGAACGGCCTGGCGCCGTTGTACGACCTGGTCGTGGTGGTGGACGCCGCTCCCGAGACCCAGCTGGACCGGCTGGTGCGGCTGCGCGGCATGACCGAGGAGGACGCCCGCTCCCGGATGGCGGCCCAGGCCACCCGGGAGCAGCGGCTGGCGGTCGCCGATGTGGTGATCGACAACGACGGGCCTCTGGAGGCGCTGGAGCCCCGGGTCCGGCAGGTGTGGGAGCAGTTGCGTCAAAAGATCGTCAAGAATTGATCCGGAGCCCCCTCCGTGAGCGTCTGTGGGACAGCGGCGTCGCTGCGCCGCGGACATGAGGGGGATGGCGATGGAAGCCGTGTCGGCCGTGATCGGGATTGCCGCAGTCGTGCTCGGACTGGGCGGCCTGAAGAGCAGTTTCCGGGTGATCAAGCAGTACGAGCGGGGTGTGGTCTACCGCTTCGGACGGGTGCGGCCACAGGCCAAGCAGCCGGGGCCGCGTCTGCTGGTGCCGCTCATGGACCGTATGACCAAGGTCAACATGCAGGTGGTGACCATGCCGGTGCCCTCGCAGGAGGGCATCACCCGGGACAACGTCTCGGTACGGGTGGACGCGGTGCTGTACTTCCGGGTCATCGATCCGATCAAGGCCACGGTGCACGTGCAGAACTACCAGTTCGCGATGTTGCAGGTGGCGCAGACCTCGCTTCGCTCGGTGATCGGCAAGAGCGAGCTGGACGACCTGCTGTCGGGGCGCGAGGCGATCCACGAGGGCCTGGAACTGCTGCTGGCCACCCCGGCGGTCGACTGGGGCATCCACATCGACCGGGTGGAGATCAAGGACGTCGCCCTGCCGGAGTCGATGAAGCGGTCGATGGCGCGGCAGGCCGAGGCCGACCGCGAGCGCCGGGCTCGCATCATCACCGCCGACGGCGAGCTGCAGGCCTCGCAGAAGCTCGCTCAGGCGGCGTCCACGATGGACGCGACGCCTTCCGCGATGCAGCTGCGGCTGCTGCAGACGGTCGTGGAGGTGGCCGCGGAGAAGAACTCGACGCTGGTCATGCCGTTCCCGGTGGAGATGCTGCGGTTCTTCGAGCGGGCGGCCGGGGGCGACCGGCCGCAGCCCGAGGCGGCTCCGGCTCCGGCTCCGGCTCCGGCTTCGGCACCGGCGGCGGTTCCGGTCCCGGCACCTGCCGCCGAACCCGTCGCGGAGGCCGGCGGCGGTGTGGCGCCGGCTGCCCTGGAGGCGGCGAAGGACGACCCGATCGGGTCCGCGGTGCCGGCGGAGCGCCGGCCGGCCGGCGAGGACGCCTGAGCGTCCGCCCGCCGTTCCCCGGGGGGAATGCATATGCGGGTGGTGATGTTGGGTAGTTGTGACCCATTGAGTGCCCGGGGAAGGAGGCGGCTGTGCCCGAGCAGAGCCCCGAGAACCACGTCATCGACTTCCGCGCGGCGGAGCAGCTGCTGGCGGCGCGCGATGCCCGCGGGGCGGTCAAGCTGCTGGACTCGGTGATAGCCGCCCACCCGGAGAACACGGCGGCGCGGCTGCTGCGCGCGCGGGCGTTCTTCCTCTCCGCGCAGCTGCGCCCCGCGGAGCTGGAGTTCCAGATCGTCCTGGAGCGCGAGCCGGACAACGCGTACGCGCACTTCGTCCTCGGCCGCACCCTGGAGCGGTCCGGCCGCTCCGGCGAGGCGTTGCGGCACTTCCGGCTGGCGGCGGCGCTCGACCCCAAGCCGGACTATCTGCAGGCGGCCCGCTTCCCCGACTCGGCGTGAGCCAGAGTGGGGAGTTCGCCCTCTTTTGCGGCGAACATCCCTCGCGTCACATTGATCCGTATCGTCCCTCCCGTTACGGTTCCGAGGCACGTGTTCTGGCGCTGCCTCAACTGTCGGGAGCCGACCGTGACTCGAGTGACCAGGCGGATGGTGCTGGGTTCCGCCGCCGCGACCGCGGCGGGTGCGGTCTTCCCGACGGCGGTGGCGGGTGCGACGGTGGCGGCCACGCCCGTTGACGCCGGCCGCTTTGAGGCGGCTCCCGCCCGTGCCGCGCTGGGACGGCTGTTGCCGCGGCACGCGGGGCAGTTCCGGCTCGTCGCGGAGGGGCGGGGCGACGGGGATGGCCGTGGCGGCGGTGGCGGCGGTGGCGGCGGTGGCGGCGGTGGCGGCGGTGGCGGCGGCGTCAAGGACCGGGACGGGTCCGACCGCTTCCGGATCGGCGGCTCACGGGGCCGGATCGAGGTGGCCGCGACCTCCCCGGCCACACTCCTGTGCGGTGTGCGCTGGTATCTGAAACACGTGTGCGGGGTCGGCGTGTCCTGGGTGGGCGACAGCCTGGACGCGCTGCCCGCGACCCTGCCGGCGCCACCCTCCGGGGGCATCGCCCGGGCCGCCACGGTGCCGCACCGCCTCGTCCTCAACGACACCAACGACGGCTACACCGCACCGTACGCCGACTGGCGGCGCTGGGAGCGCTTCATCGACGTCCTGGCGCTGCACGGCTGCAACGAGGTGCTGGTGGTCGCGGGCGCCGAGGCCGTGTACCGGCGCGTGCTGCGCGAGTTCGGCTACTCCGACAAGGAGGCCCTGGCCTGGCTGCCGGCGCCGTCCCACCAGCCGTGGTGGCTGCTGCAGAACCTCTCGGGGTACGGCGGCCCGTTGAGCGGGGGCATCGTCGACGCCCGTGCCGCGCTGGGCCGCAGGATCACCGCGCGGCTGCGGGAACTGGGCATGGCCCCGGTGCTGCCCGGCTACTTCGGCACCGTCCCGGACGGCTTCGCCCGGCGCAACCCGGGGGCGCGCGTGGTCCCGCAGGGCACCTGGCACGGATTCGCGCGCCCCGACTGGCTCGACCCCCGTACCGACGTCTTCGCCGCCGTGGCCGCCTCGTTCTACCGGCACCAGAGGAAGCTGTTCGGCGAGGCGGCGTACTTCAAGATGGACCTGCTGCACGAGGGCGGCACCGCGGGTGACGTGCCGGTGGCCGCGGCGGCCCGCGGTGTGCAGGCGGCATTGCGCGCCGCGCATCCCCGGGCCACCTGGGTGATCCTCGGCTGGGAGAAGAACCCGCGAGCCGATCTGCTGGCCGCCGTCGACAAGGAGCGGATGCTCGTCGTGGACGGCGTGTCCGACCGGTTCGCCTCGGTCACCGACCGCGAACGCGACTGGGCGGGCACCCCCTACACCTTCGGCTCCATCCCCAACTTCGGCGGCCGCACCACGATCGGCGCCAAGACCCACGTGTGGACGGACCGCTTCTTCTCCTGGCGGGACAAGCCCGGCAGCGCCCTGGCGGGCGTCTGCTACCTCCCGGAGGCCGCCGAGCGCGATCCGGCCGCCTTCGAGCTGTTCTGCGAACTGCCCTGGCACGAGCAGCGGGTGGACCTGCCGTCCTGGTTCGACACCTATGCGCGGTCGCGGTACGGCACCGAGGACGGCCAGGCCCGCGTCGCCTGGCAGGCACTGCGCCGCACCGCCTACCGGCACGACGCGCTGGAGCGTGCCGACGCCCACGACAGCCTCTTCGCCGCGCGCCCCTCGCTGACCGCGGACTCCGCGAGCGTGTACGCGCCGAACGCCCTCACCTACGATCCCGCCGCCTTCGACACGGCGTTCGCCGCCCTGCTGGCGGTGTCCGCCGGGGCGCGTGAGCGCGACGCCTACCGCTACGACCTCATCGACGTCGCCCGGCAGGCCGTCGCCAACCGCAGCCGGCAGCTCCTGCCTCAGCTGCGCGCCGCCTATGGTCGCGGCGACACCGCTGTCTTCCGGGAGCTGTCCGACCTGTGGCTGCGGCTGATGCGGCTGGCCGACGAGGTCGCGGGCGGCCACCGGGCGTTCCTGCTCGGGCCGTGGCTCGCGGAGGCGCGGGAGTGGGGGGACACCGACGGGCGGCGCGCGGAGCTGGAGCGCACGGCCCGGGTCCTGGTGACGACCTGGGGCGGGCGCGCGACATCGGTGTCCCTGCACGAGTACGCCAACCGGGACTGGAACGGGCTGATCGCGGACTTCTACCTGCCGCGCTGGCGGACGTTCCTGGACGAGTGCGCGACCGCGCTCGGCACCCGCCGCGCACCGCGGCCCATCGACTGGTACCGCGCGGAAAAGCCCTGGACCGTACGCGGCGGGCGCTATCCCATCCGGCCCACCGGGGACCCGCACGCGCTGGCGCGACGGGCCTACGGCATCCTGGCCGCCGCCCCGTACCAGGGCACGCTGACGGTGACCGCGGAACCCGCGACGCTGGAGCCCGGCGGCCGGGCCCTGGTCACCGCGGAGTTCGCCAACACCAACGGGCTGGCCCCCACGGGCACGGTCGGCTTCTCCCTGACCGCGGACGGGGTGCGGGCCGTGCCGCGCGGACCGCTGTCGCTGCCGCGCGTGGCGGCCGCCGGCGCGGGCCGTGCGACCTGGCGCGTCACCGCGCCCGAGGCGCGCCCCGAGCGGCCGCTGTCGCCGGTGCCGTACGAGGCCCGTGCCGCCTACGAGCCGGTTCCGGGCGGCGCGCGGGTGCCCGCGGTCGCCGCGGGGAACCTGTACGTCGCCGGCGTGCTGGACCGCGTGTACCGCACCGTGAACGGCGCCGGCGCGGTCTTCGGGCAACTCGGCGACCGCTTCGCCATCGACGGTGCCGGGCGCGATCTGTGGAAGGGCACGGCCGAGTTCGCCGCCGTCTTCCGGCCCGGCGGGCTGCGGGACGGCGGGACGGTCACCACCAGGGTCGACACCCAGGCGAAGACCGCGGAATGGGCGCGGGCGGGCATCGTCGTCCGTGACGACCTCGCCGATCCGGCCGCCCCGGGCTTCCTGAACCTGGCGGTGACGCCCGGGCACGGGGTGACGCTGTCCTACGACTCCGACGGCGGCGGCCGCTTGAACCGCTACCGGCGGGCCGCCGGGGTGCGCGCCCCGGTGCTGCTGCGGCTGCGCCGCCGGGGCCGGCGGTACACCGGGGAGTGCAGCACCGACGACGGGACGACCTGGCGGAAGGTCGCCACGGTGACCGTTCCGGCGGCCGCCCGGACCCAGGACGCCGGCATCTTCATGACCGCGGGCAACGGCGGTACGGGGGACCGGGGCCTGGTGGAGTTCACCGGCTTCCGGGTCACCTGAGACCGTCGGCCCCGCTCCCGCCGTCGTCGGCGCTTCCGCTTCCGCTCCTGCCGCGGTGCGCGCCCACGGCCGTGACGAGAGCGGCCAGTGCGTCGGCGATCGGGCCCAGTCCCGCGGTGGGGGCGCCGCCGGGCTCGGTCATGTAGCGGTCCCTGCGGATCTCGACCATGAGGGCCGACACCTCGCGGACCGCGCCGTAGTGCTTCAACGGCACATAGGTGCCGGCGAACGGCGAGTCGAGACCGACCTCGCCGCACGGCGCGAAGGCGTCACGGGCGGCCTCGAGCAGCCAGGGCGGGGTGTGGAAGGCGTCCGTGCCCAGGCACACGGCGGGCCGGGGCCCGTCGCCGTGCAGTTCGTAGGGGAGCGGTGCGCCGGGGTAGGAGTGGACGTCGATGACGACCGCCCGCCCGGTGGCCTCGAGGCGGTCCTGCACGGCCGCGGTCATGGCGGCCGCATACGGCTCGAAGTAGGCCTCCAGCAGGGTCCGTTCGTGCCGGGGGTCGTCCTGTCGCAGCGGCGCCCCGTGCGAGGTGCGCGTGTAGACGGCGCCCATGCCGACGGCCCTCATCTCCTCCCGTTCGTCCGGGAACCGCTCCGGGTCGACGACCAGCCGCGACAGGCGGTTGGTGAACTGCCACGCCTCGGTGCGCGCGGCGGCGTGCGCGGCGATCAGGTCCGTGTGGGAGTCCGTCATGTGGTCCAGCTCGGCGGCCAGTCCGGCGTCGTCGAGGAGGATGCGCTCGCGAACGTGCCCGGGCACGACGCGGGAGCTGTGCGGCACATGGAGCAGGACCGATGAGTCCGGGGCGCCCTCGGTGATGTGAAAAGTCATGGCTTCCCCCTGGAGGCCGCGGCCGGATACCTCACCCTGTGCGCGGCCGTGATCGGACGATCCGGCGGACATCGGACGACGCGGTCCGCCCCGGCAACTGCGTGGACGCCCCGTCAGAACAGCGGCTCCGGCAGGACGCCCTCCAGGGCCAGCAGCGAGCGCTTGATGTCGAGCATGCGCAGGCCCCCGCCGAAGCCGCCGATCCCCCCGTCGCTCTCCAGCACCCGGTGGCACGGGACGACGACCGGCAGCGGGTTGGCACCCATGGCGACCCCGACCGCCCGGGCCGCCCCCGGTTCGCCGACCCGGTTCGCCAGGTCCTGGTAGCCGACCACGCTGCCGTACGGGACGCCCGCGGACAGCTCGCGCAGCACACGGCGGTTGAAGCCCGTCGTGAGCGACCAGTCCAGGTCGAGGTCGAAGGCGTGCCGCGTTCCGGCGAAGTACGCCTCCAGTTGGCGTATCGCCTCGTCCAGCCGGGCCCCGGCGGGGCTCGCCGGGCCCGGCCGGCGCACCGGCGCGGCACCCAGTCGGGAGCAGATCCGCTCCAGCGCGGCGGGGGCCGCCTCCTCCCCGATCCGGAAGGCGACATGGACCAGGCCCTGTCCGGTCGCGGCGAGCAGCAGCGGCCCGATCGGTGCCTCGAGCACCGTCCAGGCCACCTCGGCGGAAGGGGTCTGCGGATACGTCACGGTTCCCAGCCTAGGGCGGGGCACCGACAGCCGGTCCCGGTGGCGGCCCGCCCGGGTCCCGGTGCGGCGACGGCAACCCGCGGCACCCCACACCACCCGGGAGGGTGGCCGTTCTCGACAGGTCTGTCACAAGCGGTAGTTGATCGGTCGCGCGGGGGATGGGGCGCGCATGACGCGAAACGACTTCACCGCCGCCGTCCGCCGGCTCTCGCGTGAGCAGGACCGGGTCGCCACCGTCGCCCAGCTCTCCGCGGCGGGCGTGCCGCAGAGCCGCATGCGCGAGTGGTGCCGTCCCGGCGGGCGGTGGCAGCGGCCGCTGCCCCGGGTGGTCGTCCTCCAGCCCGGTCCGCTCACGGCCGCGCAGCGGTCCAGGGCGGCGCTGGCCTTCGCCGGGTTCCCGCAGGTCCCCGCAATGATCACCGGTGCGGCCGGGCTCGCGCTGCACGGTGTCGCCGTGGCCGTCCCGCCGTGCGGGCTCCCGGTGGTGGACGTGCTGGTGCCCAGTGAGCGCCGCATCCGCACCCACACCTGGGTGCGGGTCCACCACGGCCGCGGGCTCCCCGCGCCCGACGCCGTCGACGGCGTGCCGGTGGCACCGGTGGTGCGCGCGGCGGCCGACGGCGTACGGGAGTCCGTCGATCCCGAGTGGGCCCTGGAGGTGGTCCGTGAACTGGTCACGGCGCTCGGGGTGCCCGCCCCCGCGCTCACCGCGGAACTGGGCGGCGCCGTGCTGGCCCGGCGTCCGGCCGTGGCCGCCCTGCTGGGCGCGCTGGACCCCGGCCCCCGGGCCGCCTCCGCCACACCGCTGGCCCGCGCGCTGGTCGCCAGGTCGGGGCTGCGGCAGCCGCTGTGGCGTCCCACGCTCCAACTCGACGGCGCCTTCCTGGGATCGCCCGACGCATACTGGGTGCGCGACGGCCTCGTGCTGGACCTCGGCCCGGGAACGGGGCGCGGCCGGCTGGAGTCGCTGGGGCTCCGGGTGGTGCGGGTCGCGCCCGCCGCGCTCACCCGCAGTCCCGCGGAGGTCGTCGCCGCCCTGCGCGGCGCTCTGGCGGCCGGGCCGTACGGCCCGCTGGAGCGCATCACCGCGCTGCCCGGGGCCATGTGACGCACGGATGTCCGCGCGATGAAGTCGCCATGAGGAGCCCACGCGGGACTCGCGGACGACCCTAGCCTGTGTCACCGCGGGGGCGGAGAGAGCGGGGGACCGGGACGGCAAGGGGAGGGTGCCGTGAACGGCACATATGGAACGGTCGACGGATTCACCTATGGATGGGCGACCCCTCTCGGGGGTTTCCTGATGGCCTGCTTAGGCGCCGCCCTGGGGCTGCGCTGCATCACCCGGGCCCTTGCCGTGCACCCTTCGCGACGGGCCGGCTGGCTCGCGCTCGGGGCCGCGGCCATCGGTTCCGGCGTCTGGACCCTGCACGTCATCGCCATGATGGGCTTCACCATCGGCGAGGTGCGGATCGCGTACGACACGCTCGTCACCTTCGCGAGCCTGCTGGTCGCCATCGCGGTCGCCGCCGTCGGGGTGTTCGCCGTCGGTTTCCTCGGACGCACGGTGCCCGCGGTGCTGACCGGCGGCTGCTTCACGGGACTCGCCATCGCCGCGATGCACTACACGGGCATGCGGGGCCTGCGGCTGCGGGGCGACCTGGAGCACGCGCCGTCCACGGTGGGGATGTCCGTCGCCGTCGCGGTGGCGGGCGCCGTCGTCGCCTTGTGGTGCGCGGTCTCCGTCAGGCGCAGGTACGCAGGCGCGCTCGCCGGCGTCCTTCTGGGCTTCACCATCACCGCGGCGCACTACACCGGCATGGCGGCGCTGACGGTGCACCTGCACAGCAGCGCCCGGGAGGGCTCGAACGGGGCGGGTCCCGTCGCGCTCCTCGCCCCGGTGCTGATCGGCCCGGTGGTCTTCCTCTTCCTCGCGGTGGTCGTCGTGGCGCTCGACCCGCCCGTCCCCGACGCCTTCCCGGAGCCCGTGCCCGTCCGGGGCCGCCGCACCACGCGCCCCTCCCGTGCGGCCCGCCCCTCACGCCCTGGCGAGCGCCCGCGCGAACGCCAGTGACGTCTGGTCGACACCGCTGCAGAGGGTCAGGACCGCGCCCTTGGTGCCGTCTTCGCAGGGGTGGTCACGGTTCACCGACCACATGGACAGGCCGCCGAGCCCCTTGTCGCGGGCGAAGGCGGCCAGCACGGTCGCGTCCCGCACGGTGAAGACCTCGCCCTCGATGTCGTTCACCCCGATCATGGGGGTCACCACGAGGGACCGCCAGGCCGCCGTGCCGGACAGTCCCAGCAGCTCCTTGAGCTGCCCGTGCGCCGCGGTCGCCGCCTGGATCGCGTATCCGCCCATGCCGCCGGTGTACGCCTCGCCGTAGTCCATCGCCATGATGTTGACCGCGTCGACACGCACTCCTTGGCGCCGGGCGTCCGCGAGCAGCGCCGACGCCTCGGCGGTCAGCCCGGACGGCATCACGGGCAGGGTGAAGGAGACCGACAGCGTCCGGCCCTCCCGCCGCGCCTCCCGCTGGAGGCCGGCGACGGCGCGCGCCCGGCGGGTGTTGGCGTCGACGTCCGTGAGGTCGTCCCCCTCGACGTCGAAGTCGACCCGGGTCAGTCGGTAACGGTCAATCACATCGGCGTAGGCGGAGGTCAGTTCGCCGACGTCGTCGCAGGCGCCGGCGAGCTCCGTGCCGTCGGCGCCGCCGAACGAGATCCGCACGTCGCGGCCCGTGGCCCGCAGCGCGGTGATCCGGGCCGTCAGGTCCTGGTGGGCGATGCCGTCCCGGCCGTCCCAGGTGGGGGCGCAGCTGCCGCGCGCCGTGACGAACCCGAGGGTGAATCCGTCGGCCCCGGTCCCGCGGGCCGTGCCCGCCATGTCGTACGCGGTGGAGTGCGAGGCGTCCACATACGGTGTGAAGGCCACTTCGGCCGGGCGTTGCCGCCCCTCGGACGGGCGGGGCGCCGGGGGACCGGCGGGCGCGGGTCCGGTGAGGAGCGAGGCGGTCGTGGCGGCGATGGCGACCGCCACGAGTCCGGTGATCAGCTGTGCCGTGCGGCTCTTCATGACGGAGAGACTATCCGCCCCGGGAATTTCGGATCGCACTTCCGGAAAATTCCCGAAAGGCCCGTGAGGCTCGCTGGTGACGCCATTCTCGAACATATACCGGGAATTCTTCGAGTGGAATTGCTGCTAGCATTCCGCCCATGCATCCCATCTCCCGAAGGGCGTGTCCCCCTAGGCGGTCCACGGAAGACGGGCCCGTATTCGTCGACGCCTCGGGCCGCCGTGCGCGCATTATCCGGCGTGCCGGACTGGCTGTGGGGGCGGCTTGCGCGGGATATGCCGCGCTCTTGGGCATGGCTTTCGCGGGAGGCACTCCGTTCGCGCCCCAGACCCTGATTCCGGGCGCCGACGTCCCGGCCGGCGCTTCGGTGCGGGCCGAGGCGGGCGGCGGACGCGGGCACGCCGTGCGACCGGCCGCGAGTGCTTCGGCCGCCGCTCCCACGACCCCTCCGGCGGTCCGGGTTCCCGCCGTTCCGCGCCGCGCCGCCGACACCGAGGTCACCCCCTCCGCCACCGGCGAGGGCGCGGCACCCTCCGGGACCCCGTCCACCGGTGCGGGCGCGGCCCAGGCCACGGCGACCCCCAGTGCCTCCCCGCGGCCCACGGCCCCCCGTACGCCCGCCGCCACCCCCAGCGTTCCGGCGTCCGTCCCGGCGACGCCCGCACCGGACGCCCCGGCGTTCCCCCCGGGCGACGCCACGGACCCCGGCGACGGCTGGGACGACTGAGCGGACATGGCGCGCACGGGACGGCACGCGGCGCCCGGCACGATCACCAGGGTGGCCTCGGCCGGCAGGCAGGCCGTGCCCAGACCCCGTGTCGTCATGGCCGTGCTGGGACTCTTCGTGTTGGTGTGCGTGATGCTGCTGGACGGCTATCTGCACTCCGAGATCGGCAACGACGGCCGCGTCCACGAGTCCGGGGGCTCCGGCGACGTGCCGGCCTCCGTCCTCGAAGGCGGCCCCGTCCTCACCTTCGCACCCGACGGCGAACCCGTCAGCCACACCCTGCCCCCCAGGACGATCGCGCTCACCTTCGACGACGGGCCGGATCCCCGGTGGACCGCGAAGGTGCTCGCCGTGCTGCGCGCGCACCAAGTGCCGGGCACCTTCTTCGTCGTGGGCCAGATGGCCGCCCGCCACCCGGCGTTGATCCGCGACATCGTCGACTCCGGCAGCGAGATCGGCGTCCACACCTTCTCCCACGTCGACCTGTCGTACCAGAGCAGGGCACGGATCGACCGGGAGCTCGCCCAGACCCAACTCGCCCTCGCCGGTGCCGCGGGCATCACCACCTCGCTCTTCCGCGCCCCCTACTCCTCCGAACCCGACGCCATCGACGACACCACCTGGCCCGTCTACCGGTACCTCGGCACCAAGGGGTACATCAGCGCCTTCGTCGACACCGACAGCGAGGACTGGCGACGCCCCGGCGTCGCCAGGATCATCCGCGACGCCACTCCGGAGAACGGCAGGGGCGCCTCCGTGCTCTTCCACGACGCCGGGGGCGACCGCTCGCAGACCGTGGAAGCCCTGGGCACGTACATCGACACCATGAAGGCGAAGGGCTACACCTTCACCACGCTGACCGCGAGCCTCGGGGCGACGACCGCCAACCACCGGGCCCGCGGTGCCGAGTTGTGGCAGGGCCGCGCCCTCATCTGGGCCGTGGCCCTCGCCGAGTTCACCATGCCCGTCCTGTTCTGGCTGCTTGTCGTGGTCGGCGCCGCCGTCCTGGCGCGCCTCGCCATGATGCTCGTCCTCGCCCGCCGGCACGCCCGGCTCCGCGGGAACCGCCGCTTCAGCTGGGGGCCGCGGGTCACCGAGCCGGTCAGCGTCATCGTGCCCGCGTACAACGAGAAGGAGTGCATCGCCAACACGGTCGGCTCGCTCGCGGCGAGCACGCACCCCGTGGAGATCATCGTCGTGGACGACGGCTCGACCGACGGCACCGCCGACATCGTCGAGGCGATGGGCCTGCCCCAGGTGCGCGTCGTGCGCCAGGAGAACGCGGGCAAGCCCGCCGCACTCAACCACGGCGTCGAACAGGCCCGTCACGAACTGCTCGTGATGATGGACGGCGACACCGTCTTCGAACCCGCCACCGTGCACCGGCTCGTCCAGCCCTTCGCCGACCCCTCTGTCGGAGCCGTCGCGGGCAACGCCAAGGTCGGCAACCGCACCACGGTGATCGGCGCCTGGCAGCACATCGAGTACGTCATGGGATTCAACCTCGACCGCCGCATGTACGACGTTCTGGGCTGCATGCCCACCGTCCCCGGCGCCGCGGGCGGCTTCCGGCGCACCGCCCTGCTCGAGGCCGGGGGCATGAGCGGCGACACCCTCGCCGAGGACACCGACGTCACCATCGCGTTGCAGCGCGCGGGATGGCGCGTCGTGTACGCCGAGAACGCCCGCGCCTGGACCGAGGCGCCCGGCAGCATCGGCCAGCTGTGGCGGCAGCGCTACCGCTGGAGCTACGGCACCATGCAGGCGCTGTGGAAGCACCGGCGCTCACTCGTGGACCGCGGGCCCTCGGGACGCTTCGGCCGGGTCGGCATGCCGCTGGTGGTGCTCTTCCAGATCGTCACGCCGGTCTTCGCGCCGCTGATCGACCTCCTCACCCTCTACGGCGCCGTCTTCGTCGACCCGGTGAAGTCGGTCCTCGCGTGGACCGCGCTGCTCTCCGCGCAGCTGCTGTGCGCGGCCTACGCCTTCCGCCTGGACCGCGAGAGATACCGCTACCTGCTGATGCTGCCGCTGCAGCAGATCGTCTACCGCCAGCTGATGTACCTCGTGCTGATCCACTCCTGCGTGACAGCCCTGACCGGTGGCCGGCTGCGCTGGCAGAAGCTCGAGCGCACCGGCGAGGTCGGTTCCCCGCAGGCGCCCGCACGGGCCGCCCGGTGACCGCGTCCGTCCGGTGACCGCGTCCGCCCGGGCACACGTCCGTCTGGACCCGCGTCCGCGTCCGCGTCCGGCCGGGCGTCCCCGGGCCGGCTCACGCCCCGCCGCCGGCCGGCTTCACTCCGTCGTCCCGGCGGACGCCCCCGCCGCCCGGCCCGCGCCGCGGCCGCCGCCCCGGGCCGCTCCGGGACCGGTTGTCAGTGGGGGGTCGTACCGTTGACCCATGCGGCCCGTATCAGACATCGAACGCAGTGTGGCGCCCTTCGAGGTCGTCAGCCCCTACCAGCCCAGCGGCGACCAGCCGGCCGCCATCGACGAGCTCGAGCGGCGCATCCGCGCGGCCGAGAACGATGTCGTCCTGCTCGGCGCCACGGGCACCGGCAAGTCGGCGACCACGGCCTGGATGATCGAACGGCTGCAGCGCCCGACCCTGGTCATGGCGCCCAACAAGACCCTGGCCGCCCAGCTGGCGAACGAGTTCCGCGAGCTGCTGCCGAACAACGCGGTCGAGTACTTCGTGTCGTACTACGACTACTACCAGCCCGAGGCGTACGTCCCGCAGACGGACACCTACATCGAGAAGGACTCCTCGATCAACGAGGAGGTCGAGCGGCTCCGCCACTCCACCACCAACTCGCTGCTGACCCGTCGCGACGTCGTCGTGGTCGCCTCGGTGTCCTGCATCTACGGCCTGGGCACGCCCCAGGAGTACATCGACCGCATGGTGCGGCTCAAGGTCGGCGACGAGATCGACCGGGACGCCCTGCTGCGCAGGTTCGTCGACATTCAGTACGCGCGCAACGACGTGGCGTTCACGCGGGGCACCTTCCGGGTGCGCGGCGACACCATCGAGATCTTCCCGGTCTACGAGGAGCTCGCCGTCCGCATCGAGATGTTCGGCGACGAGATCGAGGCCCTCTACACGCTGCACCCGCTCACCGGCGAGATCATCACCGACGACCAGCAGCTGTACGTCTTCCCCGCCACCCACTACGTCGCCGGCCCCGAGCGCATGGAGCGCGCCATCGCCGGCATCGAGAAGGAGCTCGGTGAGCAGCTCGCGGTCATGGAGAAGCAGGGCAAGCTGCTCGAGGCCCAGCGGCTGCGGATGCGCACCACGTACGACATCGAGATGATGCGGCAGATCGGCACCTGCTCCGGCATCGAGAACTACTCGCGGCACATCGACGGCCGCGAGGCGGGTTCCGCGCCCGACACCCTCATCGACTACTTCCCCGAGGACTTCCTCCTCGTCATCGACGAGTCGCACGTCACCGTGCCCCAGATCGGCGCCATGTACGAGGGCGACGCCTCCCGCAAGCGCACCCTGGTCGACCACGGCTTCCGGCTGCCCTCCGCCCTCGACAACCGGCCGCTGAAGTGGGAGGAGTTCCTGGGGCGGGTCGGTCAGACGGTCTACCTGTCGGCCACCCCCGGCAAGTACGAGCTCTCCCGGGGCGACGGTGTCGTCGAGCAGATCATCCGCCCGACCGGCCTGGTCGACCCCGAGGTGATCGTCAAGCCCACCAAGGGGCAGATCGACGACCTGGTGCACGAGATCCGGGTGCGCGCCGAGCGCGACGAACGCGTCCTGGTCACCACCCTCACCAAGAAGATGTCCGAGGACCTCACCGACTACATGCTGGAACTCGGCATCCAGGTGCGGTATCTGCACAGCGACATCGACACCCTGCGCCGAGTGGAGCTGCTCAACGAGCTGCGGGCCGGCGAGTTCGACGTCCTGGTCGGCATCAACCTGCTCCGCGAGGGCCTGGACCTGCCCGAGGTGTCGCTGGTCGCCATCCTCGACGCCGACAAGGAGGGCTTCCTGCGCTCCGGGACCTCCCTGATCCAGACGATCGGCCGCGCGGCGCGCAACGTCTCCGGCCAGGTCCACATGTACGCCGACAAGATCACCCCGGCGATGGAGAAGGCCATCGACGAGACGAACCGGCGCCGGGCCAAGCAGATCGCCTACAACGAGGAGCGGGGCATCGACCCGCAGCCGCTGCGGAAGAAGATCGCCGGCATCCTGGACTCCTTCGCCCGCGAGGACGCCGACACCGAGGAGCTGCTGGGCTCGGGCCGCCAGCGCTCGCGGGGCAAGGCGCCGGTGCCGGGCCTGTCCGCGAAGGCGGGGGAGAAGCGGGCCGCCAAGAGCCTGCCCGCCGCCGAACTGGCCGAGCTCATCGGCGAGCTGACCGACCAGATGCACGCCGCCGCCGCGGATCTGCAGTTCGAGGTCGCCGCCCGGCTGCGCGACGAGGTCGGCGAGTTGAAGAAGGAGCTGCGGCAGATGAGGGAGGCAGGCGTGGCCTGACCGTACCGGCTGTCGAATCTCTTGCCGAACCACGGTGCCCTACCCGTGCGTCTCCCCATAGGGTGCGGAGCAACCGCACGACGGCAAAACGGTTGAGAGGGGACAGCGCGTGACGGTCAACATGACCAAGGGTCAGAAGATCAGCCTGCAGAAGTCGGACGGGGGGACGCTCACGTCGGTCCGGATGGGGCTCGGCTGGCAGGCCGCCCCTCGGCGCGGGCTTTTCGGCAGCCGCACCCGGGAGATCGACCTCGACGCCTCCGCGGTCCTCTTCGCCGACAAGCAGCCCGTGGACGTGGTGTTCTTCCGGCACCTCGTCAGCGACGACGGCTCGGTGCGGCACACCGGCGACAACCTGGTCGGCGGTGCCGGGCAGGGCGGCGACGACGAGGCGATCCTGGTCGACCTGCAGCGCGTGCCGGTGCACATCGACCAGATCGTCTTCACGGTCAACTCCTTCACCGGGCAGTCCTTCCAGGAGGTGCAGAACGCCTTCTGCCGCCTGGTCGACGAGAGCAACGGCCAGGAGCTCGCCCGCTACACCCTGACCGGCGGTGGCTCCTACACCGCGCAGATCATGGCGAAGGTGCAGCGCAGTGACGCCGGCTGGTCGATGACCGCGATCGGCACCCCGGCCAACGGCCGTACCTTCCAGGACCTCATGCCGGCGATCCTGCCGGCCCTCTGATCGGGCACAGGGGGGCGCGGGCATGACCACCGAGCTGGTCCACGGGCAGAACCATCCGCTACCCGGCACCTTGCTGGAGATACGGGTGTCGGCCGGCACACCGGTGGTGGCCGGCGTCTCGCTGGGCGACGGCCAGGGACGCGTGAGCGGCCCCGAGGCCGTCGCCCATCCCGGGGCGCCGCGGCTGCCCGGCATCGAGGTGCCCGCGCGGCTCGCCGCCGAGCAGCGCCTCACCGCCGACCTGGCCGCCGTCCCGGCGGGCGTGGACCGCGTTCACGTCCTGCTGGCGCTGCCGCCGGTCGCCGGGGCGCCGACCCGCTTCGGGGCCTGCCCCGCTCCCCATCTGACCGTCGCCGGCCCGGACGGGGCGCCGGTCGTGAGCTTCACCGTCACCGGTCTCGGCACCGAGACGGCGATCGTCGCCCTGGAGCTCTACCGCCGCCAGGGCAGCTGGAAGGTCCGCGCGCTCGGCCAGGGATACGCGGGCGGGCTGGCAGAGCTCCTGCGCGACCAGGGACTGGGCCGCCCCGAGGCGGACGCCGTGGCCGCCCGCATGACGGACGCGGTGCGGCCCGCGCCCGTCGTACCGTCCCCCACGCCGCCCCCGGCCGCCCCGGCGCCACCGCCCCCCGCCCCTCCCACGCCGCCCCCGGCGGACGCCGTACCCCCGCACACGGTGCCGCCGACCCCGGCGCCCGTCGCGGGCGACGCCTCCGGCTGGAGCATGGAGGAACGGCTGTACAACCAGGTCTGGGGCATGTTCGAGGACCTGGCCCGGACGATCGCCGCGTACCGCAGCGCCGTCGACTTCGCCGAGTCCCGGCTCGACCAGGAGCTGGACACGATCCTCGCCGACCCGCGCACCCGCGTCGGCCCCGCCGCCGAGGCCGCCCGCGACCAGGCCAGGGCGCGCCAGGCAGAGCTGACGGACCGGGCCCGCGCCGTGCTCGACCGCGATCTGGTCCAGCTCATCGCCGAGTCCGAGGTGGTCGAACCCGCGCTGCCGCCGCCCTACGCGGGCTGGGGGAGCCCCGTGTGGCACGGCTACCGCACCCCCGCCGAGCCGCCGATGGCGGTCCGGATCGGCGACCTCCATCTGCCCGAGCGGCCCGATCTGCGCATCCCCCTGCTGCTGCGGATGCCGCTGGAGCGCGGGCTGTGGGTGGACAGCGCCCAGGACCGCCGCAGGGCGATGGACGTCGCCGTGGCGCTCGCCGCGCGGCTGCTGGCCTCCCACCCGGCGGGGGAGTGCGCCGTCCATGTCATCGACCCGGCGGGCTCCGCCGTGGCGGCGCTGGCCCCGTTCACGGACTCCGGCGCCCTGCGCGAGCCGCCGGCCACCGGTGCCGCCGGGGTCGCGGCGCTCCTCGCCCGGCTGACCCAGCGCGTCGACCTGGTGCAGATGGCGCTGCGTGCCGACGCGCCGCCCGAGCTGCCGCCGGGTGTCGATCCGGCCCGCCAGGTGCTGGTCGTCAACGACTTCCCGTACGGGTTCGACGACCGGACGGTCAACCAGTTGCGCTACCTCGCCGACGAGGGCCCCCGGGTCGGCGTCCACCTGATCCTGGTCGGCGACCGCGAGGACGCCCGCGAGTACGGTCCGCTCCTGGACCCGCTGTGGCGTTCGATGATGCGGCTCACCCCTGTGCCCGACGACCACCTCGCCGATCCCTGGGTCGGCCACGCCTGGACGTACGAGCCGCTGCTGGCCCCGCCCGGCAGCGGGATCGTGCCGCAGGTGCTGCGCCAGGTGGCCGCCGCCCGCCGGACCTACGATCCGGGCCGCCACTGATCACGGGTCCGGGCGCTCCGGGGGGATGCGATCATTCCCTCCTGATTGACCATCACTTTACTCTCTTTACCTTTCCTTGGGATTTCATGTACTCTCCTTTACGCGGAGGGGAGTACTCCCTGCTTTGCGGTGCATCCCGTCATCACGGGCCGAAAGGCCCCGGGACACCGGCCCCGGCCCAGCGGCCCGGGTGGAGGAGACCTCCGGCAGCGACAACGCTGACAATCGCCAGCCCATCTGCCGGAGGCATCGCGTGGATGTATCCCTGACCCTGTGGGTGCTGACCATCGCCGGTCTGTGCGCCCTGATCGCCGCCGACTTCTTCATCGGGCGAAAACCCCATGACGTGTCGGTCAAGGAAGCCGGGATCTGGACCATCGTCTGGATCGTCCTGGCCGCCCTCTTCGGGCTCGGCCTGCTGTTCTTCGCCGGCGGACAGCCCGCCGGCGAGTTCTTCGCGGGCTACATCACCGAGAAGTCGCTCAGCGTCGACAACCTCTTCGTCTTCGTGCTGATCATGGCGAAGTTCGCGGTGCCGTCCCAGTACCAGCAGCGCGTCCTGCTCTTCGGCGTGCTCATCGCACTGGTCCTGCGCGCGATCTTCATCGCCGCGGGCGCCGCCATCATCGCCAGCTTCTCCTGGGTGTTCTTCATCTTCGGCGCCTTCCTCATCTGGACCGCGTGGAAGCTGGTCCAGGAGGCCCGGGCCGAGGAGCACGACGAGGAGTTCGAGGAGAACAGGCTGCTGAAGGCCGCCGAACGCCGCTTCGGCGTCGCCGACCGCTACCACGGCACCAAGCTGTTCATCCAGCAGAACGGCAAGCGGATCATGACCCCGATGCTCGTGGTCATGCTGGCGATCGGCACCACCGACGTTCTGTTCGCCCTGGACTCCATCCCGGCGATCTTCGGTCTGACCCAGGACCCGTACATCGTCTTCACCGCAAACGCCTTCGCCCTGATGGGCCTGCGTCAGCTGTACTTCCTCATCGGCGGTCTGCTGAAGAAGCTGGTCCACCTCTCCTACGGGCTGTCGATCATCCTCGGCTTCATCGGCGTGAAGCTCGTGCTCCACGCCCTGCACGAGGTGGGGGTCCACGTCCCGGAGATCAGCATCCCGTTCTCCCTCGGCTTCATCGTCGTCGTCCTCGCCGTCACCACGGTGACCAGCCTCCGGGCGTCGAAGAAGCAGGCGGCCGCGGAGAAGCGCGACGAGGAGCACATCGACGCCTGACCCACGGCTCCTCAGCCCGGGCGGGGTGCGCGGCGGTCCGCCGTGCACCCCGCCTTCGCGTCCGCCGCGGCCGCACCCCGCGTCTCCGGCAGCGCCGCGAAGCACCCGAGGCTGAGCAGCGCCACGGCCGAGACGTACACCGCAACCGGCCACGGAGTGCCGGTGCCCGCCACCAGCCGGGTCGCCACGAGCGGGGTCAGGGCGCCGCCCAGGACGCCGCCGAGGTTGTAGCCCAGGGCGGCGCCGGTGCAGCGCACCCGGGGCGCGTACAGCTCCGGGAGGTACGCGCCCAGCACGGCGAAGACCGTGATGAAGGCGATCAGCTCCGCGGCGGACCCCACGGCGATCGCCACCGGCGAGCCGCTCGCGAGCAGTCCGGCGTACGGGAAGACCACCACGCCCATCGCGGCGGTACCCAGCAGCGCCATCCGCCGCCGTCCGAAGCGGTCGCCCATCAGCCCCGCCAGCGGCGTGAGCGCCCCCTTGAGCAGGACAGCCGCCAGCACGCAGCCCAGCACCGCCGTGCGGTCCATGCCGAGGTACTCCGTGGTGTACGCCAGCGACCAGGTGGTCACCGTGTAGAAGACGGCGTAGCCGCACGCCATGGCGCCCGCTGTGAGCAGCACCAGGCGCCCGTGCTCGCGCAGCAGCTCCGAGACGGGCACCCGGGCCAGGTCCCCGCGTCCCGCCGCCGCCGTGAACTCCGGGGTCTCCGGCAGCGCGGCCCGCAGCGCGAGCCCGCCCAGCGCCAGCACGCCCGCCACCCAGAACGGCACCCGCCAGCCCCAGGAGCGGAAGGCCGCGTCGCTCAGCCCCGCGGACAGCGCGAGCACGATCCCGTTCGCCAGCAGGAAGCCCACCGCGGGACCGGTCTGCGGCAGGCTCGTCCACAGTCCGCGCCGCCGCGGCGGCGCGTGCTCGGCGGCCAGCAGGACCGCTCCGCCCCACTCCCCGCCGAGCCCCAGCCCCTGCAGGAAGCGCAGGGCGACCAGGAGCGCGGGAGCGGCCGGGCCGATCGCGGCGTAGCCGGGCACACAGCCGACGGCGGTGGTCGCCAGCCCGGTCAGCAGCAGGGAGCCGACCAGCACGGGGCGCCGCCCCACGCGGTCGCCGACGTGCCCGAAGAGGACCGAGCCCAGCGGACGGGCGACGAAGCCCACCGCGAAGGTGCCGAACGCGGCGAGGGTGCCGGCGAGCGGCGAGGCGTCGGGGAAGAACAGCGGCCCGAGGACGAGGGCGGCCGCGGTGCCGTAGGCGAAGAAGTCGTAGAACTCGATCGCGGTCCCGGCCGCCGACGCGGCGGCGATCCGGGCCATGGAGGGGGTGGAGGGGGAGGTGCGCACGTGGGTCCAACGACCCACGTGCGCGGGGGTGGCGCCGCCGCAGGGACGGCGCCCGGGGTTCCTACCAGCCCCGTTCGCGCCATTCGTCGAGGTGCGGGCGCTCGTCGCCGAGCGTGGTGTCCTTGCCGTGGCCGGGGTAGACCCAGGTCTCGTCCGGGAGCCGGTCGAAGAGCTTGGCCTTGACCCCCTCGAAGAGGCTCGCGAAGTGGTCCGGGTTGTTGTGCGTGTTGCCCACGCCGCCGGGGAACAGGCAGTCCCCGGTGAAGATGTGCGGGTGCCCGTGCGGGTCGTCGTAGACCAGGACGATGCTGCCGGGCGTGTGGCCGACCAGGTGCCGGGCGGTGAGCTCGACCCGGCCGACCCGGATCCGGTCGCCGTCCTCGACCGGCACGTCGGTGGGGACGGGGATCCCCTCGGCGTCGTGGCGGCCCGCGTAGGTGCGGGCGCCCGTGGCGTCGACCACGGCCTGCAGCGCCTGCCAGTGGTCGGCGTGCCGGTGCGTGGTGACGACGGACGCGAGACCGTCGTTGCCGGCGACCTCGATGAGCGTGTGCGCGTCGTTCGCCGCGTCGATGAGCAACTGCTCGTCGGTGGCGCGGCAGCGCAACACGTACGCGTTGTTGTCCATGGGGCCGACCGCGACCTTGGTGATGATGAGGTCCTTGAGTTCGTGCACGTCGGGTGCGCCCCCGACGGTGACCTCGCCGCTGTACGTCATGGCGTCAGCCTAGTGGCGGCAGCACCGGCAGGGGCACGTCCGGCCTGGCGGTCAGTCCCTCGCCCTCGGAGCGGCCGCTGACCCAGGCCAGCAGCGCGTGCCGCGGCCCGCCGACGGTGAGCTCGGGCTCGTTGGCGGCGCCGATCACCCACTTCTCGCCGCTCTCGGTGTCGTGGATGCGGACGGCCGCGACGCCCTCGTGGCCCGACAGGTCGTCGATGATGGCGCCGAGCTCCCGGGACGCGAAGTCCTCGGGGAGGTGCGCGCAGGTGTACTCAAGGCCCAGGTCGACGTGGTGGAAGTAGATCTCCATGAGCCGGAGGTACGGGATCTCCGCCGCCGCGATCACCCGTCCCGAGCGCATGACGACCTGCGCGGCCCAGTTCTGCGGCGGGATCTCGTCGATGGCCTCCGCCAGCCGGCCGGCGGAGGCGCGCAGGTCGTCCAGGTGTTCGGCGAGCGTGCGGCCGGCGCCGTCCTCGATGTCCTTGTTCCGGCTGTCGGTGCTCGCGTACTGCGGGGTCTCCTCCCCGGTGCGCGCCCAGATCAGCAGGTTGACCAGGGAGTCCGCGTTGCGGGCCAGGTGGGCCAGGACGTGGCCGCGGGTCCAGCCGGGCAGCCGGGACGGCTCGGTGACGGAGGCCGGGGGCATCGCGGCCACGGTGTCGATCAGCCGTTCGGTGGCCTCTCGGAGCTCGGCCGCATCGTGGTCGGGGTCGGGTCGTTGGACGGACACGGGGCCTCCTGGTTCGGACGTGATCGACGTCTCCGCGGAGACGCTAGCGCGGGACACTCGTTCGGGTGAAGCTGCCGCACCGATGCCGGAAATCGAATGTGCGTGCTATAGGCTCGCAGTCGTCGCAACCGGAAGAAAACTCGTTGGCGCCCCGTTTAGGCTGTCTGGGGGTGCTGTCCCCTTGTCTGTCTTTTGAAAGGTGCGCACTGGCGTGGCCGATCGTCTCACCGTCCGTGGCGCTCGCGAGCACAACCTGAAGAATGTCTCGCTCGACCTGCCACGGGACTCGCTCATCGTGTTCACCGGCCTGTCCGGGTCGGGTAAGTCCTCGCTGGCGTTCGACACGATCTTCGCCGAAGGCCAGCGCCGTTACGTGGAGTCGCTCTCCTCGTACGCGCGGCAGTTCCTCGGCCAGATGGACAAGCCGGACGTCGACTTCATCGAGGGCCTGTCGCCCGCGGTCTCGATCGACCAGAAGTCGACCTCGCGCAACCCGCGGTCGACCGTCGGCACCATCACCGAGGTCTACGACTACCTCCGTCTGCTCTTCGCCCGCATCGGCAAGCCGCACTGCCCCGAATGCAGCCGCCCGATCTCCCGCCAGTCGCCGCAGGCGATCGTCGACCGGGTGCTCGAGCTGGAGGAGGGCTCGCGCTTCCAGGTGCTCTCGCCGCTGGTGCGCGAGCGCAAGGGCGAGTTCGCCGACCTCTTCTCCGACCTCCAGACCAAGGGCTACAGCCGCGCCCGGGTGGACGGCGCGACCGTCCAGCTGACCGACCCGCCGAAGCTGAAGAAGCAGGAGAAGCACACCATCGAGGTGGTCGTCGACCGCCTCACCGTCAAGGACAGTGCCAAGCGCCGGCTGACCGACTCGGTCGAGACCGCCCTGGGCCTCTCCGGCGGCATGGTCATCCTGGACTTCGTCGATCTCCCCGAGGACGACCCGCAGCGTGAGCGGATGTTCTCCGAGCACCTCTACTGCCCGTACGACGATCTGTCGTTCGAGGAGCTGGAGCCGCGCTCCTTCTCGTTCAACTCGCCCTTCGGCGCCTGCCCCGAGTGCACCGGCATCGGCACCCGCATGGAGGTCGACCCGGAGCTCATCATCCCGGACGAGGAGAAGTCGCTCGACGAGGGCGCCATCGCCCCCTGGTCGCTCGGCCACACCCGGGACTACTTCCAGCGCCTGATCGGCGCACTCGCCGACGAGCTGGGCTTCCGCACCGACATCCCCTGGGCGGGGCTGCCGCAGCGCGCGAAGAAGGCCCTGCTCAACGGTCACAAGACGCAGATCGCGGTGCGTTACCGCAACCGCTACGGGCGCGAGCGCTCCTACACCACCTCCTTCGAGGGCGCGATCCCCTTCGTCCGGCGCCGGCACGCGGAGTCCGAGAGCGACTCCAGCCGCGAGCGCTTCGAGGGGTACATGCGCGAGGTGCCCTGCCCCACGTGTGAGGGCACGCGCCTCAAGCCGATCGTGCTGGCGGTCACCGTCCAGGAGAAGTCCATCGCCGAGGTCGCCGCGATGTCGATCAGCGACTGCTCGGAGTTCCTGCGCGGCATGAAGCTGAGCGCACGCGAGAAGACCATCGCCGAGCGGGTGCTCAAGGAGGTCAACGAGCGGCTGCGCTTCCTGGTCGACGTCGGCCTGGACTATCTCTCGCTCAACCGCGCGGCCGGCACCCTGTCCGGCGGCGAGGCCCAGCGCATCCGGCTGGCCACACAGATCGGCTCGGGCCTGGTCGGCGTGCTCTATGTGCTGGACGAGCCGTCGATCGGCCTTCACCAGCGCGACAACCACCGGCTCATCGAGACCCTGGTGCGGCTGCGCGACCTGGGCAACACCCTGATCGTGGTCGAGCACGACGAGGACACCATCAAGACCTCGGACTGGGTGGTGGACATCGGCCCCGGCGCGGGAGAGCACGGCGGCAAGGTCGTGCACAGCGGTTCGCTCGACGCGCTGCTGCGCAACAAGGAGTCGCTGACAGGCCAGTATCTGGCGGGCAAGCGGCAGATCCCGATTCCGGAGATGCGTCGCCCGGTCGACGGGGAGCGCCGGCTGACCGTGCACGGCGCCCGTGAGAACAACCTGCGGGACATCGACGTGTCCTTCCCGCTCGGGGTGTTCACGGCGGTCACCGGGGTGTCGGGTTCCGGCAAATCGACCCTGGTCAACGACATCCTCTACACCCACCTGGCCCGTGAGCTGAACGGCGCCCGGGGCGTCCCGGGCCGGCACACCCGGGTCGACGGTGACGATCTGGTCGACAAGGTGGTCCACGTCGACCAGTCGCCGATCGGCCGCACCCCGCGCTCGAACCCGGCCACGTACACCGGTGTCTTCGACCATGTCCGCAGGCTCTTCGCGGAGACCATGGAGGCGAAGGTGCGCGGCTATCTGCCGGGCCGCTTCTCCTTCAACGTCAAGGGCGGCCGCTGCGAGAACTGCTCCGGCGACGGCACCATCAAGATCGAGATGAACTTCCTCCCGGACGTCTATGTGCCGTGCGAGGTCTGCCACGGCGCCCGGTACAACCGGGAGACCCTGGAGGTCCACTACAAGGGCAAGTCCATCGCCGAGGTGCTGGACATGCCGATCTCCGAGGCGCTGGACTTCTTCGAGGCGGTCCCCACGATCGCCCGGCACCTGCGCACCCTCACCGAGGTCGGGCTCGGGTACGTCCGGCTCGGCCAGTCCGCCACGACCCTGTCCGGCGGCGAGGCGCAGCGCGTGAAGCTTGCCTCCGAGCTGCAGAAGCGCTCGACGGGCCGCACGGTCTATGTGCTGGACGAGCCGACCACGGGCCTGCACTTCGAGGACATCAGCAAGCTGATCAAGGTGCTCTCCGGGCTGGTCGAGAAGGGCAACACCGTGGTCGTCATCGAGCACAACCTCGATGTGATCAAGACGGCCGACTGGGTGATCGACATGGGTCCCGAGGGCGGCAGCGGCGGCGGTCTGGTGATCGCCGAGGGCACTCCCGAGCAGGTCGCGGGGGTGGGCGCGAGCCACACCGGCAAGTTCCTCAGGGACATCCTGGGCGCCGAGAGGATCTCCGACGCACCGCCGGCCCCGGCCAAGAAGAGGGCCGCTCCGCGGAAGAAGGCGGCGGCGAAGGCCTGATAGGCGACTCAGAGTTTCGGCACGTAAGGTGCAGCTTTCAAGCTCTTTCCTTACGTGCCGAAGCGGAGTCCCCACATGGCCGACATCACCGATCTCCCCGCCTGCCGCCGCACCGTCCTGAAGGGCGCGGCCCTCGCCGGCGTCGCCGGGGTCGGCCTCACCGCCTGCGGTGGCGCCGGTTCCACGACCAACGACGGCCCCGTCGAACTGGGCGCGGCCGGCGAGGTCCCGGTCGGCGGCGCCATGCTCTACCGCGAGGCCAAGATCGTCGTCGCGCAGCCCACGAAGGGCAGCTACAAGGCGTTCAGCGCCGTCTGCACACACCAGGGCTGCGTCTGCGACAAGGTCGACGGCACGACCCTCTCCTGCCCCTGCCACGGCAGCGTCTTCGACGCCGCCACCGGCGCCGTCGAAAAGGGCCCGGCGACCAAGCCCCTGACGGCGGTCGACGTCCAGGTCAAGGACGGCAAGCTCGTCGCGGGAAGCTCGGCCTGAGGCAACGGGAATGTCACCGCCAGTCAGTAGGGTGGTGGCATGGCCGACCCCTCCAGCTACCGCCCCAAGCCGGGACAGATCCCCGACTCCCCCGGGGTGTACAAGTTCCGGGACCAGCACGGCCGGGTGATCTACGTCGGGAAGGCGAAGAGCCTGCGCCAGCGGCTCTCCTCGTACTTCCAGGACATCGCGAACCTGCACCAGCGCACCCGCACGATGGTCACCACCGCCGCCTCCGTGGAATGGACGGTGGTGACCACAGAGGTCGAGGCGCTGCAGCTGGAGTACTCCTGGATCAAGGAGTTCGACCCGCGCTTCAATGTGAAGTACCGGGACGACAAGAGCTATCCCTCGCTCGCCGTCACCCTGAACGAGGAGTACCCCCGCGTCCAGGTGATGCGCGGCCCCAAGCGCAAGGGCGTGCGCTACTTCGGCCCCTACGCCCACGCCTGGGCGATCCGCGAGACGGTGGACCTGCTGCTGCGGGTCTTCCCCGTCCGCACCTGCTCCGCAGGGGTGTTCAAGCGCTCCGCGCAGATCGGCCGCCCCTGCCTGCTCGGCTACATCGGCAAGTGCTCGGCGCCCTGCGTCGGCCGGGTCAGTGCCGAGGAGCACCGCGAACTGGCCGATGAGTTCTGCGACTTCATGGCCGGCCGCACCGGCACCTATCTGCGCCGCCTCGAACAGCAGATGAAGGACGCGGCCGCCGCGATGGAGTACGAGAAGGCCGCCCGGCTCCGGGACGACATCGAGGCCCTCAAGCGCGCCCTGGAGAAGAGCGCGGTCGTCCTCGCCGACGCGACCGACGCCGACCTGATCGCCGTCGCCGAGGACGAGCTGGAGGCCGCCGTGCAGATCTTCCACGTCCGCGGCGGCCGGGTGCGCGGGCAGCGCGGCTGGGTCACCGACCGCGTCGAGGAGGTCGGCACCGCCGAGCTCGTCGAGCACGCCCTGCAGCAGCTGTACGGCGAGGAGCGGGGCGAGGGGGTGCCGAAGGAGGTACTGGTGCCCGCCCTGCCCGACCCGTACGAGCCGGTGCAGCAGTGGCTCACCGAGCGCCGCGGCTCCCAGGTCAGCCTGCGGATACCGCAGCGCGGCGACAAGAAGGACCTGATGGCCACCGTGCAGCGCAACGCCCAGCAGGCGCTGGTGCTGCACAAGACCAGGCGCGCCTCCGACCTCACCACGCGCTCCCGCGCCCTGGAGGAGATCGCCGAGGCGCTGGACCTGGACTCGGCGCCGCTGCGCATCGAGTGCTTCGACATCTCCCACCTCCAGGGCGACGACGTCGTCGCCTCGATGGTGGTCTTCGAGGACGGGCTGGCCCGCAAGAGCGAGTACCGCCGCTTCCAGATCAAGAGCTTCGCCGGCCAGGACGACGTCCGGTCGATGCACGAGGTGGTCTCCCGGCGCTTCCGCCGCTATCTGCTCGAGAAGCAGAAGACCGGCGAGTGGGTCGACGGGGACGGCGACGGCGCCGCGGAGACCGGCGGCGAGGTCGCCGGCGGCCCCATCGACCCGGACACGGGCCGGCCGCGCAGGTTCGCCTACCCCCCGCAACTGGTCGTCGTCGACGGCGGGCAACCGCAGGTCGCCGCCGCCCGGCGGGCCCTGGAGGAACTGGGCATCGAGGACGTCGCGGTCTGCGGCCTCGCCAAGCGCCTGGAGGAGGTCTGGCTGCCCGGCGAGGACGACCCGGTGATCCTCCCGCGCACCAGCGAGGGCCTGTATCTGCTGCAGCGGGTCCGTGACGAGGCCCACCGCTTCGCCATCGCCTACCAGCGCAACAAGCGCTCCAAGTCGATGAAGGCCGGGGCCCTGGACTCGGTGCCCGGCCTCGGCGAGAGCCGCCGGCAGGCGCTGCTGAAGCACTTCGGTTCGCTCAAGCGCCTCCGCGCGGCGACCGTGGAGCAGATCTGCGAGGTCCCCGGGGTCGGCCGGCGCACCGCCGAGGCCGTGCTCGCCGCGCTGGCCGGGGCCGCTCCGGCCGGGCCCGCGGTGAACACCGCCACAGGAGAGATCATTGAGGAAGAGGGGACGGCCGGTCCGGTGACCGTCCCCACGGAACGGGGGCACAGCTCATGAACACGAACGACGGAGGCGGAGCACAGGTGACAACCGGCGGAGCGGGCGAGGCGGCCGAGGCCATCCCCGAACTCGTGATCATCTCGGGCATGTCCGGTGCCGGCCGCAGCCACGCGGCCAAGTGCCTGGAGGACCTCGGCTGGTTCGTCGTGGACAACCTGCCGCCCGCCCTGATCCCCACCATGGTCGACCTCGGTGCCCGCTCCCAGGGCAACGTGGCGCGGATCGCCGTGGTCGTGGACGTCCGCGGCCGGCGCTTCTTCGACAACCTCCGCGAGTCCCTCGCCGACCTGGACTCCAAGGGCGTCAAGCGCCGGGTGCTCTTCCTGGAGGCGTCCGACGAGACGCTGGTGCGCCGTTTCGAGTCCGTGCGCCGCCCGCACCCGCTGCAGGGTGACGGCCGCATCGTCGACGGCATCGCCAAGGAGCGGGAGCTGTTGAGCGAACTGCGCGGCGACGCCGATCTGGTGATCGACACCTCCAGCCTCAACGTCCACGAACTGCGCTCCAAGATGGACGCCCAGTTCGCCGGCGAGGAGGAGCCCGAGCTGCGGGCCACCGTCATGTCCTTCGGCTTCAAGTACGGTCTGCCCGTCGACGCCGACCTGGTCGCCGACTGCCGCTTCCTGCCCAACCCGCACTGGGTGCCGGAGCTGCGGCCGTACACGGGGCTCAACGACGAGGTCGCCACCTATGTGTTCAACCAGCCCGGCGCCAAGGAGTTCCTGGACCGCTACGCCGAGTTGCTGCACATCGTCAACGCCGGATACCGCCGCGAGGGCAAGCGCTATGTGACGATCGCCGTCGGCTGCACCGGTGGCAAGCACCGCAGCGTCGCCATGTCCGAGCGGCTCGCCGCCCGACTGTCCGCCGACGGAGTGGAGACGGTCGTCGTCCACCGGGACATGGGGCGCGAGTGATCAGGACGACTCGGCGCTTGCGCCGGTCGGCACGGCGCAGCGGGGCGGCGCCCAAGGTCGTGGCACTGGGAGGCGGGCACGGACTGTCCGCCTCCCTCTCCGCCCTCCGCCGCATCACCCAGGACCTGACCGCGGTGGTCACGGTCGCCGACGACGGCGGCTCCAGTGGCCGCCTGCGCAAGGAGATGGGGGTGCTGCCGCCCGGCGACCTGCGCAAGGCGCTGGCCGCCCTGTGCGGCGACGACGAGTGGGGCCGCACCTGGTCCCGGGTCGTCCAGCACCGCTTCGCCAGCCAGGGCGAGCTGCACGGCCACGCCGTGGGCAACCTGCTGATCGTGGCGCTGTGGGAGCAGCTCGGCGATCCGGTCGCCGCCCTGGAGTGGGTCGGCCGGCTGCTCGGCGCCCACGGCCGGGTGCTGCCCATGTCCGGGGTGCCGCTGGAGCTCACCGCGACGGTGCGCGGGCACGACCCGGAGCGGCCGGACGAGGTCTCCACCGTCCGCGGCCAGGCCACCGTCGCCCTCACTCCGGGTGAGGTGCAGGAGGTGCAACTGGTGCCGCACGACCCGCCGGCCGTTCCCGAGGCCGTGCAGTCGGTGCTCGACGCGGACTGGGTGGTGCTCGGCCCCGGCTCCTGGTTCTCCTCCGTGATGCCGCACCTGCTGGTGCCGGATCTGGTGTCCGCGCTCATGGAGACGAGGGCCCGCAAGGTGCTCGCGCTCAACCTCGCGCCGCAACCGGGAGAGACCGAGGGCTTTTCTCCGCAGCGTCACTTGGAGGTTTTGGCCCGACACGCCCCTAAACTCACCATCGACGTGGTGCTGGCCGACGAGGCCGCCGTACTCGACCGCGACAGCCTCATACAGGCAGCCGAGCGGTTGTCGGGCACGGTGGAGCTGGCCCGGATCGCCGCCCCCGACGGGCCGCGGCACGATCCGGAACTGCTGGCGGCCGCGTTCGACCGGATTTTTCGTATGCATGGAAGGATCGGCCCATGGCGATGACGGCAGCGGTGAAGGACGAGATCTCCCGGCTCCCCGTCACCCGGACCTGCTGCCGCAAGGCGGAGGTCTCGGCGATCCTGAGGTTCGCGGGGGGCTTGCACCTGGTCAGCGGGCGCATCGTGATCGAGGCGGAGCTGGACACGGGCATCGCCGCCCGCAGGCTGCGCAAGGACATCCTGGAGATCTTCGGGCACTCCTCCGACCTGGTGGTCATGGCGCCCGGCGGGCTGCGGCGCGGCAGCCGGTACGTGGTGCGGGTGGTCGCCGGCGGTGACCAGCTGGCCCGCCAGACCGGGCTCGTCGACGGTCGCGGCCGCCCCATCCGCGGGCTGCCCCCGCAGGTCGTCTCCGGGGCCACCTGTGACGCCGAGGCGGCGTGGCGCGGCGCGTTCCTCGCCCACGGCTCGCTCACCGAGCCGGGCCGTTCGTCCTCCCTGGAGGTCACCTGCCCCGGCCCCGAGGCGGCGCTGGCGCTGGTCGGTGCCGCCCGCCGGCTGCAGATCGCCGCGAAGGCGCGCGAGGTGCGGAACGTGGACCGCGTCGTCGTCCGTGACGGTGACGCCATCGGCGCGCTGTTGACGCGGCTGGGCGCGCACGAGTCCGTGCTCGCCTGGGAGGAGCGCCGGATGCGCCGCGAGGTGCGCGCCACCGCCAACCGCCTGGCCAACTTCGACGACGCGAACCTGCGCCGCTCGGCCCGCGCCGCGGTCGCCGCGGGCGCGCGTGTGCAGCGGGCGCTGGAGATCCTCGGCGACGACGTGCCCGAGCACCTCGCGGCGGCCGGGCGGCTGCGCATGGACCACAAGCAGGCCTCGCTGGAGGAGCTGGGCTCGCTCGCCGAACCGCCGCTGACCAAGGACGCGGTGGCGGGCCGGATCCGGCGTCTGCTGGCGATGGCCGACAAGCGCGCCTCCGACCTCGGCATCCCGGGCACCGAGTCCAACCTGACCGAGGAGATGGTGGGCTGAGGCCGCCGGGCCGGCCGGCGGTGTCCGGTTACCGTTCCGTACGGCGGGCACCGGTGGCGCCGATGTCACCGGCCGGTGCCCGGGGAGGTAGGGTCGTCCTTGGTCGGGGACATCCCAATACGTCGCAGCCGGAGCGAAATGGCCTCCGGCACACCAGCGAGGAGATCGGTTCGTGACGATCCGCGTAGGCATCAACGGCTTTGGTCGCATCGGTCGCAACTTCTTCCGTGCCGCCCTGGACCAGGGTGCGGACATCGAGATCGTGGCTGTCAACGACCTGGGTGACACGGCCACCACCGCGCACCTGCTCAAGTACGACACGATCCTCGGCCGCCTCAAGGCCGAGGTGTCCCACACCGCCGACTCCATCACGGTCGACGGGCACACCATCAAGGTGCTGTCGGAGCGCAACCCCGCCGACATCCCCTGGGGCGAGCTCGGCGTCGACATCGTGATCGAGTCCACCGGCATCTTCACCAAGGCCGCCGACGCCAAGAAGCACCTCGACGGCGGCGCCAAGAAGGTCATCATCTCGGCGCCGGCCTCGGACGAGGACATCACCATCGTGATGGGCGTCAACAACGAGAAGTACGACCCGGCGAAGCACAACATCATCTCGAACGCGTCCTGCACCACCAACTGTGTGGCGCCGATGGCCAAGGTCCTCGACGAGAACTTCGGCATCGTCAAGGGTCTGATGACCACCGTGCACGCGTACACCAACGACCAGCGCATCCTGGACTTCCCGCACAAGGACCTGCGCCGCGCCCGTGCCGCCGCGGAGAACATCATCCCGACCTCGACGGGTGCCGCGAAGGCCACCGCCCTGGTCCTCCCGCAGCTCAAGGGCAAGCTGGACGGCATCGCCATGCGCGTCCCGGTCCCGACCGGCTCCGTGACCGACCTGGTGATCGAGCTCGAGCGCGAGGTCACCAAGGACGAGGTCAACGCCGCGTTCCAGAAGGCCGCCGAGGGCCAGCTCAAGGGCATCCTGGAGTACACCGAGGACCAGATCGTGTCCTCGGACATCGTCAACTGGCCGGCCTCCTGCACCTTCGACTCCTCGCTGACGATGGCGCAGGGCAAGCAGGTCAAGGTCATCGGCTGGTACGACAACGAGTGGGGCTACTCCAACCGCCTCGTCGACCTCACGGTCTTCGTCGGCGGCCAGCTCTGACGCCGGCTCGGCAGTCCGCCATGCGATGAGGACAGGGTCCGAACGACGCACCGTCGTCCGGGCCCTGTCCCATGACGTAGCGATCCGACCAGGCAGGACCAAGGCAGGGGAGCCTTCACCATGAAGACGATCGACGAACTCATCGACGAGGGGGTCGGCGGCAAGCGCGTGTTCGTGCGCGCCGACCTCAATGTGCCGCTGTCCGGCACCACCATCACCGACGACGGCCGTATCCGCGCCGTCGCGCCGACCATCGCCAAGCTGGCCGAGGCCGGCGCCAAGGTGATCGTCGCCTCCCACCTGGGCCGCCCCAAGGGCGCGCCCGACCCGCAGTTCTCGCTCGCCCCCGTCGCGGCGCGGCTGGGAGAACTCCTCGGCACGCGGGTGGCCTTCGCGACCGACACGGTCGGCGACAGCGCCCGCGAGACGGTGGACGCCCTCACCGACGGCTCGGTGGCGCTGCTGGAGAACCTCCGCTTCAACGCGGGCGAGACCAGCAAGGACGACGCCGAGCGCGGCGCCTTCGCCGACCGGCTGGCCGCGCTGGCCGAGCTGTACGTCGGCGACGGCTTCGGCGCGGTGCACCGCAAGCACGCCTCCGTCTACGATCTGCCGGCCCGGCTGCCGCACGCCGCGGGCCTGCTGATCGCCACCGAGGTCGCCGTGCTGAAGAAGCTCACCGCGGACGTCTCCCGTCCCTACGCGGTGGTGCTCGGCGGCGCCAAGGTCTCCGACAAGCTGGGGGTCATCGACCACCTGCTGGAGCGGGCCGACCGGATCCTGATCGGCGGCGGCATGGCCTACACCTTCCTCAAGGCCCAGGGCCACGAGGTGGGCAAGAGCCTGCTGCAGGAGGACCAGATCCCCGCGGTCACGGAGTACCTGGAGCGCGCGGCGGCCAAGGGCGTGGAGTTCGTCCTGCCGGTGGACGTCGTCGCCGCCCCGGACTTCCCGGACCTGAAGAACCCGGTCGACACGAACCCGGTGGTCGTCGGCGCCGACGCCATTCCGGCCGACCTGGAGGGCCTGGACATCGGTCCGGAGTCCCGCAAGCTGTTCGCCTCGAAGCTCGCCGACGCGGCCACCGTCTTCTGGAACGGCCCCATGGGCGTCTTCGAGCACCCCGACTACGCCGAGGGCACCCGCGCGGTCGCCCAGGCGCTGATCGACAGCCCCGCGTTCACGGTGGTGGGCGGCGGCGACTCGGCCGCGGCCGTCCGTATCCTGGGCTTCGACGAAACCGCTTTCGGCCACATCTCGACCGGTGGTGGCGCGAGCCTCGAGTACCTCGAGGGCAAGACGCTCCCCGGCCTCGCCGCACTGGAGGACTGACCGATGACCTCGCGCACGCCGATCATGGCGGGCAACTGGAAGATGAACCTCAACCACCTCGAGGCCATCGCCCACGTCCAGAAGCTCGCCTTCGCGCTGAACGAGAAGGACTACGACGCCGTCGACGTCGTCGTCCTGCCGCCCTTCACCGACCTGCGCTCGGTGCAGACCCTGGTCGAGGGCGACAAGCTGGGGATCAAGTACGGCGCCCAGGACCTGTCGGCCCACGAGTCCGGCGCCTACACCGGTGAGATCTCCGGCGCGATGCTCGCCAAGCTGAAGTGCTCCTACGTGGTCATCGGCCACTCCGAGCGCCGCCAGTACCACCGCGAGACGGACGAGCTCGTGAACGCCAAGATCAAGGCGGCCTTCCGGCACGAGCTGACGCCGATCGTCTGCGTCGGCGAGGCGCTGGACGTCCGCAAGGCCGGCGAGCAGGTCCCGTTCACCCTCGCCCAGGTCGACGGCGCGCTGAAGGACATCCCGGCCGAGCAGGCCGAGACCCTGGTCATCGCCTATGAGCCGGTGTGGGCCATCGGCACCGGCGAGGTCGCCACCCCCGAGGACGCCCAGGAGGTCTGCGGGGCGATCCGCGTCCGCCTGGCCGAGCTCTACGGCCAGGAGGTGGCCGACAAGGTGCGCATCCAGTACGGCGGCTCCGTCAAGCCGGGCAACGTCGCGGCGATCATGTCGCAGCCGGACGTGGACGGTGCGCTGGTCGGCGGGGCGTGCCTGGTCCCGGAGGACTTCACCAAGATCATCCGCTTCCGCGACCAGTAAGTTTCGCGGCAGTAGGCTGTCGGGCCCTGCCCGAAGTACTCTGTCGGGGGTCGGAACGCTGCCAGGCAGCGGACCGGCCCCCGCGTCGTCCTAGGTCACCGAGAGAGTTGGTCCAGCTGTGGTCATCGGGTTCTCCATCGCCCTCATCATCTTCAGCCTGCTGCTGTTGCTGCTCGTGCTGATGCACAAGGGCAAGGGCGGCGGCCTGTCCGACATGTTCGGTGGTGGCATGCAGTCGTCCGTCGGCGGTTCCTCGGTGGCCGAGCGCAACCTCGACCGGATCACCGTTGTCATCGGTCTGCTGTGGTTTGCGTGCATTGTCGCCCTCGGGCTTCTGCTGAAGTTCCAGAAGTGACCGAGTCCTCGGCTTCCGGGGAGAACTGACGCCTCGTCGCCGGCGCGACTTATCATGGGAGCGCGTCATGGGATACGGTGCCCTTTCCCCGCAGGCGCGGGGGGTGGACCGGTCTCCGTAAATTGGGCGACCTCGCAGCACCATCACGCAGGGAGTTACGACCGTGGCAAGTGGCAACGCGATCCGTGGTAGTCGGGTCGGGGCGGGGCCGATGGGAGAGGCCGAGCGGGGCGAGTCCGCGCCGCGCCTCCGCATCTCCTTCTGGTGCTCCAATGGGCACGAGACCCGGCCGAGTTTCGCGAGCGACGCGCAGATCCCGGAGACCTGGGACTGCCCGCGCTGCGGCTTCCCCGCCGGACAGGACGAGGAGAACCCGCCGGCGCCGCCGCGCACCGAGCCGTACAAGACGCACCTGGCGTATGTGCGGGAGCGGCGCAGCGCCGCCGACGGCGAGGCGATCCTCGCCGAGGCCCTCGCCAAACTCCGCGGTGAGATCTGAGCCGTAACGGCTGATGCTCCACGGGCCCGGCTCGCGAGGAAGACCCTTCTTTCGCGGACCGGGCCCGTCGCGTCCCTTCGACTGAGCGTTACCGATACGTATACTCCGTGTCGTGTCTCTGGTGATCGGCATCGATGCGGGCGGAACCCGGACGCGCGCCTACCTGGCCGAGGTCGCGCCCGAAGGGGCCGTACTCGGCGAGGGCGAGGGCGGGCCCGGCAACGCGATGACCGTCGAACGGGTGGCGTTGACGCAGCACCTCGCGGACGCCATCCGCGGCGCGGTCCCGGAGGACCGCAGGGGTGAGGTCACGGCCGTGGTGGGCGGCTTCGCCGGCGCCGCGCTCGGTACCGGCCCCGACACCGGCCATCCGCTCGCCACCTCCTGCCTGCGGGCGGCGCTCGACAGCCACGGCATCGGCGCGCTCGATGTGACGGTCTGCGGCGACATCGAGGTCGCCTTCGCCTCCGCGCCCGGCACGCCCGCGGACGGCCTGGCGCTGGTCGCCGGGACGGGGGCGGTCGCGGCGCGGATCGAGAAGCGCCACCAGACCCTCGTCGCGGACGGCAACGGATGGCTGGTCGGCGACGAGGGCAGCGGGTTCTGGCTGGGCCGCGAGGTCATGCGGGCCGCGCTGCGCGCGCTGGACGGGCGGGGGCCGTGGACGATCCTCGTCGAGGGCGTGCTGTCCCACTACATGGGTTCTCCCGGCGGGCCGTACCTGGCCCAGGAGCGTCCCGGCGGGCAGGAGTGCCATGCGCTGCGCAACCGCCTGGTTCCCATGGTGTACGCCGAACCGCCGGTCAGGCTCGCCCGGTTGAGTCCGCTGGCCGTCGCCGCAGACCGGGACGGCGACGAGGTCGCCGGAGCGCTGCTGGACGACGCCGCGGACGAACTCGCCGTCACCGTCGCCGCGCTCGACCCGCGTGCGGGTGAGCCCCTGGTCGTCACCGGGGGGCTGCTGGGGCCGACGGGTCCGCTGCTGGGCCGTGTCGTGGCCCGGGCGGAGGAGATGGACCTGCACGTCCAGCCGGTGCGTGACGGTGGCGCCGGCGCGCTGGCGTTGGCCCGGTTGCGGGCGAGCGGGGACTGAACCGGGCCGGACCGTGAGGCTTCGGGCGGCTCCGACAGGACGTCACCCCCGGGGGATTGACGTGGACTAGACCTCTCGTCCATCGTTTCGGTGAGCATCCACCGGATCACCTGACTCAGGGGGAATCGGCCATGGCCGACGACGTGACGACCACCGCTGCCCGGTTCGCCGACGAGGCGAGGACGGTCATCGACCGCGTGGTCGCCGCCAACAAGGACTCCGTCGCCGCCGCGGCCCGGCTGCTCGCCGACTGCGTTGCCGCGGACGGTGTCGTCCAGGCCTTCGGCACCGGCCACTCGCAGGCCACGGCGCTGGAGATCGCGGGACGCGCCGGGGGACTGATCCCCACCAACCGCATCGGGCTGTCCGACCTGGTGCTGCGCGGCGGTGAGGACCTCTCGGTGCTCTCCGACCCGCTGCTCGAGCGGTCACCGGGGCTTGGCAAGCGCCTGTACGACCTGAGCGCCCCGCATCCGCGGGACGTCTTCGTCGTCATCTCCAACTCCGGCGTCAACAACTCCATCGTCGACTTCGCCCTGCAGGTGAAGGAGGCGGGTCACCCGCTGATCGCCCTCACCTCGCTGCAGCACACCCGCTCCGTCCCCGCCCTGCACCCCAGCGGCAAGCACCTCGCGGACCTCGCCGACGTCGTCCTCGACAACGGCGCGCCGACCGGTGACGCCCTGCTCCCGCTGCCCGACGGCGGCTCGCTGTGCGGGATCTCCACCATCACCTCCGCCCTGCTCGTCCAGATGGCCGTCGCCGAGGCCGTCGGCCTCATGACGGCCGAGGGCCACCAGGCGCCCGTCTACGTCTCGGCCAACGTTCCCGGCGGCTTCGAGCGCAATCTCGTCCTGGAGCAGCACTACGGAGAGCGACTGCACCGCGGCGGCTTCTGAACAGAGCCCTCCGACCTGCGGCGAAGGGGAATTGTCAGTGGCCCCCGCTACGGTCTGTCACGACAGATCGACGAGTGACCGCGGGGGGCATCATGAGCGTCGGGACCGTGCGCCAGGAGGAACGCGCGCCCGCGTGGCGGGGCGGATTCGGGCGGTTGTGGACGGCCGCGGCGGTCTCGCGCTTCGGTGACGGGCTGCGCGGGGCGGCGCTGCCGCTGCTCGCCGTGGGTTTGACGGACTCGCCGCTGCTGGTCTCGCTGGTCACCGCGGCCGGGTTCGTGCCGTGGATCCTGTTCGGGCTGCTCGGCGGCGCGGTCGCCGACCGGGTGGACCAGCGGCGCGCCATGTGGGCCGTGGACGCCGTACGAGGGGCGCTCATGGCGGCCTTCGCGCTCGCCGTGTGGCTGGACCGGGCGGGCATCGTGCTGCTGCTCGCGCTGGCCTTCGCCCTGACGTCGCTGCAGACGCTCTTCGACAACGCCGCGACGGCTCTGCTGCCGGCGGTGGTCCCCACCGGCGCCTTGGGCCGTGCCAACGCCCGGTTGATGACCGGTCAGACCGTGGCCGGGACGTTCCTGGCCGCACCGCTGGTGCCGCCGCTGTTCGGCCTCGCGGCGGCCCTGCCCTTCGGGGTGGACGCCCTCACCTACGCGGCCGCCGCGGTGCTGGTGGCCTCGCTGCGGCCGGCGGCGCCCGAGCGACCCGCGCGGGCCCCGGGCCGCACCCTGCGGCAGGACATCGCCGAGGGCCTGCGGGTGTTGTGGCGGGATCGTGTGCTGCGGGCGCTGTGCACGGCGAACACCGTCGTCAACATAGGCATCGGCGCTCTGGTGGCGACCCTCGTCCTCCATGTCACGGGGTGGCTCCACGCCGGCCACACCGGGTACGCGCTCGTGCTGGTCGCGTACGGTGTCGGCAGCGTGGCCGGGGGAGCGGCCGCGGGGCGGCTCTCGGCGCTGTTGGGCGGCCGCGTCAAGAGCCTGGCGCCGGGCCTTGCCCTCCAGGCCGGCTGCCTGGTCCTGGCCGGCACCGTGCGCTCGCTGCCGGTGACCGCGGTCGCGCTGGCCGTCTTCGGCGCCCTGAGCATGGTGTGGAACGTCAACGAGACCACCCTGATGCAGCAGCGCACCCCCGAGAACTTGCTGGGCCGGGTCAGCGCGGCGATGCGCACCCTGGGCGTCGCGGGGGCTCCGCTCGGCGCCCTGCTGGGCGGCGTCGCCGCCGAGGTCCTGGCACTGAACGCCCCGCTGCTGCTCGCGGCCGCGCTGCTGGGGTGCGCGTTGCCCGTTCTTCGTCCGATCGTCACCACGCCGGACACCGGACGTGAAAGAACGGCGTGCAAGTAATCAACTAGTTTGGACCTGCAGTAGGAGGACGAGGAGAAGTGGACTGATGTCCGATACCAACACGCAGGGCCGAACCCGTCTCGACCAGCGGCCCGAGTGGCACGCGCTCGCCAAGCACCGCGAGGAGCTGGGCGCGACCCACCTGCGGGAGCTGTTCGCCGCCGACCCGGACCGCGCGCGGCGCTACACCGTGCAGGTCGGCGATCTCCATCTGGACTACTCCAAGCACCTGGTGACCGACGAGACGCTGCGTCTGCTGCGCGAGCTCGCGGCGGCCACCGGTGTCGCCGAGCTGCGGGACGCCATGTTCCGCGGCGAGAAGATCAACGTCACCGAGGACCGCGCCGTGCTGCACACGGCGCTGCGGGCGCCGCTGTCGGCCGAGATCGAGGTCGACGGTGTCAACGTGGTGCCCGGCGTCCACCATGTGCTCACCCGGATGGGGAGCTTCGCGCACTCCGTCCGCACCGGCAAGTGGGTCGGTTCGACCGGACGCCGCATCAAGAACATCGTGAACATCGGCATCGGCGGCTCCGACCTGGGACCGGCGATGGCCTACGAGGTGCTGCGCGCGTACACCGACCGCTCGCTCACCTTCCGCTTCGTGTCCAATGTCGACGGGGCCGACCTCCACGAGGCCGTCCACGACCTGGACCCGGCGGAGACGCTGTTCATCGTCGCGTCCAAGACCTTCACCACCATCGAGACCATCACCAACGCCACCTCGGCGCGCGAGTGGCTGCTCGACGGGCTGGGCGGCGACGAAGCCGCGGTCCGCTTCCACTTCGTGGCGGTCTCCACGAACGCGGCGGAGGTCTCCAAGTTCGGTATCGACACCGACAACATGTTCGAGTTCTGGGACTGGGTCGGCGGCCGCTACTCGTACCCGTCCGCCATCGGGCTCTCGCTGATGATCGCCATCGGCGAGGAGCAGTTCCGGGAGATGCTGGCCGGCTTCCACCTCGTCGACGAGCACTTCCGCACCGCCCCTCCGGAGGCCAACGCGCCGCTGCTGATGGGCCTGCTGGGCGTCTGGTACGGCCAGTTCTTCGACGCGCAGGCGCACGCGGTCCTGCCGTACAGCCACTACCTGTCGAGGTTCACGGCCTACCTGCAGCAGCTCGACATGGAGTCCAACGGCAAGTACGTGGACCGCCACGGCAGGCCCGTCGGCTGGCAGACCGGCCCGGTCGTGTGGGGCACCCCCGGCACCAACGGGCAGCACGCCTACTACCAGTTGCTGCACCAGGGCACGAAGCTCATCCCCGCCGACTTCATCGGCTTCGCCAACCCCGTGGACGAACTGGAGTCGGCCTTCGCCGCCCAGCACGACCTGCTGATGGCGAACTTCTTCGCCCAGACCCAGGCGCTGGCCTTCGGCAAGACCAGCGAGGAGGTCCGGGCCGAAGGCGTCCCGGAGGAGCAGGTCCCGCACCGCACCTTCCAGGGCAACCGCCCGACGACGACCATCCTCGCCAAGGAGCTGACCCCGTCCGTGCTGGGCCAGCTCGTGGCGCTGTACGAGCAGAAGGTCTTCGTCCAGGGCGCGATCTGGGACATCGACTCCTTCGACCAGTGGGGCGTCGAACTCGGCAAGGTCCTCGCCAAGCGCGTGGAGCCCGCCCTGACCGTGGGCGCGGACGTCGCCGGGCTGGACGCGTCCACCCAGGCCCTCGTGGCCGCCTACCGGTCGCTACGCGGCCGCTGAGACGCGGACGCCGGGCGGGCTCCGAGGAGCCCGCCCGGCGTCTTCCGCCTTCTGCCGCCAACCGGTTACGGCGTCACGGGGACGACGGCGGATAGAGCTGCGGGGGCAGCTTCGCGGCCGCCGTGCGGTCGAGCAGCCACAGCGTGCGGGCCCGCCCGTGGGCGCCCGCCGCCGGGGCCTGGATCTCGCCGGGCCCGGACAGGGCGATGGCCACGGCGCCCGCCTTGTCCTCACCCGCCGCCAGCAGCCAGACCTCGCGGGCGGCGCGGATGGCGGGCAGGGTGAGGGAGATCCGGGTCGGCGGCGGCTTGGGGGAGCCGTGCACGCCGACGACCGTGCGCTCGGTCTCGCGCACCCCGGGGTGGCCGGGGAACAGCGAGGCCACGTGCGTGTCCGGCCCCACACCGAGCATCAGCACGTCGAAGGAGGGCACCGGGCCGTGGTCCTCAGGCCCGGCCGCCTCCGCCAGTACCTGCGCGTAGGCCTCGGCGGCGGCGTCCGCGTCGTTGCCGAGCGGCCCGTCCGAGGCGGGCATGGGGTGCACCCGCGACGGGTCGACCGGAACCAGGTCGAGCAGCGCCTCACGGGCCTGGGTGTCATTGCGCTCGGGATCGCCCGAGGGCAGGAACCGCTCGTCGCCCCACCACAGATCCAGCCGCGCCCAGTCCACCGCGTCCCTGGCCGGGGAACCGGCCAGGGCGGCGAGCAGGGCGTTGCCGTTACGGCCGCCGGTCAGCACCACCGAGGCGGAGCCGCGGGCGGCCTGGGCGTCCACGATCTTCGTGATCAGCCGGGCCGCCGCGGCCTGCGCCATCAGCTCCTTGTCCCGGTGGACGACCACCTGAGGTGCCGTCACTTGGCGACCGCCTTCTTGCCCGGGCCGCCGTTCTGCGCGGGCCCCGCCGCAGCGGCGGCCGGCTCGGCGGCAGCGTCCTCGGCGCGCACCAGCTGGTCCACGCCGAACTTGACCGAGGCCGCGTACGCCTCGTCGGGGTCGAGCCGGCGCAACTCCTCGGCGATCAGGTCCGAGGTCGCCCGCCGCTGCAGCGCCACGTGCCGGTCCGGCTGACCCGGGATGGCCAGCTCGGCGAGAGAGCCGGTCGGACGGTCGAGGCAGATCTCCCCGTCCGCGGTCGCCAGCCGTACGGCGGTGATGCCGGGGCCGTCGGAGATCTTCCGCTTGACGGGCACACCGAGCCGGCGAGCGAGCCACAGCCCGAGCAGCTCCGTGCTCGGGTTGTACGCCTCGCCCTCGACGACGGCGCCCTTGACCGCGGCCTGCTTCTGGTCCAGGGCCGCGGCCAGCACGCTGCGCCACGGGGTGATCCGGGTCCAGGCGAGGTCGGTGTCGCCGGGGATGTACGTCTCGGCGCGCAGCCCCAGCGAGGCGACCGGGTCCTCGGTGGCCGCCGCGTCGGTGATCCGGCGCGCGGCCAGCTGACCCAGCAGGTCCTCGGCGGGGTTCGCCGGGGCGTCCTCAGGCCACCACACCACGACGGGGGCGTCGGGCAGCAGCAGCGGCAGCACGACACTCTCGGCGTGGTCGGCGAGTTCGCCGTGCAGGCGGAGCAGCACGGTCTCGCCGGTGCCGGATTCGCCGCCGACGCGTACCTCGGCGTCGAGGCGGGCGC